>NZ_OY781925.1:1837500-2137500 GCF_963677305.1 uncultured Holophaga sp.
CTCCAAAGAGGAGGTATAGGGGCTGACGCCTGCCCGGTGCCGGAAGGTCAAGAGGAGCGGTCAGCGCAAGCGAAGCTGCGAATTTAAGCCCCGGTGAACGGCGGCCGTAACTATAACGGTCCTAAGGTAGCGAAATTCCTTGTCGGGTAAGTTCCGACCTGCACGAATGGCGTAACGATCTGGGAACTGTCTCCAGCAGAGACTCAGCGAACTTGTAGCACCGGTGAAGATGCCGGTTACCCGCACTTAGACGGAAAGACCCCGTGCACCTTTACTACAACTTGACATTGAGGTTGGCATTGTGCTGTGCAGGATAGGTGGGAGGCTATGAAACTGGCTCGTCAGGGTCGGTGGAGCCATCGTTGAGATACCACCCTGCGCAATGCTGATCTCTAACCCGCGCCCGTAATCCGGGTGGGAGACAGTGTCAGGCGGGTAGTTTGACTGGGGCGGTCGCCTCCTAAAGAGTAACGGAGGCGTGCGAAGGTTCCCTCAGGCTGTTTGGAAATCAGCCGCAGAGCGCAATGGTATAAGGGAGCTTGACTGCGAGACACACACGTCGAGCAGATGCGAAAGCAGGTCATAGTGATCCGGTGGTTCCGCATGGAAGGGCCATCGCTCAACGGATAAAAGGTACGCCGGGGATAACAGGCTGATCTTGCCCAAGAGTTCATATCGACGGCAAGGTTTGGCACCTCGATGTCGACTCATCGCATCCTGGGGCTGGAGCAGGTCCCAAGGGTTCGGCTGTTCGCCGATTAATAGCGGTACGTGAGTTGGGTTCAGAACGTCGCGAGACAGTTCGGTCCCTATCTAGTGTGGGCGTAGGATATTTGAGAGGACCTGTCCTTAGTACGAGAGGACCGGGATGGACTGACCTCTGGTGTTCCAGTTGTGTTTCCAAATGCAATGCTGGGTAGCTATGTCGGGAAGTGAGAAGCGCTGAAAGCATCTAAGCGCGAAACACCCCTCAAGATGAGATATCCCCACGAGACCCGTCGTAGACGACGACGTTGATAGGTCGCATGTGTAAGCGCAGTAATGCGTTCAGCTGAGCGATACTAATGGGTCCATTGGCTTGACCTTTCATCAATCAATTTCATGCACACAAAGGTGCGCGTTTCGGAAGGCTTTTTGAAGAAAAGCCGTAGAGCGCGGCAGTCCAGGCTTGAGCAAAGCTCAAACTGGAATGCCAAGCGGCCGAAACCGCCCGTCAGGACGCTCTCGAGAGAGCCTCCCTTAATTCACCCTTCGAATTTGAAAAGCAAGACGACAAGTTCAACGACTTCGTCGTGGCTATACCCTGGAGGTCACACCCGTTCCCATTCCGAACACGGCAGTTAAGCTCCAGAGGGCCGATGATACTGCCAGGGACACTGGTGGGAAAGTAGGTCGCCGCGACGTTAAATATCTAGGCCGCCCCCCAAGGGCGGCCTTTTTGCGTACGCTCAATGCTCCAGTTGCAGAGGATAGCGTCCCAGCGTCCGGGCGGCCTCGGCGATGGTGCCAATGATCTCTTCGGGCACTGAGATCGGAAGTTCGCCGAGCTGGTCCGTGAGGACGAATCCACCTCCAGGCCCACCGAGGGCCAGAGCCTTTCTGACCTCTTCTGTGGCCTGGGCTGCGGACCAGTGGATCATGGCGATTCCGTTCAGGTTGCCAGCGAGAGCGAGCTGGCCCTTGCAGCGCGTCTTCATCTCTGCGAGCTCATCACCGAAGCCGACGCTGACCCCGGCTGGAGACAGCGTCAGGATGGTGTCGAGAGCGGAACCGACGGAGGCCGATCCCAGGTGGAAGAGCACGGGCCGCTTCAAGGCAGGCAGGATGTCGGCGGCGACCCTGGCCCCGGTCTCCTGATACAAGGGGAGGGGTATCAGGCTTCCGGAGGCGAGGGGATCGCCGTACACCAGGGCGGAGGCCCCGGCATCGGCCTGGGCCTCCGCCCACTCAAGGGCAAAGGCGGTGTTGGCGGTCATCAGCGACCAGAAGGTCGGGCGGTCCTCATAGAGCAGATCCAGGTAGGCACTGAAGCCGATCTGGAAAATCGGCAGAGCGAAGGGTGAGAGGATCTGTCCAATGATGGGCACTTCGTCCGCAACCCTGCTCCGCAGATGGCGGATCCCCGTGAGTATCTGCTGGAGACGGGGGGAATCCCGAACCCTCGGAGGCTCCACTCCCCTGGTTAGCTCTTTGGGGCCGAAGAGGGGTGCACCGGCGTTGGGGGAACCCTCGTCGCTGAAGAGGCTCTCGCCGCCCCAGCCTTCATATTCCACAGCTGCATAGGGAATCCCTGCGAGGGCGTCGGTTCCGTAACGCTCCCGCAGCTTGATCTGACCTTCGGCGCAGGCCTTCGGATCCCGGAAGTAGCTAGGAAGGTCGAGACCGACAGCCTTCGCTCCGTGAAGCACCAGGGAGAGGATGAAGGGTACCCGATCGCCTTCGGTGTGCATGAGTGCCGCCTGGATCCTTTGGGTGGAGGTCATCGGCATGGTTCCCCCAGGAAGTGGCGGGCGTAGCGGAGCGCGTCGCTGGCGGAACTGCCGACATTTTGCAGGCCTAGGAGGTGGCCAAGCTCCGGGTCCAGGCGGAAGGGGGCCCCTCCTACCACCAGAGGCGGGGCCCCCGGCGTGCTGGCCAGGGTCCTCTGAACCTGCCCCAGGTGGATGGCCGAGTGGACCATGAGCACTGAGACCATCAGGAGATCCACCTTGTCGGACAGGGCTTTTTCGATCAGGTGTGCTGGCTTTACGCCCCCACCATAGTCCATGACTCGGTAGCCGGCAGAGCGGAGCATGCTGGTGATGATCCGCTTGCCCAAGAGGTGGAAGTCCTCCAGGACAGCCACCCCAATGAGGGGCCCCGGCCCTGTGGGCTGGGTCGGTTGCTTCAGCAGGGATGCCATCGCCTCTTCGCAGATGCGTCCCGCCATGTAGACTTCCGCCAAGGCCAGTTCCCCCCGTTCCCAGGCTCTGCCGATCTCCTCCAGGGCTGGGACGACCAGGGCCTCGAGTCTTCGGATGGAGAAGTCGCCACTGCGGGCCTCTTCCAGCAGTCTCCAGCAACGAGCCCTGTCGAAGGCCAGCAGGGACTCGATGAACAGTCGGACAGGTGGGGACATGGCTCCTTGGGGGCGTCCGGCTGCAGGCCGGGTGGCACAGCCCTTCATCGGATCATCAATCCCCTGGCCTTAGGATGGGGACGTACCACCCCCACCAGCGCCGATGGCATGGGTGATCGCCTGATGGCCGAAGGACTCCAGAGCGATACGGCGGAAGCGCCCGGTGTGTCCCCAGTCCTTCTCGCCAGCGTGCCAGAGGTGATAGTGAATCAGCTCATGTTCCAGGACCCTCCGCAGGAGTTGTGAAGGATCCTGGCACCAAGTGCCACAGGCTTGGACGGGCCAGGATCGGTCTCGGCGGCGGAGGAGGGGCACCGAGAGGCGAATCTCAGGGTGGGGGCATCCCCGCCTGTCCCTGGAGAGGACGAAGAGGCCTGCACAGCGGGAGAGCCGGGGGGACCAGGAGAGGTCTGGCAGCGGAATATCCCAGCCCGCCTCCAGGAGGATCGCCTGGGCCTGGAGGCGGAGGGTGCTCATGCTCAGTCGTCCCGTCCTCAGTCCTCGAAGAGCCGGGTCGTCTCCACCTTGACCACCTCGCCGTCCAGCACCACGGTGCTGGTGGAGGCCGGTGAAGTGGCCGTCAGGGTTTTCAGGGCCGACATGGGGGCCTTGAGTTCCTCTGGGACGCTCTCGAAGAACATGACTCCGGCGCGGTACTGCTGGGGCTTGGCGTGTTGGATCTCCAACTCCTGGAGCTGCCGGGGGTCCACTTCGCTGGGGGCCTCCATCATCAGGCAGCGGGCCTGGGCTGTCTTGGGGAAGGCGATGACCTCACGGATGTTGTCCACCCCTGCCAGGAGCATGACCAGGCGGTCCAGGCCCAGGGCCAGGCCGCCGTGAGGCGGAGCGCCGAAGCTGAGGGCGTCAAGGAGGAAGCCGAACTTGTCCTGGGCCTCCTCCTGGGGGATGCCGATGGCCCTGAACATGCGGGTCTGGGTCTCGGTGTCGTGGATGCGGATGGAGCCGCCGCCCACCTCGTACCCATTGAGCACCAGGTCGTAGGCCACCGCACGGCAGGCCCCGGGGTCAGTCTCCAGGAGCTCGATGTCATCAGGGTGGGGGCTGGTGAAGGGATGATGACAAGCCACGAAGCGGCGGGATTCCTCGTCCCAGTCGAAGAGGGGGAAGTCCACCACCCAGAGGAACTCGAAGCGGGACTCGTCCAGGAGGCCGAACTGCTTGGCCAAGCGCACCCGGAGCTCACCCAGGACCCGGGAGGTCTGGGCATCGGCACCCACGGCGAAGATGGCCAGGCCGTGCCCCTCGGCGCCAAGGGCGGCCTTCAGGTCCGATTCCTGGGCCTCGCTGAGGAACTTTTTGAAGCTGGAGGCCATGCCCTCCTTGCCCCACTTCACATAGGGCAGCCCCCCGGCACCCAGCTGCTTGGCAGCCTCCTGCATCTCATCAAGCTGTTTGCGGCTGAGCGCGCCGGGGTTCTCACCCGGGAAGAAGACCGCCCGCACCCGGCGCTGGCCCTGGGAATCGGCTGCGGCCCGGAAGAGGTTGAACTCGCTCTGGGCGAAGAGGGGGGTGAGATCCTGGATCTTCAGCGAGCAGCGGAGATCGGGTTTATCGGAGCCATACCACTCCATGGCGTCCCGGTAGGGCAGGCGGGCGAAGGGGCCCTGGGCGGTCTTCCCGGCCAGGGGCGCCAGTTCGGCCATGAGTCCCTCGACCATGCTCTGGACATCCTCCTGCCGGACGAAGCTCATCTCCATGTCCACCTGTGTGAACTCGGGCTGGCGGTCCGCCCGCAGATCCTCGTCCCGGAAGCAGCGGCAGATCTGGATGTAGCGCTCGAAGCCCGAGACTTGGAGGAGCTGCTTGAAGAGCTGGGGGCTCTGGGGAAGGGCGAAGAACTCACCGGGGTGGACCCGGCTCGGAACCAGGTAGTCCCGGGCGCCTTCGGGCGTGGACTTGCCCAGGATCGGGGTTTCAACCTCGATGAAGTCGTGGCGCCGGAAGTAGTTGCGGATGATGTTGGAGGTCTCGCTGCGGAGGACGAGGTTGCGCTGCAGTTTCTCGCGGCGGAGATCCAGGAATCGGTATTTGAGCCGGAGGTCCTCATTGGCCTCCTGACTGGCGTCATCCACGGGGATGGGAGGCGTCTGGGCGGTATTGAGGATGCGGAGCTCCGTCAGACGGACCTCAATCTCACCGGTGGGGAGGTTGGGGTTCTTCTGCTCGCGTTCGGCCACCAGACCCTCGGCCCCCAGCACGAACTCGCTGCGGACCGCCTTGAGTCGGGCCAGAAGCTCGGGGCTCACCTGGGTCTCGTCCGCCACCAGCTGCACGACCCCCCAGCGATCCCGCAGGTCCAGAAAGACCAGGGAACCGAGATTGCGGATGCGTTTGCACCAGCCGAGGAGGCGGACCTGCTGGCCGGCATGGCTGAGGCGGAGCTCGCCATTGCGGTGGGAACGGGTGAAGTCGGAGAGGCGGTCGAGTTTCATAGCCTTTCAGGATCGCACCTTGGCCGGAGTCCCTCAAGGCATTGGACCCCCTCAGGGGCAACCGGGCTGCATGTTCAGCTTTGATGTTATGTTTCATGCTGATGGCAAATCGAGTCGGAGCCTGGGCTCCCGTGCAAGGAGGGATCCTGAATGCCGAAGAGGACCAAAACGGGAGACTCCGGAGCGCTGGCCTCCCCACCCTTGACCCGGGTCTCCCGCCGGCAGCTCCAGACGCGGCAGCGCCTTCTGAAGGCGGCCTATGAGGTGATGTCTGCCCAGGGTGTGGACGGGGCTACGATCCAGGAAATCACGGCCCGGGCCGATGTGGGCTTCGGTACCTTCTACAGCTACTTCCGCTCCAAGGACGAGCTGGCTTCCCAGGTGCTGGACTGCCTCATCAATGACCTGGGCCGGCGCAATGACCAAGCCACCCAGCCGTGGAAGGGGAAAGATCCGGCCCGTGTCCAGGCTTTCTCGGCCAGGCTCACCGTCCGAGAGGCCATCTCCCAGCCCATGTGGCACTGGTGGGCCCGTCGGCCGGACCTCCTGGCCGACCGGATGCAGGAGAGCTTCAAGCCTTTCGGGGTCCGGGACATCCTTCTGGCGGTGGAGGAGGGCGTCTATCAGGTGGAACGCGCTGAGGCCGAAGCTGTGTGGAGCCAGCTGATCTGGCTCATGGTCGGTGGCCTACGGGATGTGATCGTGGGCAAGCAGCCGGCCACCCACGAGCGCCTGATCGCCGAGCTCCTGATGAGGGTTCTGGGGGTCTCCATCGAGACCGCCCACGAGATCACGACCGCTCCTCTGCCGGATTATCCGGGGGCCGACATCGACTTCTCCTATGACGCAAAGTCCGATCCGGCCATGCAGACCGGTTGAACCGGCCTCTCTGGCCTTGGTGACGCCCCGTTCCGGAGAGATTCCGGGCGGGGCGTAAAAAATGATTAAAAATCAAAATTGACATGAAATCGAAATCGTCCCAGACTCGGGGCGTACTTGAAGCCGATTCCATCCATCAACCCATGAGGCCCCCCAGCCGATCCTCCTATCTGTGGAGGAGTTGTGCGGGACAACAGGCCTTGCTCCCGCTTGCCCCTGATCCCGATCCCTCGGGCACCCTTGCAGGATTCCCCCCCCCATCCCTCCAGGAGACCCCCATGGCCCACGACGTCATGACACCCGAAGCCCGAATCCAGGCCACCATCGATCTCCAGCCTGTGGACCGCGTGGTCTGCGCGCCCATGATCGACCAGTACGCCGGCCAGTTCGCCGGAATCACCAACAAGGTCTTCATGCACGACTGGGAGCAGTGCATGGCCGCCATCGACAAGGTGAAGGAGGCCTATCCCATCTGGGACAGTAATCCCTTTATCATGTGCGAGCGCGTTGCGCCCTACATGAACATCATCGGTCTGATGCAGACCAAGATGCCGGGCTATGGACTGGACGACAACGCCTCCTTCCAGATGCATGAGTTCGAGGCCTCCACCCGCGAGGATCTGGACATCCTCATCAACGAAGGACTCTTTCCCTACATCATGAAGTTCTGGAGCGTGGCCCATGGGTCGACCCCCGAGCAGCAGCTGGCGGCTCTGCCCGAGAAGGCCAAGCTTCACCTGGACGAGGTGAAGCGGACCCTGGCCCGGGGCCAGAGCCCCACCTGGTCCATCCTTGGGGGATCCGGCCCCGATGTGATCTCCATGACCCGTTCCCTGGAGAAGTTCTTCCGGGATGTCCGTCAGATTCCCGACAAGCTCTACCTGGCCATGGAGCGGGTCACAGATGAGATGATCGCCATCCTTGCCGCCCAGGCTGACCAGACCGGTATCCGCCGGGCCTTCATCGGGGATTCCCGCAGCAGCGCTCAGTGGCTCTCCCTCAAGGTCTTCGAGAACCTGCTCCTGCCCATCATGAAGCGTCTGATCAACGGACTTGCTGAGAAGGACATCATTGCCATCTACCACGCCGACACTGACTGGACGGACAACCTGGAATACCTGCTCCAGCTCCCCGCCAAGAAGTTCGTCTTCCAGCTCGATGGGGCCACCGACATCTTCAGAGCCAAGGATGTGCTCCGTGGCCACTGCGCCATCATGGGTGATGTCCCCGCCTCGGTCCTCACCATCGGAACCCCGGGGGATGTGGATGCCTACGCCAAGAAGCTGATCGAATACGTCGGCAAGGATGGGGGCTTCCTCTACTCGACGGGCTGCTGCGCCCCCATGAACGCCAAGCACGAGAACATGAAGGCCTTCTTCGACGCCGTTGACAAGTACGGCCGTTACAACTGACCTCATCCTCCCTCCGGCTCTGGAGATCATCCCGAAGCTCCAGGAGGGCCTGAACAGCGTCACCACGGCCTTCGACGGGGCCGAGGCGTACTGAGGCTCCCCAGGACCCGGTGGAGTCTGCCAAGAAGTTCCTGGGTGTCGAGTCGTCCCCGGGCATGGGGAAAGAAGGCCGTTCCAGCCTGGGATGGCCTTTTGTTTAGTAAAACGGTTGAAAAATCCAAAAAGAGCCTGAAAAGACATCGAAAGTCTTAGTTGAACTGTATTCATTTATGTGGCAAATTCACTTCTGTTCCCAAACGAGTTGAGGCTGGCCCCTGCAAGACCCTTGCGTCCCGGATGCCGTCCGTCCATGACGTTCCCCAGCCTCTGAGGCAAACGGCCTGGTCCTGAGTCCTGTCGCCTCTTGCCTGTCGCAACAGCTCCGGGCAAGCTGCCCCCTTTTCTCCCATAGGAGTCCTAGACATGAGTAACACGCTCATCAACGCCATGGCGGATCTCGAGGAGTCCGTCCTCACCGCTGAAGTGAAGTCCCTGCAGGCCCAGGGCGTGCCCGCGCTGGAGATCATCCAGAAGCTCCAGGAGGGCATGAACATCGTCGGCAAGCGCTATGAGGAGAAGGAATACTACCTCTCCGAGCTGATCATGTCGGCCGAGATCTTCAAGGAGGCCGCTGCCCTCATCGGTGGGGATCTGGACGCCGGGGATGCCCCCAGCCACGGCACCATGGTGATGGGCACCATCTATGGCGATATCCACGACATCGGAAAGAACATCGTCACCACCGTCATGAGCTGCAATGGCTTCAAGGTCATCGACCTCGGGGTGGATGTCCCCACGGCCCGATACATTGAAGCCATCAAGGAGCACAAGCCCCAGATTGTGGGCATATCCTGTCTCCTGACCACCGCTTTCGACGGCATGAAGGAATGCATCGCCTCCATTGAGGCCGCCGGGCTGAGGGATGGTCTCAAGATCCTCATCGGTGGCGGGCCCTGTGACCAGACCACAGCGGACTATGTGGGCGCCGATGCCTACTGCAAGACAGCCCAGGATTCGGTTGAGTACTCCAAAAGGCTTCTGGGGATCGCCTGAGACTGTCCGCTCCATTTGAAATGAAATCAGTGCAAAATTGACTGAGATTCGAGGTGCTGAATGAAGACTAATGCTGAACTGCTGGCTGAGCGCAAGGAGCGCATCCGCAAGGCCGTGGCCCTGGAACAGCCTGACAAGACCCCCGTGGTGCTGCTGATGGATGCCTTCTGTGCCAAGCACATGGGCGCCCCCATGGACAAGTTTGGGCAGAGCCTCCGCTATTCCAACGAGGTGATGGTCGAATCCATGAAGGATCTGGGCAACATCGACGGCTCCGACTCGGCTTTCGTGGCCGCACCCCTCTTCCCGTTGGGCTTCATGACCCGCATCAAGATGCCCGGGAAGGAACTGCCCGCCGATGCCCTCTGGCAGCTGGACGAGAAGGAGGTCATGACCCGTGAGGACTACGACACGATCCTCAACAAGGGCTGGCGCGCCTTCGAGGACGACTACCTCCGGAAGCGCCTGGGAATCCCCCTCGACGAGATCCTGGAGGAGCTCCAGCACATCCCCAAGATGGTGCAGAACTTCGAAGATGCGGGCTATGTGGTCTATTCCCCTCTGGTGATCAACCTCGTGAACGAGCGCATCAGCGGCGGCCGCTCCATGCCCTGCTACATGAAGGACCTCTATCAGTGCCCCGACAAGGTGGAAGCCGTCATCGACGTCATCCAGCAGGAGACCCTGAACGAGCTTCGCGCTGCGATCCGTGCCACCAAGTCCGAGTACGTCTTCATCTCCCCTGCCCGCGGAGCCAGCGAGTTCTTCCGCCCCAAGTTCTGGGAGCGCTTTGTCTGGAAGTACCTCAAGCAGGTGGCCGACGCCATCATCGAAGAGGGCGCTGTCATCAACTTCCACATCGACTCCAACTGGGAGCGGGACCTGGAGTTCTTCAAGTCCATCCCCAAGGGCCGGGCGGTCTTCGAGACGGACGGGGTCACGGACATCTACAAGATCAAGGAGGTCCTGGGTGACACCATGTGCATCAAGGGTGACGTGGCTGCTGGACTGCTCACCCTCGGAACCCCGGACAAGGTCTATGACTACTCTCGCAAGCTGATCCGGGACATGGGTCCCGGGTTCATCCTCTCGGGCGGCTGTGCCATTCCTGCCAACGCCAAGGTGGAGAACGTCAAGGCCATGATCGCCGCCGCGGAAGGCTGATCCAGGGCAGGGGGCCGCAGCTCCGGAACAGGACTGCGGCCCGCTTCCGGTTTTCTCCGGTTTCTGCCGTCCCCGCAGGGCGGGGCAGGGGCCCGTGATCCCGCTCGGATCGGGCGCCAGTAAGGATGGTGTGGTTTCCCATCGGATTTGTGCCCCCTTTGCCGTCGGGCTGGCTTGGCCTTGTCGGTGGGTGGGTCCCGGTCTCTGAATCCAGTCTCTTCATTCTCAAAGGAGGAACTATGGCAATGAACGATCAAGGCATCATCCACTCAGAGGACAAGCTGACCATAAAACAGTCGCTGTTCTTCGGCCTCCAGTCCCTGCTGGCCTGCAACCTCTTCCTCGGACCCATCGTCATCATCGCCATCCTCAAGCTGGATCTGGGGATGGCCGCCGGGCTCATCACCGCGACCTTCTTCGCCTGCGGCGTGGCCACCCTGCTCCAGGCGGGGCTCTTCCTGCGCTTCCAGGTGGTGCAGGGCATGACCTTCCTGATCATCGGGGCGGCGGTGTCCATCGCCATGAAGGCGGGCTTCCCGACCCTGGTGGGCAGCTTCATCGTGGCCACCATCGTGCTGATGATCATCGGGGTGACAGGGGTCTTCAGCAAGATCATCAAGTGGTTCGTGCCCGGACTCGTGGCGGGCACGGTCATCACCATCATCGGCCTCGCCCTGATGCCCATCACCTTCAACTCCATCCTGGGCATCCCCGGGAAGACCGGGATCAACTTCCTCGAGGCCTTCGTCACCTTCGTCGCCTTCCTTGCGTTTATGCGGTTGGCACACCTCAAGACTCCTGTGGCCAAATACTTGGGTCTGGGCTCGGTGATCTACGCCATCATTGTGGGCACCATCGTCGCGGGCTTCTTCGGGCATGTGGACTTCGGGCCCGTGGCCAAGGCCCCCTGGATCGCCATCCCCAAGCTCATGCCCTACGGCATGCCCAAGTTCGACCTGAACACCTGTGTGGTGATGACCATCCTCATGATCCTGGTCATGGTGGAGAGCACCGGTACCTGGTTCACTTACACCGCCATGTCCGGGGAGAAGCTGGATGAGAAGCGCATCAACCGCGGTGTGTTCGGTGAGGGCCTGGGCTGCTTCATCGGCGCCTTCTTCGGAGCCCTGCCCGTGACCAGCTACGCTTCCAATGCCGGTGTACTGGCGGTGACCCGCGTCTTCAGCCGTCATGCAGCGATCGGTGCCGGTGTCATCGCCATCGTGATGGCCTTCTGTCCCAAGTTGATGTACGTCATCGCCCTCGTCCCGGGTTCTGTGATCTGGGGCATCTATGCCGTCATCTGTGTTGCCGTGCTGATGAGCGGCTGGGCCAGCCTCAAGAACTATCCCATGACCGAGCGGAACTATCTGGTAATCGGCGTGTCGATCCTGGCCACCATCGGCTCCGGCCTGCTGCCTATGCCCCTGATCATGAGCATGCCCCCCCTCCTGGGCTACCTGCTCAGTTCCACGATCTGCATGGGAGCCCTGACGGCCATCATCATGAACAAGATCCTGCCGGAGAAGCCCGAAGACCGTCCTGTACCCGAGCCCGCTGTCGAGGAGTCCCCCGTGGTTCCCGCCGTGGTGGAGGCCGCTGGCGCCAACTGAACGGGAGCACTTCGTCCATGAGTCAGCCCCCGGTCCGATCCGGGGGCTTTTGTGTGTCCCTTGGCTTGTCTGGTGGGTCGTTCGTACCGTATTACGGTCTTGACAAGTCTTCTGAAAGGTCTTCTGTTGACATGGGTTTGACAAGAAAAAAACGGCACAATAAGGAATCAGAAAAAGATTGACTTCTCTTCGTCAATGACATCAAATCATAACCGACCATCAATCGATACATCAGTCCGCTTGCCGCTTTGCCCAGTCCCTTCCGAGGGGTGGCCGAAGGGGCGGACTGCACGCCCTTTCCCCGACCCGCCCTCCGGACCCGGATCGTCTGGGCATCCGTTCGGCCCCCCACCCATTCCCCATGACCCCAGGAGGATCTGCATGGAGAACACAGGTCAACTCACCATCCACTCCGAGGACAAGCTGAGCATCAAGCAGTCGCTGTTCTTCGGGCTCCAGTCCCTGCTGGCCTGCAATCTCTTCCTCGGGCCCATCGTCATCATCGCCATCCTCAAGCTGGATCTGGGGATGGCCGCAGGGCTCATCACCGCGACCTTCTTCGCCTGCGGCGTGGCCACCCTGCTCCAGGCGGGGCTCTTCCTGCGCTTCCAGGTGGTGCAGGGCATGACCTTCCTGATCATCGGGGCGGCGGTGTCCATCGCCATGAAGGCGGGCTTCCCGACCCTGGTGGGCAGCTTCATCGTGGCCACCATCGTGCTGATGATCATCGGGGTGACAGGGGTCTTCAGCAAGATCATCAAGTGGTTCGTGCCCGGGCTTGTGGCGGGCACGGTCATCACCATCATCGGCATCGCCCTGATGCCCATCACCTTCAACTCGATCCTGGGCATTCCCGGAAAGACGGGCATCAACTTCCTGGAGGCCTTCGTCACCTTCGTGGCCTTCATCCTCTTTATGCGCCTGGCGCACCTGAAGACCCCCATCGCCAAGTACATCGGCCTGGGCTCGGTGATCTACGCCATCATTGTGGGCACCATCGTCGCGGGCTTCTTCGGGCATGTGGACTTCGGGCCCGTGGCCAAGGCCCCCTGGATCGCCATCCCCAAGCTCATGCCCTACGGCATGCCCAAGTTCGACCTGAACACCTGTGTGGTGATGACCATTCTCATGATCCTGGTGATGGTGGAGAGCACCGGCACCTGGTTCACCTATACCGCCATGTCCGGAGAGAAGTTGGACGAAAAGCGCATCAACCGCGGTGTGCTGGGTGAGGGCCTGGGCTGCTTCATCGGTGCCTTCTTCGGAGCCCTGCCGGTCACCAGCTATGCCTCCAATGCCGGCGTGCTGGCCGTGACGAGGGTCTTCAGCCGCCATGCGGCGCTCGGCGCCGGTGTCATCGCCATCGTGATGGCCTTCTGCCCCAAGTTGATGTATGTCATCGCTCTGGTGCCCAGTTCTGTGATCTGGGGCATCTATGCCGTCATCTGCGTGGCGGTGGTGATGAGCGGCTGGGCCAGCCTCAAGGACTATCCCATGACCGAGCGGAACTACCTCGTGATCGGGGTTTCGATCCTGACCACCATCGGGGCCGGGCTCCTGCCCATGCCCCTCATCATGAGTCTGCCTCCCCTGCTGGGCTACATGCTGAGTTCCACGATCTGCGTGGGTGCCCTGACGGCCATCATCATGAACAAGATCCTCCCGGAGAAGGCTGAGGATCGCCCGGTGAGCGCTAACGCCAGTGAAGAGAGTGCGACTCCGGTGGTGGCGGAGATGGCCGACGCCAACTGAGCCCATCCTGGAAGGAAAAGCCCCCGTTGATCGGGGGCTTTTCTCTTGGAGCTATTCGACGACGCCGTCGAGTCTGAAGGAGAAGTCGATGTCCGGTGGGGGATAGGCGGGCAGGGGGATCGAGGCGGCCTCCCGGGCCTTCTCGGAGGGCACTCCCATGATCCGCATGATCAGCTCCACGATATAGGCCTCACGGCCGATGGGGTGCTGGAGGATGAGGATGTCCCGCAGGCCGCCGACGATGATCCAGTTGTGGATGACCCAGACCATCTCCATGTCATCGTTGTCCAACTTGTAGCTGCCCGCGCCCAGGGAGGCATTCATGTCCCGCTGGCCGTAGGCGCGGAAGCCTTCCCGCATTCGATCGGCCAGGAGGTCCGGGTGGCGGATCCACCACTGCCAGATGGGGTTGGTGATGGCCTCGCGGATGGTGAGCCTGATGGAGGTGGGCTGCACGAAGAGCGGATTCTCCACCTTGTACGGGGCCGTGGCAATGTCGTTCCGTCTGGCCACATCGTGGATCACGCAGTCCAGAACACGGGTGGCGATCTCCTCCTTGGAGGCGAAATAGTTGTAGAAGGTGCCGAGTCCGACATCAGCCCGCTCGGTGATCTCCTGGATCGTGGTGGCGTCCAGGCCCTGGCGCGAAAAGACCTCGTAGGCCGCCTTGAGGAGGCGGATGCGGGTCTGGCTGCGCTTGCGGGAGACCCGGTCGGAGGCCATGGGTTCACCTTTCGATGTCTTCGCAGGGCGGGCCTGGGTTCTTACCATTGCTTGGACTCCCGGGGTGATTGGAGTTCATCTTACCCAAAACGCGCTTTGGTGGAATGGTGATCAAATTATCGTATGGCGTGATTTCCGTACATGACTGCATTCTTTGGTTGACGATCATTCATTCGTGTTGAATATTCGTGGACGATCGCCAGGTTTATCAATGAAAGTGCAAAGTCCCCCAGCAGGTGTTCCGGGAGGCGACATGGCCGAATACAGCACCCCTGGCAGGGGGGCCTGATCCTCAAAGAAGGCATGGTCAAGGTTGTTTCGGTCCCTGAATCAGTGAGGTGAATATATGGATACCAGATCGATACTGCTGTCCGCTTTGACCGCCTGCGCCCTGATCTTGGGCGGGGGGTGCGAGCGGAAGAACCAGAAAGAGATAAAGGTCGGCTTTGTCATGGCCCAGACCGGGATGTTCGCCCCCTTCGGGCAGGGAGGGCTCTTCGGTGTGAAGACGGCCATCGAGGATGTGAACCGGCTCGGGGGGGTCAAGATCGGTGAGGACCACTACACCCTCAAGCTGGTGCCCGTGGACAGCGAGAGTGACCCCAACAAGGCCGGCCAACTGGCGGAGGGGCTCATCCTCCAGGACAAGGTTCAGTTCATCGTCACCGGGGATGATCCTTTCCCCATGCATCCGAGTGTGGCCAATGTGGCCGATCGCTACAGGATCCCCTGCATCACTGGGGTGGGCCCCCAGGAACCCTGGCTGGCCATGAGGAGTGAGAGCCCGACCCACTGGAAGTACACATGGTGCATGGGAAGCTTCGCCATCGAGACCCCTGCCAAGCCTGGAGATTTCAGGGCCAAGCCCGGGTACACCGTGATGGATTCCTGGCTCACGCAGTTGGATCTCTTCGGAGCCAAGACCAACAAGAAGGTCGGACTGATCGCCTCGGATGAACCCGACGGTCGGGGGTGGTACACCCTCTTCGGTCCCATCCTGAAGAAGAAGGGATACCAAGTGGTCGGTCTTGAGAAGAACCTTGGGCTCGTCCCCATGGAGACCAACGACTTCAGCTCTGTGGTGAAGGCGTGGAAGGATGCCGGGGTGGAGATCCTGTGGGGGAACTGCCCCGGACCCTTCTTCGGCACCGTTTGGCGCCAGGCCAAGGCCCTGGGCTTCAGCCCCAGGATCGTCTCGCTGGGGCGCGGTGCCCTCCAGTACGATGATGTGAAGGCCTGGGGTGGGGACCTGGCCGAAGGTGTGGGCACCGAGATGTGGTGGGATGGCACCCTGCAGAATTGTCCCGGTTTCGGGGACCAGACCCCCAAGAGCCTCAGCGAGAAGTGGGTCAAAGAGACGGGACGTCCGGTCATCTGCACCATCGGACCGGGCTATGCGGGCATCCAGGTGCTGGTGGACGCCCTTCAGCGCGCCGGTTCCCTTGACCCTGAGAAGGTCAATGCGGCCTTGGCCAAGACCGACCTCATGACCATGCGTCACCGGGTCAAGTTCGATGAGAATCAGTTCAGCCGGGGGCCTATCGTCTTCGGCCAGTGGTTCAGGACTGACAGGCCCGAGAAGTGGGAACTCCGCGTCGTCCACTCTGACCATGACTTCTGGCCGGCCGCCGACAAGGCGCTCTTTCCGGTGCCTGGGAAGTAAGCCCCTCCATCCCACTGGAGAGCCTGGAGCGGAGCCTGCCGTTCCGGGCTTTTGCGGTTTCCCGGGCCGCCCGGATCATGAACAATGGGATATGGAAGGGAGGTCGGTGGATGGCCAGGCGTGAACCAGTCGAGCAGGCGTCCGGGACCCGGAAGAAGGAGCGGATCCCCTGGCGGCGCATCCAGACCCGGAGCCGCCTGTTACAGGGCGCCTACGAGGTGATGTCCGAAAAGGGCGTGGACGCTGCCACCATCCAGGAAATCACGGACTGCGCCCAGGTGGGCTTCGGCACCTTCTACAATTACTTCAAGTCGAAGGACGAAGTGGCTGCCTGCCTCCTGGACTGCGTCATCCAGGACATGGCCAGACGGAATGACTTGGCCACAGCATCCTTCAAGGATTCGGATCCTGGTCGGGTCATGCCTGTCTCTGTCCGCCTCACCCTGCGGGATGCCATGCAGGACCCCTTCTGGAGGTGGTGGATCCTGCGCCCTGACCTCCTCTCGGACCGGATGAGGCGCGCCTTCGAGCCCTTCGGCACCCGGGACATGCGGCTGGCCATCCTGGCTGGACGCTACTCCCTGCTGGACAGTGCGGTGGAGACAACCTGGGGCATCATGGTGTGGATGATGGTCGGGGGGCTCTGTGATGTGGTCTCCGGCCGCTACCCAGCCGATCATGAACGCTATGTGGTGGAGATGATCACCCGGGTGGCTGGGGCCTCTTCGGAGCTGGCGCGGGAGCTGGCAGGGGACCCGCTGCCCCCCTACCCGCCGGCGGATATCGACTTCTCCTTCGACATCACCCAGCGGGATGCCCAGGGTATCAATGGATCAGCAGCTTCTTGACCCGGGGAGCTGAGAGCTGGTCGTAGCGGGGCAGGCTGCCGATAAGTGGCCGGGCGTAGTCTTTGAACGCCGTGGTGACATCATTGTCACCCTGGATGAAGCCGGGGGGCATGGCCTTGGTGTTCCCGGCCACGCTCTCCAGGGAAGTGAGGAAATACTCAGCGGAGTAGTCGCCGGTGCGGCGTATGGCCACCGAGCCGGCCACTTCGCCCCAGACGGCGAATTGCACGGCTCGCTCCCCAACCTCGCGGGCCTCCTCGGCATCCACCTCTGAGACGACGCCTGGAAAGGAGCGCTGGAGGTAACCGAAGGTATCGGCACGGACCCGCTTGATGGAGAGCCGGGTCTTGACGGCATTGGCCAGAGCGTCGGCCAGGGCGCCGCTGCCTGAGAGCTGGACGTTGCCATGGGCGTCCCGCTCCTGATCGGCCTGGAGGCGGGACATCACCGGGGTGCGGGTACTGTCCATGATGCCCTCGCAGACAGCGGCCACGCATCGCCCCTTGGCGGTGAAGGTCTGGTCCACATCCGCGAGGAAGCGCTCGAAGTCGAAGTCCTGCTCCGGGAGGTAGATGAGGTGGGGGCCATCATCAGGGAAGCGCCGGGCAAAGACGCTGGAGGCGGTCAGCCAGCCAGCCTCCCGACCCATCACCACCCCGATGTAGACACCCGGCAGGGCGTGGTTGTCCAGGTTCAACCCCAGGAAGGACTGGACCACGAACTTGCCGGCACTGCCGTAGCCGGGACAGTGGTCGGTCACCAGGAGGTCGTTGTCGATGGTCTTGGGGATGTGGATGACTCGCAGTTCATAGCCATCCTGGACTGCGTAGTCCCGGATGATCCGCGAGGTGTCGGCGCTGTCGTTGCCCCCGATATAGAAAAAGTAGCGCACCTCATGGGCCCTCAGGACCCGGAAGAGCTTCTCGCAGTATTCCTCGTCGGGCTTGTCCCGCGTGCTGCCCAGGGCGGAGCAGGGGGAAACGGCCACCCGCTCCAGGTTGTGGGTCGTCGTCTGGGAGAGGTCGATGAAGTCTTCGTTGAGGATGCCCCGCACCCCGTGCCGTGCCCCATAGACATGGGTGATCTGGCTGTATTCCCTGGACTCCAGGACAACACCCACCAGACTCTGGTTGATGACGCCCGTCGGACCTCCGCCTTGGGCGACTACGGCCTTCCCTTCAAGTTTGCTCATGGTCCCGCCTCGGTGGAAATATAGCTCCCCGGACAGATGGCGCACCTTCTGACCCGGCTCCCTTTCCTCTTCGGATGGCTGAAGGGCTATCCTGGTTCCATCGGCTGGAGGCCTCATGGAGATTCCGGAGCACCTGCGTGGACTCATCGAGCAGCTGGGGCAGGCCATCGTCCGGGCCATGGCCGAGAATTCCGAGAGTCGCGAACTGGCGCGTCGCATCCAGGAGGAGGGCTTTGATGTCGCCTTGATGGTGGAGGCGACCGTAGCCCTCCACCGTCGGGACCCCGGGGAGGAGGCGGCTGGGAACTCCGGTGCTTCAGCTCCGGAGCCCTGGTCGGAGGAGGACCGGGCTTTCCTCCAGAGGTTCAAGATCTCGCTGGACTGATCAGCTGAGGATAGACTGGACCCATGTCCTCCCCTTCCTTTGCTGTGGTAACAGCCATCGGCCCCAATCGGGTCGGGATCGTCGAGTGGCTCACCGGCCTGGTGAGTTCCTGCAATGGCAATATCTCCGAGAGTCGCATGGCCATCCTGGGCGGCGAGTTCGCGGTGATCATGCTGCTCGAGGCCGAGCCCGACCAGCTTGTCCGACTGAAGGAGGTGCTGGCCCTGGGCGCACCGGCGAAGGGGATCCAGGCGACCCTCAAGCCGACCCGGCACCCCGGGGAACTCCCCCAGGGGCGTCCCTATGTGCTGGAGACCGTCTCTCTGGACACACCCGGCACCGTCCACGCGGCCACGGCTGTACTGGCCGGACATGGGGTCGACATCGAGGCCCTCGAGACCTCCACCCGCCCGGCGCCCTGGAGCGGCGCGCCCATGTTCCACATGCGGGCCACGGTGCTGGTCGGCCCGGAGGTCTCCCTGGGGGCCCTCAAGGCGGACCTGGCCCAGCTCGAGGCCCAGCGGGACCTGGATGTCCAGTTCCGGCCTCTGCTCGAGGCCTAGCATGGAGATCCGCCAGCTCCGCTGCTTCATGGCTGTCGCCGAGCACTTGAACTTCACGAAGGCCGCCAGCAAGGTCTTCATCACCCAGTCGGCCATCAGCTACCAGATTGCCGAGCTCGAGCGCCAGCTGGATGTGAAGCTCTTCATCCGGGACAAGCACTCGGTGCGCCTCACCCCGGCCGGCGAGCTCTTCTGCAGGGATGTGCAGCGGATCCTCGCTGAGCTGGATGAAGCGGTGGACAGGGTCCACAAGGCCAAATCCGGGGTGCTCGGACGCCTCTCCCTGGGCATCCTGGCCTCGGAGAAGTTCCTGCCGGAGGTGCTCAAGCGCTTCAGCAGCGCCCATCCCGACATCACGGTCAACCTCACCCGCTACTCCCTGGACGACCTCCATGCAGCGCTGCAGAACCGTGAGGTGGACATCGGGCTCACCCTCTCCGTGGGGCTGCCGGACATGCCCCACTGCGGCATCAAGGTTCTGTCTGCGGATGTCCTCTCCGTGGCCATGCGCCGGGACCATCCCCTGGCGGGCCGGGAGCGGCTCTGGCTCACGGATCTGAAGGAGGTCCCCATGATCCTTCCGGCGCGGGAGTCGACTTCCGTCATGAGCCGATGGTTCGAGGGCGCCTGCGAGCGGCGGGGCTTCAGCCCCAAAGTGGTCCGGCGGACCTCTGATGTCGAGACCATCCTGCTCCAGGTGGAGTCCGGGCTGGGGGTTTCCTGTCTTGCCCGGACCCGCGCCGAGCTCTACGCCCAGTTCGACCTGAAATGCGTGGACCTGGCGGATCCGGAAATGGCCATCGACTCGCTGGTGGTCTGGCGCAATGACACGGACAACCCGGCCATTCCCCTCTTCCTCCAGGCCCTGCAGGCCTGAGACTCAGCTCTGCGGGGGAAGGGCCCGGATCTGCCGGAGCAGCTCGGGGATCACCTCGAAAAGGTCTCCGACGATGCCGTAGTCGGCCACCTTGAAGATGGGAGCCTGGGGATCCCGGTTGATGGCGACGATGACTCTGGAGCCGGTCATCCCCGCCAAGTGCTGGATGGCTCCACTGATGCCACAGGCGATGTAGAGGGAGGGCCTCACGGTCTGCCCGGTCTGGCCGACCTGCATGGCGTGGGGGATGCCCCAGCCCGCATCCACCGCTGCTCTGGATGCCCCCACTGCACCGCCGAGGGCCTGGGCGAGCTCTTCCAGCAGGACGAAGGCCTCTCCGCTGCCCAGACCCCTCCCGCCGGCGACCACCACCTGGGCTTCACTCAGGTCCGGTCGGCCCAGGGGAACGGGTTGGAGGGTGCATCGGGTGCGGGGCTCCTCCATCTGGACCGCCAGATCCAGGACTTGGACAGGGCGTGGGGCATCGGCGATGGCGAAGTGGTTCACCTTCAGGGTGGCTGTCCGCACAGCCGTGGTCCACTGGCACTCGGCCAGGACCTTGCCGGTGCAGATCGCGCGTCGGGCACCGTCCGCCTCCAGGCTGTCCAGGTCCGCCAGGTAGCCCGCTCCCAGGAGCGCCGCAGCCCGGGGCACCACCTCCCGCCCCAGGCTGCTTCCTGCGGCCAGCAGCAGGGTGGCGTGGCGCTTCGAGACGACCCCTGCGATCAGTTGGGCGATCCGCTCCGGATCCAGGGGCCCTGCAGGGCCCTTCAGCAGGAGGTCGGCGCCGAATCGGGAAGCCTCGTCCAGCCCGCTGTCGTACGGTCCGATCCCCAAGGCCGCCACCTGCGCGCCGGTCCGGTCCGCCAGCCTCCGGGCCTCTGACAGGGTCTCCATGGAGGCCCTGCGAAGCCCGCCATTCTGCAACTCGCAAAAAACGATGATCACTCCGGCCTCCATTTCAGATCACCTTGGCCTCTTCCCGGAGGAGACGCGCCAAGGTGGCCGCCTGGGTGGCGGAGTCACCTGTCAGACGGCGCCCCTCCTGCCGTTCCGGAGGCAGCGCCAGTCGAGTGGTGTGGGTCCCGGCTCCGGCGTCCCCGGCCTCCTCCTCCTCAATGCTGCGCTTCTTCGCGGCGATGATCCCCTTCAAGCTGGGGTAGCGCGGCTCGTTGAGTCCCCGCTGGGCCGTGATGACGGCCGGAAGCCGTCCGGTCACGGTCTCCACCCCTCGGTCCGTCTCCCGCTCGGCGGTGAAGGCTCCGTCCTCCAGATCGAGACGGGTGACCAGTCCAACCTGGGGGAGTCCCAGGAGGCCTGCCAGCATGGGACCCACAGCTCCGCTGTCCCCACCGAAGCCTTTGTGACCCAGGAGGATCAGGTCGAAGGCCTGCTCCCTGGCGTGGTCCGCCAGGAGCCTGGCCACCCTCAGGGGGTCCCCGTGGTCCTCCGTGCGCACCTGTACGGCCCGATCCGCTCCCAACGCCAGGGCGCTACGGAGCAGCTCCCGGCTCCGTTCGGGCCCGACCGTGATGGCCACCACCTCGGCGCCCTCCCGCTCCCGGATGCGGAGGGCCTCCTCCAGGGCGTACTCGTCGTAGGGGTTGGTGATCCACTTGAAGTCGGCCGTGTCGAGGCTGCACCCATCCGGCGCGATCCGGAACCGGGTCTCGGTGTCGGGGACCTGCTTCAGTGCCACAAGGATCTTCATGGGGGCTCCCGGAATGGCCATGGTCCCCATGATAGGGCAGTCCTCGGGCCCTCGCCGCAGTAGGCTGGAGGGATGGATGGGACCGGGCTCAGGGAATGGCTGCTGGCGAGGGTGCAGGCCCTGGGCTTTGCCCGGGCAGGCCTGGCGGCCTGCGATCCCTTTGAGTCGGAAGTCGCGCACCTGGAGCAGTGGTTCGGAGAGGGCAGGGCGGAACTCCTTCCCTACCTGGATCCTGTCGGCCTCCTGGACCCCCGCAGCCTCATGCCCGGGGCCAAGACTGCCCTGGTGGGCTTCTTTCCCTACGCCAGGCCTGATGCGATCCCCGGTGAGGTGCCTGGCAGTGTCAAGGTGAGCCGCTACCTGTGGGGGGGGGATTATCACGCCATCCTGAAGGCGCGCTTCCAGCGGCTCCTGGAGGAGGCCCAGGCCCTGCAGCCGGGGCTGGAGGGCCGGATCTGCGTGGACACCGCGCCTGTCCTGGAGCGCCAGTTGGCGGTGCGCGCTGGGTTGGGCTGGCAGGGGAGGCACACCCTTCTGATCGCCGGGAAGGGGGGCTCTTGGGGCTTCCTGGGTGTCCTGCTACTCAACGTGGAGCTGCCTCTGGACGAGCCCTTCCAGGGGCACCACTGCGGTACCTGCCACGCCTGTCTCGATGCCTGCCCCACGGGCGCGCTGGAACCCTTCCTCCTCGAGCCCCGACGCTGCCTGTCCACCTACACCCTGGAGAGTGAGGCCGAGCCCCCCCCGGAGGTGCTTGCAGCCATGCCCGGGGCACGCTGGGTGGCGGGCTGCGATCGCTGCCAGGAGGTGTGCCCCTGGAATCGGTCGCCCCTCTGGGGAGACCCCTCGCTCTGGGGTGGAGAGACCATGCTGCACCGGACTCATGAAAAGGAGCTCCCGCGCAACACCTCCCAGTGGAAAAAAGCAACGCGTCGGACGGGGCTCCGGCGCGTACGGCACCGGCATTGGCTGGCTACTCTTTCGCGGGTTTTAGCAAAATAGGAATGTCACGAACTTTTCGTTGGATTCCTGGCGAAATTTTCCCTTTAATGGGCATTCGAGAAATTCTTTGAGGAGGCGGAAAGACGATGGCCATGAAGCACTACACCATCCAGGACGCAGCCACCCTTTATGGCGTCAAGGAGTGGGGCTACGGCTTCTTCGGCATCAACAGCAAAGGCCATCTCGAGGTCTATCCGACCCGCGACGAGAACCTCTCCTGCGATATCCACGAGGTGGTCTCCCACCTCCACAAGAAGGGCATCCGCACGCCTGTCACCCTCCGCTTCCCCCAGATCCTGTCCACCCGGGTGATGGAGCTCAATGAGGCCTTCCACAAGGCCATGAAGGAATACGACTACGAGGGCGACTATCAGGGCGTATTCCCGGTGAAGACCAACCAGATCAAGGAAGTGGTCGACCACATCGTCAAGGCTGGCTTCAAGTACCGCTATGGACTGGAGGCGGGGTCCAAGGCAGAGCTCATGATCGCCCTCTCCATGAACCTCCACCCCGAGGCTCTGGTCACCTGCAACGGCTACAAGGATGAGTCGCTTATACGCATGGCCCTCCTGGCCCTCAAGGCCGGGCGCAACGTGCTGATCACGGTCGAGAAGATGACCGAGCTGCCCCTGATCCTCAAGGTGGCCCGGGAACTCAAGGTGGAGCCCCTGCTGGGTCTGCGCATGAAGCTGAATGCCATGGGCAGTGGCAAGTGGGAGTCCAGTGCCGGAGACCACGCCAAGTTCGGGCTGAACACCCAGGAGATCCTGGAGACCGTGGAGACCCTCGAACGCCGAGGCATGCTGGACTCCATCAAGGAGCTCCACTTTCACATGGGGAGCCAGATCACGGACATCCGCAAGGTCAAGGTGGCCATGAAGGAGGCCACCCGCGTCTACGCCAAGCTGGTGAAGCGGGGCGTGCCGCTCAAGTACCTCAATGTGGGCGGTGGGTTGGGCGTAGATTACGACGGCAGCCGCACCACCTTCCACAGCTCCATGAACTATTCTATTGCCGAATACGCGGCGGATGTGGTCTACACCACCAAGGACATCTGCACCCAGGAGCAGGTGCCGGTGCCCAACCTCCTGAGCGAGTCGGGCCGGGCCATCGTGGCCTACCACCAGGTGCTGGTGGTGGATGTGATCGGCCTCATCGACACCACCCACACCAAGTACCGGGTGGAGCTCACGGGACAGGAGCCCCAGATCCTCAAGGAACTGGCCTATACCCGGGACAACATCTCCGTGAAGAACTTCGCAGAGATGTACCACGACGCCATCACCCAGAAGGACGAGCTCATCACGCTCTTCAACCTGGGCTACCTGGGCCTGGATGACCGGGCCAAGGGCGAGATCCTCTTCTGGGAGGTCTGCCGCAAGCTGAGCCGCATCCTGAGCTACAAGAGCCTGAAATACATCCCCGAGGAGTTCCAGGATCTGAACAAGAGCCTGGCGGACAAGCTCATCGCCAACTTCAGCCTCTTCCAGTCCATGCCCGACCATTGGGCCATCGACCAGATGTTCCCCGTCATGCCCATCCACCGCCTCAAGGAGAAGCCGACCCTCTCGGCGACCCTTTGCGACATCACCTGCGACAGCGACGGCAAGATGGAGAAGTTCATCGATCTCAAGGATGTTCGGGATGAAATCCCCCTCCACGAGCCCAAGAGCGGAGAGCCCTACTACCTGGCCTTCTTCCTGGTCGGCGCCTACCAGGACACCCTGGCCATGCGCCACAACCTCTTCGGCAGCATCAACGAGGCCCATGTCATCCTCAATGAGGATGAGGACTTCCGGATCCAGCAGATCGTGCCCGCCCAGACCACCGATGAAGTGCTCCGCAGCGTCCACTACGATCCCGATGAGCTGGTGGAGGGGCCGAGCCGCAAGCGGAAGGTCAGTGCCAACAGTGACGCCGTGGAAGCCCTCAAGGCTGCCCTGACCGAGCAGCGGAAGCTCCATACCTACCTCGAGATGAATTGAGCGTGGGAAGGTCTGGGGGCCTGGCCTCCCACAGCCGGGAGCTGGGGGGGATCCTCGGGATCATCCTCTGCCTGATCGTCTGGTTCATGCCCGCTCCCCACGGGCTTCCCTGGGCGGGGCAGAAGTGTCTGGCCCTGAGCCTGCTGGCGGTGTGCTGGTGGGCCTGCAGCGTGGTCCACCCCGGATTCACCTCTCTCCTCCTGCTGGTGGGGTGGATCCTCACGGGGACCGCGGCCCCGGAGCAGGTGCTGGCCCTATGGACAAAACCCCTGCTCTACATCGTGGTGGGGGGCTCCCTCATCGCCGCTGCCGTTGAGAAATCGGGATTGGGGCGGCGCATCGCCTACTGGTTCATTCTCCGCTATGTCCACAGCTTCCGGGGCATCCTGGCTTCGGCGTATTTCCTCGGCTTCCTGCTGAGCTTCGTCATCCCGCACCCCTGGCCGCGCTCCTTCATGGTCATGGCCATCATGGCCATCGTGGTGAGGGCCTGTGAGCTGGAGCCGCGGGATGCGGCCAATGTGGGGCTGGCGGTGTTCGCCTCCTCGGTGCCGGTGTCCATGATCCTGCTCACCGGCGACAGTGCCATCAATCCCATGGCCCTCAGCTTTGCCGGGGTTGAACCCCGGTGGATCACCTGGCTCTGGTACATGGGGGTGCCCGGCATCGCCGCGACGCTTCTCACCTTTCTGCTGCAGCTCAAGCTCTTCCCGGCCCCCAAGGGCTTCGTGCTGCGGAAGGAGGCCCTCCGGGCGGAGGCGGCCAGGATGCCGCGCATGACCCGGGCCGAGAAGGCGACGGCTTTCTGGGTGGGGGCTGCGGTGCTCCTCTGGGCTACGGACTCCCTGCACCACATCAGTGCGGGCTGGGTGGCCCTGCTGGCAGCTGTCGGATTGGCGCTGCCACGTATCGGCGGGGTGCTGGAGCCCGCCGACTGGAATCGGGTCTCCCTGCCCACCCTCTTCTTCCTTACAGCGGGCCTGGGCATCGGGGCGGTGGGCAAGGCCACCGGCATGAGCGGCTGGCTGGCCACGGTCATCCTGCCCGCCCACGTGCCCGGCAACCTCTTCCTCTTCGCCCTCCTGGTGACTGCCCTGAGCATCGCGGTGCACCTGTGCGTGGGCAGCATCATGGCGGTGATGGGGATCGTGACACCCACCATCCTGGTGTTCACGGCGGGGGGCGGGATGAATCCCGTGGTGCCCGCCCTGCTGGTCTATCTCGCCGTCGGCATGCACTTCATCCTGCCCTTCCACCACATGAATGTGCTGGTGGGGGAGGGGGACCTGGGAGGGCGCTATGGCAGGGCCGAGGTCTTCCGGCTGGGGCTGCCGCTCACGCTGGTGGTCTTCGTGACCATCCTGGGCGTGGCCCTGCCCTGGTGGAAGCTCATCGGGCTCATCCGCTGATTCAGGGACGGGGCTTCCGGAAGAGCCTGTGGGCCAGGATCCCCGGCGCGGCGGGGAGCTTGGCGGCTTTGGGGAGGCGCAGCCTGAAATACATGGCCATGAGCCGGAGGGCCATGGCCAGCAGGGCCGCCAGGGCCAGGGCGCTGCCGTCGGGCAGGCCCAGGTGTTTGGCGCCGAAGAGCGCCAGGCTCCCCAGGGCGGCGGCGCTGGCGTAGAAGTCACTGGTGAGGACGGCCGGGATCTCGCGCACCAGGAGGTCCCTGATGACCCCGCCCCCGACAGCGGTGACGGTGCCGAGCATCACCACCCCGATGAGGCCCAGGTGGTGATCCCAAGCCTTCAGGGCACCCATGGCAGCGAAGACTCCGAGGCCGATGGCATCCAGGAGCTTCACCACTTGCCACCAGCGGGCGATGCGCGGGGCGGTGAAGAAGACCAGGAGTCCGCCCGCCAGACAGAGGGCCAGATACAGCTCGTGGGTGAAGACGAAGGGGGGGGTGGCCCCGAGACAGACATCCCTGAGGATGCCGCCGCCGACCCCGGTGAAGACGGCCAGCACCAGGACACCCAGGATGTCGAGCTCGTATTTGACGGCCCGGAATGCCCCCGTGATGGCGAAGACCAGGGTGCCTGCCAGATCCATGGCGACCAGGGGGCTCATGGGGTCCTCTCCGGAAGCCACTGGGCCGTGGCTTGGTGAATGGCTTCGTCATAGGCCGGGCCGAGGACTTCGGAGCAGTGCAGGTGCCAGGTCTCCGCCTGGATCACCCGGATGTGCCCGAAGGCTGCGATGACCCGCCGCTGCAGAGGGGGCGGGGCAAGGCGGTCCTGGGTTGCCAGGAAGCAGAGGGCGGGTGTCTCCAGGTGGCGTCCGTGGAGCACCTGGATCAGGTCGGTGTCCCGGCGCAGGTAGGCCGCACGGCGGGCTGCCAGGCGACTGCCCAGATCCCCGATCAGGGGGGCCAGGAAGGGGTGCCAGAACTTGTCCTTGGCGTCCCGGACCAGGCGCTGACCGAAGTCCCGGCTGCTGGCGGGCGCGCCCTCCCAGATGATCCCGCCCAGGGGACCATGGCCCTCGGCTTCCAGCCGCGCCAGGGCGAGGATGCCCACGCTGGCCCCCAGGCTGCGGCCCATGAGGAGAATCTGGCGCCTGGGGATGCCCTGCTGCTCCAGGTGGTGGACCAGGGTCACCACGTCCCCGGCTTCCCGGGCCCCGAAAGTCACATAGGGGGCCGGCCCTCCCTTGCGCAGGGCGTCGTCCCGGCGCAGATAGGTGAAGATGGCCGCATCCGTGCGGGGGAACCAGCGTACCGCCGGACTGGTTCCCCAGCGGTCGTCCCCGAAGCCGTGGAGGAGGATGACGATGCCTGGATGGTGGCCTGGACGGTGGAAGTGCCAGAGTTGAAGCCCCGAGACCTCCTCAGCGGTCCAGGTGCCCCCGGGATCCCCTGGACCGCCCCGGGCCAGCTCCTCATAGGTGCCCCGGACACGGCTCAGGGGCTGGGGATGGTAAAAGGGGGGATCGGTGAGTTCCCGGGCCACCGCGAAGGATTTCCAGCCCACAAAGGTGGCCAGGGCAAGCAGGCCCAGGCCGGCCAGGGACAGGGGGAGGCAGTGGCGGAGCTTCATCCGTTGGCGCTACTTCTTCTCCAGGCGGGCTTTGACCCCGGGGATCCCGGGGGACGGGGGCAGGGGATCTGGGTTGCCGTAGAGGGTGGCCTCGAAGTGCTGGCTGAAGTAGACGTCAAAGAGGCCCTTGTCCGCCTGCACCTCCCACTCGCCCTGGTCGGGCCCGAAGGCGTCCAGGGGGCTGATGAGGACGAATCGGTGCTTGCCCGGAGGCAGCCCAGTGACCACGAGACGGGTGCCTCCCTTTTCGCTGGCCTGCTCCACGGGAACCCGGGTGCCATCCAGGCTGAGGTCGATGGGCCCCTGCACCCGCTTGGTGAACTGGATCTCGACGACTCCGGCGGGGACAGGCTTCCTGGGCCGGACCGGTTCGGTCTTCTTCTTGCAAGCGGCACTCAGTGCCACCAGGGCGAGTCCTGCGACCAGAACCAGCGACTTCCTCATGCATTCCTCCCTGGGGCGATTCCGCCGGATCGGAGCGGGCCTGGCCTGCTCCGGACCCCCTCTAGCAGCCTACCTGCATTCGGGGGTCATGTCAGGGTGCGCTCAAGGATCCTTAGGTTCGCCACTCCGGGTATGCTGGAGGGCCTGCAAGGAGATCCCATGACCAACGTCCGTCTGACCACCGAGAAGGGTGAGATCAACATCGAGCTCTTCGACAATGAGGCCCCCGGCACCGTGGCCAACTTCGTCAAGCTCATCAACGAGAAGTTCTACGATGGCCTGGCCTTCCACCGGGTCATCCCCGGCTTTGTCATCCAGGGCGGCTGCCCCAACACCCGCGAGGGCGCCTCCGGCATGCCCGGCACCGGCGGCCCCGGCTACAAGATCAAGTGCGAGACCAAGGGCAACCCCCACAAGCATGAGCTGGGCGCCCTCTCCATGGCCCACGCCGGGAAGGACACCGGCGGCAGCCAGTTCTTCATCGTCAATGGCCCCCGCTCCGGTGTCCAGCACCTGGACGGTGTGCACACCGTTTTCGGCAAGTGCAAGGGCGAGGCGGATGTCCAGGTCGTTCTGGCCATCAAGTCCAACGACCGCATCGTCAAGGCTGAAGTCGTCGAGTAGTCCGCAAGGGGGACCGGGGTCTCAGGCCCCGGTCTCCCAGCGCTCCCGCTTGAGCCAGACCAGGACCTCGCGCCCCTTTTCGTCCTGGCCGGTGTATTTCAGCTTCACGGGGCCGTTGGCGTCCCGCTTGGTGACCTTCACCCCCGGACCTTCGCCCCGGGTCAGGAGGCGCTGCAGGCCCTCCAGTCCGCCCAGCTCCGGGAGCAGGGGCAGGCGCAGGGTGGCCAGGTCGGATACGGTGCGGTCCACTTTCTGGCGGGGGATCTGGAGCCGATAGCCGACGCTGCGGTCCCCGCTGAGCAGGGCCAAGCGCTCGCCGGCCCCGTGGATTTCCATCACCAGACGCCCTGTGCCCGGGTCCAGGGAGATGGCCAGTTCGCCCTGGCCCTCGCCATCGGGCCCCGCATAGCCCCAGGCGTAGAGGGCGCGGATGGACTGTGGCACCGGAGCGGGTGCCTGCACAGGGGCGGTGGTCGTCGGCAGGGCGATCAAGGCAGATCCTCCTCTGGATCTTCAGTGCTCTCATCGGCCTCGGGGTTTGCGCGACCGTTCCGTTTTCCGATCTGGACGCGGAGATCCCGCACTCGGCCCTCCAGTTCCCTGCGGCCGGGGAAGGCGTGGGCCAGGGCCCGCTCCCACTGTTCGAGGGCGTCCTCCTCACGCCCCAGCTTGAGGAGGACCTCGCCGAGGTGCTGACGGGTCTCGGGCTCGAAGGGGTTGAGCTCGGCGGCCTTCCGGAGGGTTGTCTCGGCTTCCTGGAGCCGCCCCATCCGGAAGAGAACCAGGCCCCAGCTGTCCAGGATGGAGGCGTCATCCGGTGACTGCTTCATGGCCGACTGGATCAGGGCTGAGGCCTCGTCCAGGCTGCCCCCGTGTTCGAGGATGAGGTAGCCGAGGTTGTTCTGGAGGAGGGGCATGTCGGGGCGGATGGCCTGAGCCTCCCGAAGGGTCTTCATGGCCTCCTGCCAGGAGCCCAACTGATCCTGGGCATTGGACTTGAGGATCAGGGCCTCTACGCCACGGGCCGGGGCGATGTTCTGGGCCTCCTCCAGGGCGGCCAGACACTTCTGCCACTGTTGGAAGTAGGACCAGTAGCTGGCCGTCATCTCCCGTTCGAGCTGGCGGAGCACCTTCTTCTCGGCTCTCCGGGGGGAGCTGCGGCTGAAGAAGGCCGGAGGGCAGGACTGGAGGAGTCCGAAGACCTCCTGATCCCAGTGCTTCTCCCGCCCCGCGAGGAGGATCTGCCAGGCCTCTTTGTAGTCTCTCCTGCGGACCCGGGCCACAAAGGCCACGGACTGGATCCGGGGCCGGTCCTGGGCCTCTGCGTTCCAGCTCTTGATGCGCTCCAGCGCCTGGTCGGGCTGATCCTCCAGGAGATCGCAGGTCACCAGGAGCTCCCGGGTCGAAGCCAGGATGGCCTCAGGCTCCGTCGCCGGAGGAGCCAGCAGGGCCTGCAGCCCCTTCCCGGCTTCCGGGAAGCGGCCCAGGTTCATGAGGCAGAGGGCCCGGTAGTAGCTGTTCCTCGGGCGGTGCCTGAGGGCCTCGGCATGATCGAGGCTCTCCATGGCTCCCTTGAAGTCGTTGGTGCGGAGCCGGACCAGGGCGATGTTCTCCCAGACCCCCGGTTCCTCCGGGAGGTGCGACTGCAGCAGGAGGAAGCTCTCCTCTGCATGTCCGAGGAATCCCTGCTCGGCCTGCTCCCGGGCCAGGTCCTCGAGCATCTTGAGGTGGCGTGGGGAGGCGTCCAGAGGCGTGGCCAGGGCCATGATGGCTTCGCGGCGGGGCTCATAGAGCTTCAGGCGCTCCGCTCCCTCGGCGGCGTTCTCCCATGCGTAGTCCTCCAGGGATCGGCCCTGGAACTGGGCAGTGGGGTGGAGGCGCCCCAGACGCACCCAGGCCTGGACGGCCCCTTTGCCATCCTGGAGGCTCTGGCAGACTTCTCCGAGCCTCCACCACAGTTCGATGTCCTGGGGGAGCAGGGTGGTGGCCCGGGACAGAGCCTCCCTCGCCCGCTCCAGGAAGTCCTTCCGCCCTCGGGCAAGGTTGTGGCAGAGCACGCCCAGGTGTCCCCAGGCCTCGCCATTCCGGGGAGCGAGCAGAACCGCCTTCCGGGCCGCGCTCAGGGCGCCCTCGGTCTCGCCCAGTTCGCTGAGGCACTCAGAGAGGCGCAGGTACGCTTCCCCGCTGCCCGGGACCAGCTCGATGGCCCTTCGGTAGAGCCCTGCGGCATTCCGGAGCCCCTCTGGCTGGCCCAGCCGTTGGAGACCTCGGGCCTGCAGCATCAGAGCCCTTGGATCATCCCCAGCGTGAAGGGCAGGAAGGCCGATGGAGAGGGCGGCGGCCAGGATCAGATTTGTCAGCTGGGTCACTCTGGGCTCTGTGAGAAGGGCGACCCCGGAGGGGCGCATAAATCATTGTAATAGTGAAAAAATGCACGAAAAGAATTTCTTGACGCTCCCGATTTCGAGCGCTGATCATATCACTACATCAGAACACCAGCCGCTTCCCGATCCTTTTCCGAGGGCGGTCTGAAATTGTCAGGTAGTTTTGAAGATCCAGGATGGTCGCATCGGGACGGAAGTCTGTTCCCGCCTCCGGTCCATGACCGATGGCCTCTGCCATCGGCATGGGGCTGCTCTCATCCTGTGGTTCAATCCCCCCAATGACACCCAGACTGGAGCACCCATGGCAGCCAAGATCCTCGACGGGAAAGCAATTGCAGCACAGCTCGGCGAGCAGGTGCGGGAGCGGGTCCAGGCCTTCCGGGCCGAGTTCGGGGTGACCCCCATGCTGACCGTGGTGATCGTGGGTGAGGACCCCGCCTCCAAGGTCTACGTGGCCAGCAAGCACAAGAAGTGTGTCGAACTGGGCATGCATTCCGAGGTGATCCGCCTGCCTGGCACCGCCACCGAGGAGGAACTCCTGGCGGTCATCGACCGCCTCAACGCCGACCCCCTCAATCACGGCATCCTGGTCCAGCTCCCCGTACCGAAGCACATCGACTCCGACAAGGTGCTGGAGCGCATCCGTCCCGACAAGGATGTGGACGGCTTCCACCCGGTGAACGTGGGCAACCTCTCCATTGGCAAGGAGCACTTGGTGCCCTGCACCCCCTATGGGGTCATCAAGATGCTGGAGATGGCCGGCATCCCCGTCGAGGGCAAGAGCGCCGTGGTCATCGGCCGCAGCAACATCGTGGGCAAGCCCATGGCCGCCCTCCTGCTCTCCCGCAGCGCCACCGTCACCGTAACCCACTCTCGGACCCGGGACCTGGCCGCCGTCTGTGCCCAGGCTGATCTCCTGGTGGCTGCCATCGGGAAGCCCGAGTTCGTCACTGGCGATATGGTCAAACCCGGCGCTGTGGTCATCGATGTGGGGATCAACCGCCTCGGAGATGGCAAGCTCGTGGGCGATGTCGACTTCAAGAGCGTTTCGGAGGTGGCCGGCTGGATCACCCCCGTCCCCGGTGGCGTGGGTCCCCTCACCATCGCCATGCTGATGTACAACACCTTGCGGGCTGCCGAGCTGCAGCTCCGGAACTAGCCTTCACCAGATCGGGTCCCAGACCCCCTTCACTCTCTCCCCATTTCCGGAGGAATCCATGAAGAGCGATGTGGAAATCGCCCAGGCAGCGACCATGCTGCCCATCACCCAGGTGGCAGCCGAGATCGGCCTGACCGAGGATGACATCGAGCTCTACGGCAAGTACAAGGCCAAGGTCTCCCTCAAGGTCTGGGACCGGATCAAGGACCGCCCCAATGGCAAGCTCGTCCTGGTCTCCGCCATCAACCCCACTCCCGCGGGCGAGGGCAAGACCACCACCACGGTGGGACTGGGCGATGCCTTCCACAAGCTGGGCAGGAAGACCGTCATCGCCCTGCGGGAGCCCTCCCTGGGCCCCTGTTTCGGTGTGAAGGGCGGCGCCGCCGGCGGCGGCTACTCCCAGGTGGTCCCCATGGAGGACATCAATCTCCACTTCACGGGTGACATCCACGCCGTGACCACGGCCCACAATCTGCTGGCCGCGGCCATCGACAACCACATCCACCATGGCAACGCCCTGGGCATCGACCTGCGCCGCATCACCTGGCGCCGGGTCATGGACCTCAATGACCGTGCCGTGCGTCAGACCATCGTGGCCCTGGGCGGCAAGGCCAATGGCATGCCCCGGGAGACCGGCTTCGATATCACCGTGGCCTCTGAGCTCATGGCCATCCTCTGCCTGGCCTCCGACCTGGATGACTTCAAGGCCAGGGTGAACCGGATCGTCGTGGGTTACACTCACGCGGACCAGCCCGTGACCGTGGCCGATCTCAAGGTGGCCGGGGCCGTGACCGCCCTCTTCAAGGACGCCATCAAACCCAACATTGTCCAGACCCTGGAGGGCACCCCTGCCTTTGTCCATGGCGGACCTTTCGCCAACATCGCCCACGGTTGCAACACCCTCATGGCCTCCAAGTTCGCCCTCAAGCTGGGGGATGTGCTGGTGACGGAGGCGGGTTTCGGTGCCGATCTGGGGGCCGAGAAGTTCATGGACATCAAGTGCCGCTTCGCCGGCTTTGAGCCCGATGCCGTGGTGCTTGTGGCCACGGTTCGCGCCCTCAAGATGCATGGTGGCGTGGCCAAGGCCGACCTGGGCCTGGAGAACCTGGAGGCCCTCAAGAAGGGCCTGGCCAATCTCCAGAAGCACATCGAGAATGTCCAGGGCTTCGGCATCGCCCCCGTGGTGGCCGTCAACGTCTTCCCCACCGACACCCAGGCTGAGCTGGACTGCCTGGTGGAGTGCTGCAACGGCATCGGCGCCGAGGTCTCCATCTCGGAGGTCTGGGCCAAGGGTGGCGAGGGCGGTCTGGACCTCGCGAAGAAGGTGGAAGCGGCTTTCGCCAGAAAGGGGCAGTTCAAGTTCCTCTACGACGCCGCGCTCCCCATCAAGGAGAAGATCCACGCCATCGCGACGAAGATCTACGGCGCGGATGGGGTGGACTACAGCCCTGCGGCCTCGAAGATGATCGACCAGCTCACCGCCATGGGCTTCGACAAGACCCCCATCTGCATGGCCAAGACCCAGTACAGCTTCAGTGATGACGCCACCAAGCTGGGGCGTCCATCGGGCTTCAGGATCACAGTGCGGGAGATCCGCGCCTCCATCGGCGCCGGTTTTGTCGTGGCCATCGCCGGCGAGATCATGACCATGCCCGGGCTGCCCAAGAAGCCCACCGCCGAGGTCATTGACATCGACAATGAGGGCCGCATCACCGGGCTCTTCTAGTCCCACGCCATCCGCTGGGGGAGCGGCCTACAGCCCCCACCCCAAGTGCCCGTGCCCTCCGCGGTGGCCCGGGCACTTGGGGAGGCCCTTGCCTTTCGGCTCCAATTGCATCAAATCAAGTGGCTATCGAGGAGGAGATCCCGTGGACCATCTCGGCACCTTTCAGCGTTCCCTCCAGGACAAGGACACCTTCAGCGTCACCTGGGAACTCGTGCCTGGGCGGGGGGCCTTCGAGAAGGCCCAGGATACGGCCCTGCTGGCAGCAGAGCAGGCCGCGAAGGGCGGACGTATCCATGCCCTCACCATCACCGACAACCCCGGCGGGCACCCTGCGCTCTCTGCGGAGATGCTCGGGGTGGAGATCAATCGCCTCGGCATCGAGCCCCTGGTCCACTTCACCTGCAAGGACAAGAACCGCAACCAGATGGAGTCCCTGCTCTACGGAATGGAGCGGGGTGAGGTGAGGAATCTCCTGGTCATGACGGGGGACTACCCCACCGGCGGGTACCAGGGGCGTCCCAAGCCCGTCTTCGACTATGACCCGGTGCAGGTGCTGGGCATGATTCAGGCGATGAACGAGGGGCTCGAGATCCCCGGACCCAAGGGGGTCAGCCGCCTCAAGCCCACTCACTTTTTCGCCGGGGCGGCGGGGAGCCCCTTCAAGGCCACCGAGGCCGAGCAGGTGACCCAGTATTTCAAGCTGAGGAAGAAGCTCCAGGCCGGGGCCGGATTCATCGTGGCCCAGCTGGGCTACGATGCCCGGAAGTTCCAGGAGCTCCTCTTCATGGTGCGCCGCCTCGGCTTCGGGGAGATCCCGGTGCTGGGCAACATCTTTGTGCTGCCCCTCGGTGCGGCCAGGCTCATGAACCGCAACGGACTGCCGGGTTGTGTCGCCACGGACGCACTGGTGTCGGCGCTGGAAGGCGAGTCCAAGGACGCCGACAAGGGCAAGGCCAAGCGCTTGGAGCGGGCCGCGAAGATGTATGCCTTCATGAAGGGGATGGGCTTCGCCGGTGTCCACATCGGGGGGCATGGCATGAGCTATCCGGATGTCGAATACATCCTGGATCGGGGCGAAGAGCTGCTGCCCGGATGGCAGGATCTGGTCCGGGAGTTCGACTTTCCCCTGAAGGACGGCTTCTACTACTTCGAGCGGGACCCTGCCACTGGGCTCAACACCGAGGTGCCCGCCCCGCGTCCCGAGCGTCCCGATGCGACCCTGCGCTACAAGGCCATGCAGGTGCTGCACCACACCGCCTTCGATCCCCACGGCCTGCTCTTCAAGCCCATGCAGACCCTGGCCGGGGCCATGGACGGTTCCAAGCTGGAGCATGCCTATGCCCGCCTGGAGCATCTCTGCAAGGGGGTCACCAATGATTGCCAGGCCTGCGGGGACTGCGCCCTCTTCGACCTGGCCTATCTCTGCCCCATGAGCCAGTGCCCCAAGAACCAGCGCAACGGCCCCTGTGGCGGAGGGCGGGATGGCTACTGCGAGTCCTACCCCAAAGGGTGCCAGGGCGAGCGCAAGTGCATCTACGTCAGGGCCTATGAGCGGCTGAAGAGCCATGGCGCCGAGGCGCAGCTGGATGGGGACATCCTGCCGCCTCCCAATGCCGACTTCAAGTGGACCTCTTCGTGGCAGAACTTCTTCCTGGGGCGGGACCATTCCGCCGGGAAGCTGGGGATCAAGCCACCTGGCAAGAAGTGAGCCTTCTCCGCTGAGAGACCGTTTTCCGGCCCAGGGCAGGGTAGCCTGGAGGCATGAGCGAGCCTGATTTCCAAGATGCCCTGGTCTTTACGGGGGGTGGCACGGGGGGACACTACTACCCTGCCATCGCCTTGGCGGAGGAGGCCAGGGTTCGCTGGCCGGAGCGCCCCGTCGCCTTCGTGGGCGCCCGGCGGGGTATCGAGGCCCGCCAGTTGCCCCAGTCCCCCTGGCCCCATGTCCTGCTGGATGTCGAGGGCTTCCTGGGCCGCTCCCCGTTGCGGGTCCTGAAGTCCGTGCTCAAGCTCTGGAGGGCCCACCGTTTTCTGGTGCGGGTCTGGAAGCAGGCCCGTCCCGCTGCCGTCATCGGCACTGGGGGCTATGCCAGCGCCCCGGCTCTGCTGGCGGCCCGGTCCCTGAAAATCCCCTACTACATCCATGAGTCCAACGCGGCTCCGGGCGCCCTGGTCCGTCATCTGGCCGGGGGTGCCCGCCGGGTCTGGTGCGGCATGGAGGCGGTGCAGAGGTGCCTGCCCGGGGCGGCCTGCCGGGTGGTCGGCACCCCCGTCCGGGCGAGCTTCCTGCGGGACTTCCAACCCCTGGAGACCCTGCGGCCACCCTTCAGGCTCCTGGTGCTGGGGGGCAGCGGCGGAGCCCGGGCCCTCAATCTGGCCCTGCTGGAACTCGGGCAGGGACTCCTGGAGACCCACCCGGACTGGGAGATCCTGCACCAGGCCGGTCCCACCCAAATGGAGGCCCTCCAGGGCCGCCCACGCCACCCCCGGCACACCCTGGTGCCCTTCCTGGAAGGCATGGACGGAGTCATGGAAGGCAGTAGCCTCCTGATCTCCCGCTCCGGGGCGAGCACCTGCGCCGAGCTGATCGCCTGCGGCCGCCCTGCCATCCTGGTGCCCCTGCCCACCAGTGCCGGGGACCATCAGCGGATGAACGCCCGGGCCATGGCCGCCGAAGGCCGGGCTGAGGTGGTGGAGGAAGGGGAGGCCTTTGTCCTCAGGCTGGCCGAGAGCGTGGGGCAACTGATGGCGGATCCTGCCGCGCGAAAGGCCCTCTCCCGTCCCCTTGGGAACGCGGCCGTCAAGCTTTGCATCGATGACTTAGCTCTGTAGAATGAGCACTTGGGAGACCCCTTCCGGAACTCGCAGGAAACAAGAAAAAATTATCGATTAATATTCCGCTAATATCGGCTCTTTGGAGCTGATAGGCATGACCGATCCGCAGTCCCGCAAGAATCACCGATGGCTCATTCCTGTCATGGGTACCCTTCTCCAGTTGGCCCTGGGGACGGAATACGCCTGGAGCTACTTCCAGAAGCCGATCATGGCCTCCAACCACTGGACCAACAGCCAAGCCGCCTGGGCCTTCGGCTTGGCCATCCTCTCTGTCGGTTTCGCCGCCGCCTGGGCTGGAATGAAGCTTCCCAAGTATGGCCCTCGATATCTGGCCATGGTGGGGGGACTGCTCTTCGGTGCCGGGTACCTCATCGCCTCCTACGCCCTGAAGCTCCACTCCCTGCCGCTCTTCTACCTCGGGTACGGCTTGGTGGGCGGTTGCGGGCTCGGTTTAGGCTACGTCGTCCCGGTGGCCACCGCTGCCAAGTGGTTCCCCGAGCACAAGGGTGCCATCACGGGCATGGTGGTCATGGGTTTCGGGCTCGGTGCCCTGGTCATGTCCAAGCTCCTGGCGCCTGCGCTCATGGCCTGGACGGGGAGGAATCTGGTGCAGGTCTTCGCCAGCATCGGGGTGATCATGCTGGTGGTGGCCCCGCTGGCGGGCTTCTTCATGGTCAATCCACCCTCCGCCGGGAAGGTGGCGGGCGCCGTGGAGGAGGTCTCCGGTGTCCGGGAGGCCCTTCTTTCGGGCCGCTACATCAAGATGTGGGTGCTCTTCTTCCTGAACATCAATGCCGGGATCATGTTCATCGGCTTCCAGTCCCCCCTCCTCCAGGATCTCCTGAAGCGCTCGATGGATCCTGCGACCCTCATGAGGCCCGCCGTGATCGCCGGACTGGCGGCGTCGGGTGCGACGCTGATCGCCATCAGTTCCATCTTCAATGGCGTCGGTCGCTTCCTGTGGGGTGGCCTGTCGGACCGGATCGGGCGCACGCGGACCTTCCGCTGGATTCTGGGTTCCCAGTGCGTGGCCTTCATCGTCCTGCTCTTCGTGAACAACCCCATCGTCTTCTCGATCCTGGTCTGCTACGTCATCCTCTGCTATGGCGGCGGCTTCGGCAGCATGCCCGGCTATGTCGGTGAGGTCTTCGGCGCCGAGCGCATGCCCGTCCTCTACGGCACCATCCTCACCGCCTGGGGGCTGGCCGGGGTGACCGGACCGCAGGTCGTGGCCTTCCTCAAGGATCACATGCCCGCCAAGGCCGCTGGCTTCACCTTCGTCACGGGTGCGGCCATGCTCCTGGTGGGGGTGCTGATCACCCTTTTTCTGAACGATGGGAAGTTCGTTTCCCAGGAGGTCGGCAGCCTGCAGGTGGCTGACGAAACAGGTGTCTCCCTGGGGTAGTTGGGACTTTGGCCGAGTCTGTCGCAATCGATAAATATTGATCGATTTAGCCTTTTTGGCTGTCTGGTATGATGAATCGCATTGCGGCTTATCAGATCCCGGTGCGCCACTCTGGAAGCCGCCTCCGGGCAGCCTCCTTTGGGCGTTCTTCGACGGGCGCCAGGGGTCATTTCGGGTGTTGTGTTGATGATTCTGCAAGGAGGTGCGTTATGACTGGAATCGACAAGGGGCATGCCGGCGAGCCGCATGTCCATCGGGGGGAGGGCTGTGAGTGCCTCGCGTCTGAACTGGCGAAGGCAGAGGTGATCCTGGCCGACATGGCCCCGGTGCAGGAAGGGGACCTGATCCCCCTGTTGCAGCGGCTGCAGGATGCCTATGGCTACCTCCCGAAGGAGATCCTGGCGGAGGTGAGCGAGCGTACCTGCATCCCCCTCAGCCGGATGTACGGGGTCATCACCTTCTATACCCAGTTCTCCACCACGCCCCGCGGGCGCCACACCATCCGCTGCTGCACCGGCACCGCCTGCCACGTGCGCGGCGCGAAGGGGGTGGCCGAAGCCATGCTCCATGAGATCGATGTGGAGGTGGGCGGGACCACCACCGATGGCCGCTTCACCTTCGAGAATGTGGCCTGCCTGGGCACCTGCTTCCTGGCGCCCGTGGTCATGGTGGATGACGAGTACTACGGCCAGTTGACCCCAGCCAAGGCCCGGGCCCTGGTCAAGAACTACGCCTGAGGAGATGTCCATGTCCGAATCACGCATCAAGGATGCCCAGGAGCTCTGCAGCGTCCAGGAGCAGGCCCTGGCCGACAGCGGCCGCTACCGTGCCCGGGTCATGGTCTGCAGCACCGGCTGCCGGGCCCTGGGTTCCGACCTCATCAGCAAGGCCTTCCAGGAGAAGCTGGCGGCCTCCGGCCTCGACAGCGAGGTGGCGGTCCTGGAGACGGGCTGTCACGGCCAGTGTTCCCGCGCTCCCCTCATCCTCATCGACCCCTACGACTTCCTCTACGGTCCAGTGAAGCCCGAGGATGTCGAGGAGATCATCCAGACCACCCTCATCGAGGGCAAGCCCGTGGAGCGGCTCTGTGAGGAGAAAGACGGGAAGGTCCATGCCACCCGCGGCGAGATCCCCTTCTTCCACGGGCAGGTCCGCGAAGTCATGAAGGACTGCGGCCGGATCGATCCCAAGCGTCTGGACCAGGCCCTGGCGGCCGGAAGCTACCAGGCCGCGGCCAAGGCCCTCACGACCATGAGCCCTGATCAGGTCATCGCCGAGGTCCTGGGTGCCGGACTCAAGGGGCGCGGCGGTGGTGGCTTCCCCGCCGGGATGAAGTGGCAGTTCTGCCGCAACGCCGCAGGGACCGAGAAATACCTGATCTGCAACTCCGATGAGGGCGACCCCGGAGCCTTCATGGACCGCGCCCTCCTGGAGGGCGTGCCCCACCAGGTCATCGAGGGCATGATCATCGCGGCGTACGCCATCGGGGCCAGCAAGGGCTTCGTCTACGTCCGGGCCGAGTACCCCATCGCCGTGGAGCACCTGGACATCGCCCTCAAGGCCGCCCGGGAGCGCGGGCTCCTGGGTTCCGACATCCTGGGTTCGGGCTTCGACTTCGACATCGAGCTCCGCATGGGGGCCGGTGCCTTCGTCTGCGGCGAGGAGACGGCCCTCATCGCCTCCCTGGAGGGCCAGCGCGGCACCCCCCGTCCCCGTCCCCCCTTCCCGGCGCAGAGCGGCTACAATCGCAAGCCGACCATCATCAACAACGTGGAGACCCTGGCCAACGTCCCCCGCATCATCGCCCAGGGCAAGGAGGTCTTCGCCTCCGTGGGCACCGAGGGCGGCAAGGGAACCAAGATCTTCGCCCTGGCGGGCAAGGTCCGGAATACGGGCCTGGTGGAAGTGCCCATGGGCATGACCCTGCGGGAGATCGTCTTCAACGTGGGGGGCGGCGTGGTGGATGACCGGCCCTTCAAGGCGGCCCAGATGGGCGGGCCCTCCGGGGGCTGCGTTCCCGCTGAGCACCTGGACCTGGCCATCGACTACGACACCGTCAAGTCCGTGGGCGCCATTGTCGGCTCCGGAGGCCTCATCGTCATGGACGACAGCACCTGCATGGTGGACATGGCCCGCTTCTTCATGGAGTTCGTCCAGGAGGAGTCCTGCGGCAAGTGTCCCCCCTGCCGGGTGGGCACCCGCCACCTCAAGGACATGCTGGAGCGCATCTGCAACGGCCACGGCAAGGAGAGCGATCTGGAGGAGATGGAGCAGCTGGGCCGGGAGATCATTGCCGGCTCCCAGTGCGGTCTCGGCCAGACGGCACCCAACCCCGTCCTCTCGACCATCCGCCACTTCCGCGCCGAGTACGAGGCCCATATCCGCGACAAGCGCTGTCCGGCGAAGGTCTGCCAGGGGCTCTACCAGCTGGTGATCGACGCAGACAAGTGCATCGGATGCGGCATCTGCGCCAAGAACTGCCCCACCGCGGCCATCTCCGGTGAGAAACGCAAGCCTCATGTGATTAACCAGGAAGCCTGCGTCAAGTGCGGTGTCTGCAACGAGAAGTGCCCCTATGCGGCCATCTCCAAGGTCTGAATCGGAGCCTGATATGACTGGAATCATGGAACAGGGGAAGCTCGTCACGGTCAATGTCGATGGCCGGGACCTCCAGATGACCGAGGGGGTCACCCTCCTCGACGCCTGTCTGGCCGCCGGCTTCGAGATCCCTCACATCTGTCACGACCCGCGATTGGTCCCCACGGGAGCCTGCCGCCTCTGCCTGGTGGAGATCGAGGGGGAGCGGGGACTCCAGACCTCCTGCACCCGCAAGGTCGCCGCCGGCATGAAGGTCCGCACCCAGAGCGACGCGCTCCGCGCCTCCCGCAAGAACACCCTGGAACTGCTCCTCAGCGAACACTGCGTGGACTGCCTGACCTGCGACAAGGATGGCGACTGCCTCCTGCAGGACTACAGCTACCAGTACCAGGCGGATCGGAGCCGCTTCCCCAACATCGCCCCCAAGGCCGGGGAGCCCAACTACACCAGCGAGAGCGCCGCCCTCGACTATGATCCCTCCAAGTGCGTCCGCTGTCAGAAGTGCGTGCGCTACTGCCAGGAGGTCCAGATGGCCGAGGCCATCACGATGACCAACCGGGGCGGCAGCATCGAGGTGAGCACTGGGCTCGGCATCTCCCTGAACGAGAGCTCCTGCGAGATATGCGGCGGCTGTGTCAACATCTGCCCTACTGCCGCCCTCTATGACAAGCAGGCCAAGGGGAAGGGCCGTTCCAAGGACCTCAAGAAGGTGCGCACCACCTGCACCTACTGTGGCGTGGGGTGCCAGCTGGACTTCAATGTCGACACCCGCACCAACCGTATCGTGCGGGTCACCAGCGAGGTGGGCTGCATCCCCAACAACGGCAGCCTCTGCGTCAAGGGCAAGTACGCCTTCGACTTCGTCAGCTCCCCCGAGCGGCTCACCACGCCCCTCATCAAGGAGAACGGTACCTTCCGGGAGGCCTCCTGGGAAGAAGCGCTGGCCCTGGTGGGCAGACGCATGACCGAGATCCGGGACCAGTACGGCCCGGACGCCATCGCTTTCCTGAGCTCCAGCCGCTGCACCAACGAGGACAACTACCTCATGCAGAAGCTGGCCCGGGTGGCCGGCCGCACCAACAACATCGACCAGTGCGCCACCACCTGTCACGGCCCCTCTGTGGCGGGCCTGGGCGAGGCTCTGGGCTCCGGGGCCATGACCAATGCCATCGATGAGATCGAGGATGTCCAGACCCTCTTCCTCATCGGTGCCAACCCCACCGAGGCCCACCCGATCATCGGCCTGGCCATGAAGAAGGCCCTGCGCAAGGGCGCCAAGCTCATCGTGGCCGATCCCCGGGACACCTGGATGGCCAAGCGGGCGGACATTCACATCAAGCACAAGCCCGGCACCGACAACATGCTGATCAACGCGATGATGGCCCATATCGTCGAGAAGAACCTGCATGATCCCAAGTTCATCGAGGAGCGCTGCGAGAACTACCCGGCCTTCCTGGAGAACCTGAAGGGCTACACCCTCGAGAAGGCCGCCGAGGAGTGCGGTGTCGAGGCCCATCTCATCCGCGAAGCCGCGGAGATGTACGCGCAGGGCGACCCCTCCTCGATCTTCTACACCCTGGGCATCACCGAGCACACCTGCGGCACCAACAACGTGAAGAACCTGGCCAACCTGGCCATGCTCACGGGCCACATTGGCAAGCGCTCCTCGGGCATCAACCCCATGCGCGGCCAGAACAACGTGCAGGGGGCCTGCGACATGGGCGCCATGCCCATGAACATGCCCGCCTACCAGAAGGTGGCGGATCCCGCGGTCCGCGCCAAGTTCGAGCAGGCCTGGGGTGTCCCCATGCCCACGAACGAGGGGGGGCGGGTCACGGACTTCATGGAGAAGGCGGGTGAGGGCCACCTCAAGGCCTTCTACTGCTTCGGTGAGGACCCGATCCGCAGCGAGCCCAACTCCACCAAGCTGGCCGAGGACATCGCCAAAATCGACTTCGTGGTCTCCCAGGAGATCTTCCTGACGGAGACGGCCAAGCTGGCGGATGTGGTCCTCCCGGCCACCTGCTTTGCGGAGAAGGACGGCACCTTCGCCAATACCGAGCGGCGCATCCAGCGCATCCGCAAGGCGGTGGAGGCTCCCGGCCAGGCCCGTCCCGATTGGCAGATCATCTGCGATGTGGCCACGGCCATGGGCTATCCCATGAGCTACAGCCACCCCTCCGAAATCTATGACGAGATGGCCTCCCTGTCCCCGGCCTACGCGGGCATCGACTTCGAGCGCATCGACAAGGTCGGTCTCCAGTGGCCCTGCCCCTCGAAGGACCACCCCGGCACGCCCTTCCTGCACAAGGAGCGCTTCACCCGCGGGCTGGGGCTCTTCCATGCCATTCCCCACACCCCCCCCGCCGAGGTGCCCGATCCCGAGTTCCCCATGATCCTGTCCACGGGCCGCACGCTGTTCAACTACAACATCGGCAACATGACCCGGAAGACGGCGGCCATCGAGAACAAGCACCCCGAGAACTTCATCGAGGTGCACAAGGACGATGCCGCTGCCCTGGGGATCAAGAATGGCGACATGGTGAAGGTGGAGACCCGCCGGGGATCCCTGGTGGTGAAGGCCCACGTGGCCCGCAAGGTCCGCCCGGGTGCCCTCTGGATGGCCTTCCACCACGAGGAGTCCAACACCAACCTCCTCACCAACGACGCCTTCGACACCACCACCCGCACGGGGGAGTACAAGGCCTGCGCCGCCAGGATCTCCAAACCCTGATCGGACGTGAACCCAAGCGCCAGTGGTGATTCCCGTCACCGCTGGCGCTTTCCTCATCTGAAGCGCCGTTCCGTCCGTTGCGAGAATAGGCCAGGATGGTCTGGAAGGCACCCTGAAAGGTCCCCATGGACGACAAGACTCCGACCCGCTTCCCCGTGACCGTCCTCCGGTTGGGGTCACGTCACCTGGAGAGCTCCCACCGCTCCCTGGTCCAGGAGGCGCCCCTCATCATTTCGGTGAACTGGGTGCAGGAGTACTCGATCATGCGCACCCCGGGGCACGACGAGGAGCTGACGGCGGGTTTCCTCTTCACCGAGGGGATCATCCAGGCCATGGAGGAAGTCACCCTCATGCGCAAGTGCAAGGGGGAGAAGGGGGGCATGGATGTCAGCACCTTGGATACCGGACGTCCGGCCGTCAAGCGGAGCACCACCGTCAGCTCCTCCTGCGGGCTCTGTGGTCGGGTGGAGCTGGATGCCCTCATCGAGGGGCTCCAGCCGGTCACAGAGGCCTTCCCCTTTCCGGCGGAGCGGCTCCACGGGCTGCCGGACCGGGTGCGGGAGGCCCAGGCCCTCTTCCACACCACCGGGGCGAGCCACGCTGTAGCTCTCTTCAACGGGGCAGGGGAGGTGGTGGTGCTCCGCGAGGATGTGGGGCGCCACAATGCCTTCGACAAGGTGATCGGTGAGCGGCTCCTGGGCGGGCACCCCCTCTCGGGCCATGGGGCCTTCCTCTCGGGCAGGGCCAGTCTGGAGATGCTCATCAAGGCCGCCCGGGCGGGCTTCCCCCTGGTGGCTTCCGTCAGCGCCCCCACCGACCTGGCGGTCCAGGCGGCCGAGCGGCTCAACATCACCCTCTGCGGCTTCGTCCGGGGCCGCGAGATCACCATCTACACCCACCCTGAGCGCATCGGCGTCTGAAGCAGCGCAGAGGGGTATGAACGGCTACAATCGGAGCATGCACCAACGGACTTGGCTCTCCCTCATCTCGCTGCCCCTGGTCGCAGGGTTCAGCTATCCGGTGGTTTTTCACAAGGAAGCCCCGGCCGTCCGGGTGGGATCGGCTCAGGCCTCCAAGGATCCCTTGGCAGGCTTGGCTGACATCCAGGATGTCCTCTCCCTGGTCAAGGACAACTATGTGGATGTCCCTGACATGGAGAAGGTGATCCAGGGCGGGATCCAGGCCGTGCTGGAGCGGGCCCACCCTCTGAATGCCTACCTCTCCCCAGATGATCTGCGCCTGCCTGATCCGGGACCTGGAGAACTGGGTCTGCGGGTGGTCAAGCGCCAGATCTACGCCCAGATCATGGCCATCGTCCCCGGGAGCCCGGCGGACCGGGCCGGCATCCAACTGGGGGATGTGATCCGCAAGCTTGATGGCGACTCCATCGGGCCCATGAGCGCCTGGACCCTGGAGCGGCGCCTTCGGGGTGCTGTCGGCTCCCAGGTGAGTCTGGTGATCCACCAGGCCTCTTCGGGTGAACTCAAGACCCTGCAGCTGAGCCGCGCCCTCCCGGTGCATCCGCCCATTGGGGTGCGGAAGGAGGTTGGGGCGAACGTGATCACCCTTTCCGATCTCTCCCTGGGGCGGGCTGAGGAGCTCAAGTCCCTCCTGCCCACCCTGGACCCCAAGCTTCCCTTTGTGCTGGATCTGCGCCGCTGCGCCGGGGGGGAACTCCAGGAAGCGGCCCTGGTGGCCGGGCTCTTCCTGGCGGACGGCCCCTTCGCCACTGTCCAGACCGTGGGCCAGTCCGACCGGATGCTGAGGATCGCTGGGGTGCCCACTCCCCCCTTCCCCAAGATGGCCCTGCTCCAGGGTGGCGGCACCGTGGGGGCGGGAGAGGCTCTGGCCGCGGCCTTCCGCAAACAGGGGATCCCGACCTTCGGCGACCGCAGCGCTGCCTTGGGGGTCGAACGCTCCCGCTTCACCCTCCGCACCGGTGCCGCCGAGGTGGTGAACATCCGCTGGGTCGGGGCCGGCGGCGAGAAGCTGGGCTTCGGGGGGGAGAAACTGGACCCGCCCGCTGGGGCCGTTCCCCAATACCCCCTGAAGAACCTCAAGCCTGATGAAGACCCGCTGCCCCAGGTCCTGGAGATCCTCAACCCTTCTGCCAAGCCTGTGGCCAAGCCCGCCAAGCAGGCCCGGCTCGAGTTGCCGACCTTCTGGTTCCGGGCCCGGGTGGTCGGTGCCGGGGAGTGCGTGTAGCCCATGGTCCGCAAGAAGAAGGGAAGCACTTCCACCGGCAAGCTGATGGCGCTGGCCGTCACCATGCTTCTGGTGGGTCTGGGCCTGGGTCTGGCCCTCAGCAGTCACGGCTGTGACCGCAAGCCCCGACCCGGTTCCAAGGAGCTGGAACCCGGCCCGCTGAAGCCTGATCACAAGCGGAAGCACCCGGCGGAGGTGGAGCCCCCGGAGCGGAAGCTCCCAGGGGAGGCTGAGACCCGTCCAGAGCCTGAACCGAAGCGTGGACCCGAGACCGGACCCAAGACGCCGCCCATCCGGGAGCCGGAGTCGACGCCACCTCCCAGGGCACTCCCTCGCTTCGCCCTCATCATCGATGACCTGGGCTACGCCAAGCCAGAGCTGGTGACCCGGCTCTGCTCCGAGCCCATTCCCTTCGCTGTGGCGGTCCTCCCCTTCCAGGAGTTCACCCACCAGAGTGCCGAGATCGCTCATGCCAAAGGCAAGGAAGTCATGCTGCACCTGCCCATGGAACCCCTGGGCTATCCCGGGCCCAGTCGGAATCCCGGTCCAGGCGCCGTCTTCCACACCCAGTCCGAAGCCGAGGTGAAGGACACCGTCCGCAAGGCCCTGGCGGCCATTCCATTCCGGAAGGGTGTCAACAACCACATGGGCAGTCGCATCACCCCCGACCGGGAGCGCATGGGCTGGGTCATGGCCGAGGTGAAGCAGGCCGGCTGCTTCTTCGTGGACAGCCGCACCGAAAAGAACACCGTGGCCCTGGATGTGGCCCAGAAACTGGGGGTCCCCGCCGTCCAACGCAAGGTCTTCCTGGACGACGACAAGTCCTTCAGTGAGATGAAGAAACAGTGGGATCGCGCCCTCGCCCTGGCCCGCAAGGACGGTCATGTCGTCATCATCGGCCACATCTATCCCGAGACCGTGGCCGCCCTGGAGAAGCTGGTGCCCGCCAGCCGGGAGCAGGTGAAGTTCGTGAATGTGTCGGAGCTGACGCAGTAGGTGGGAGGGAAGGGCGCTGGGCAGAGACCGCCCGCCCCTCATGGGCCGAAGCGCATGCCGAGCAGCTTCGTCCAATGCATCTGGTTGGACGGAATTGCACTTCATTCTAGTGGTTACCGATAGTGGTGTTTGTTGGTAAATAAAATATAAAATAGTTGCGTCATTCGAAGAGCGACTTTGGGTTGGAGCGCCAGTCCTTGTTGTAGGGGTCGTTTGGTTCTGTGGTGCAGGCTTCTTCCACTTCCTGGGGCCAGACAGGGATCTTGCTGGTGCGGGATGCGAAATAGCGGCCAACATTGAAGATTAGGAAGAGTGGAGAGAGCACGATCTGCATCGGAAGACAGCCGTGCATGTTGGCCATGAAGCCGTACCAGAAGGGCTCCCGGCGATCCCAGAGGGGAAGACTGTATTTGGTGTGTGCGTAGACTTCCTCAGGGCCCTCTTCCATGAATCGGCGGATGTGCTCCCATATCTCGAGAAGTCCCTCTTCGGTGCCGCTGATATTGCGGATGACGAAGGTCTCCTTGACGGTGACCCCGTTGGGGGTGATCCCCTTTGTGTGGACCGCCCAACAGGTCAGTCGGATCCACTGCAGGAAACGGGTGGCGGCCTTTTCGGTGATATAGCGATCGAGGTACTGCCCCGCGACCATCCCACCAACAAGGATGGCTATCCCCCAGGGGGTTGCTGCATAGAGAGGAGTGTCAGTAACCGAAGCGCATGCCCGGGGGATTGGTGGTGACGTCGTAGACGTGGGGATCATCAGGGCGGATGGCGCAGGTTGCTTCAATCTCCTGGGGCCAGACGGGCAGACGGTTGATCTGCATGATGATCATCCGGAAGATCAGGATGAAAAGGACAATCGGGAGTAGGACATACACGTGGATCACCCGATCGGGGTAGGGTCCCGTGATGCCGAACTTGAGGGAGGCCCAGGCCCCAGAGAGGGACTCCCGTCCCCGATCCATGGGAAAGCAGATGACATGCTCCGCTCCCTCCAGGGCCCGGGGTAGGCCCTCCTCCATGTAGCGACGGAAGCACTCCCAGGAGGAGAGGGTATCCAGCGTCCCGCTCCCGAAGCGACTCCCCAGGATGAAGGAGTCTTTGACGGTCCTGCCATCGGGAGCCAGGACATGGCCGAAGATGAAGGTGTCCTGCAGTCCGCCACCCTTGATGCGTCGGAGGGTGAAATAGACCTCGTCCCAGGGGACCGAGAGGATGGTGCCATTGCCGCGAAAGGCGTGGACCATGCGGGTCCTGCGGTTCAAGCGGACGGGATAGTGGGTTTTGGAGACGAATTCGCCGGAGCCGAGAATAAAACAGAATGAGATGAATAAAATAATTGCCATAAGTGGTGACAGGATGTCAAATATATCCCTTCCTTGCCAAAGAATGCCTGCATTCCAAAGGAGGGCATCCTTTACCGTGAATCGCAGAATTCCATAAATAGCATAAAGTCCAATTGGACCAGTCAATGCGCTCATTCGTCCCTTTTCGTGGAAGAAAATATCCACTGTTTCCATGTAAGTACTGTTGGTCTTGATGAGGGAGCCCATGTAGTCCGGTACGACTTTCCGTGGGACCTTCTGCTCGAGGTGGTCCTCGATCTCCTGCTCCGTGAGGGGGCGGTTGAGGGGGAAGCTTAGCTTGCGGCGGAATTGGAAGAACATGGGTGCGGGTGCGTTGCCTCAATACCCGAAACGCATGCCCGGGGGATTGGTGGTGACGTCGTAGACGTGGGGATCATCAGGGCGGATGGCGCAGGTCGCTTCAATCTCCTGGGGCCAGACGGGCAGACGGTTGATCTGCATGATGATCATCCGGAAGATCAGGATGAAAAGGACCGGCGGGAGCAGCACGTAAACATGGATGGATTGGTCGGAATAGGGCCCTGTGATCCCGAATTTTAGGGAGGCCCAGGCCCCAGAGAGGGACTCCCGTCCCCGATCCATGGGGAAGCAGATGACATGCTCCGCGCCCTCCAGGGCTTGGGGTAGGCCCTCCTCCATGTAGCGACGGAAGAACTCCCAGGAGGAGAGGGTATCCAGCGTCCCGTCTCCAAAGCGACTCCCCAGGATGAAGGAGTCTTTGACGGTCCTGCCATCGGGAGCCAGGACATGCCCAAAGATGAAGGTGTCCTGCAGTCCGCCACCCTTGATGCGTCGGAGGGTGAAATAGACCTCGTCCCAGGGGACCGAGAGGATGCTGCCATTGCCGCGAAAGGCGTGGACCAGGCGGGTCCTGCGGTTCAAGCGGACGGGATAGTGGGTTTTGGAGACGAACTCGCCTGAACCGAGGAGAAAAAAGAGGTTCTTCACGGAACACCGGGGAAGGCAGCTCTGATCTTGAGAAAGAAGTAGGCGTCGTCGCGGAAGCCATAGGCCATGCGCTTGATGACCTTGATGCGGTTGTTGATCCCCTCTAGAAGGCTGGTATGGAGCGGCCATCGGCAGTGGGAGAGGATGCCATCGAGCCGTGCCGCGAGATTCTGGGCGAACCGGACCAATGGCGCCAGGTTGCTTGACTTGGCGCGTTCCAACCAATCATTCCAGGCCCGGCGAGCCCAGCCCTCGCGTCGGTAGCGCCAGAGTTCCTTGAGGTCGTCCTTGAGCACATAGGCCGTCATCAGAGCCTGATTGGCGTCCAGCAACTCCTTGAGGCGCACCCTGGCCTCACCCTCCAGATTCCTGGGGTTCCTTAGCAGCAGCCACTTGGCGCTCTTCACCACCTTGCGGGCCGACTTGTCTCCCCTCAACCGGTTGGCCTCGTCAACCCGGACCCGATCAATCACCTCGTGGCCATAGCGTTGCACCACATGGAAGAGGTCATAGACGATCTCCGCTTTGGGGCAGTGCTTCCGGACCTCCAGCTCGAAGGCTGCGGACATATCCATACCTACCGCCTTGATTTGGGCGCAGCCCCTCTTCCCAAGCAGTTCAAAGAAAGGGCGGATGTCTGCACGGCCTCGCCCTTGCCCTACCCAGAGGACCCGCTTTCTGGCGGCATCCAGCACCACCGTGGCATATCGGTGTCCTTTGCGAAGGGCGAACTCATCCATGAGCAGTGTTTCGGCTCCCCGCAGTTCTGGGGGCCCCAGTTCCCGGTCCAGGTGGGCTTTGTCGATGGCCTTGACGGTGTCCCAGTGCAGGTGAAAATGCTCGGCAACCTGCTTGATGGGCAGGACTTTGCACATCCTGGCCACCGATTCGGCCAGCCGATTGGTGACCCGGGCTCGGGGCTCCAGCCAGTTCAGGGACTCCACCTTGGGTCCACACCTCGGACAGTCCAGTCGAAACCGCCAGACCAGCAGGTGGACTTCGTATTCAAAGATCGGGAGGTCCCTTACCCAGCGCTGGGTCGCATCGTGGATTCGATCCACATGATGGCCACAGCCGCTGCATCGTCGAGGTCGTTCATTACCAAGGAGTTCAATCCATACCTCGGCACGAGGCCCCTTTCGTCCGGCCTCGTACACGCCGATCAATCCGGCCTTGTATCCTTCCCACCCGCCCATCTGGGCCATAAGCTCGTTCATAGGCAGCAGTGCCTCCCGGGTCTGGTGTTGTCGCAAACCCAGGATCCCAGGAGTCTCTGCTGCCTACCTCATTTCCCCGCCATTCCGGGAAGAACCAAAAAAGAAAGCCATGGGTACAATCAAGATGCTGTATGTGGTGAAGACATCTCCCCAAGACGAGTAGTGGTTCCAGAAGGTTGAAGCTGGCCAGAGGATGAAGTCCCGAAACAACATAGACAGCATCCCAAATAAAAAGAGGAGCAGCATCGAACCGGCCAATGCCGTCATTCGTCCCTTTTCGTGGAAGAAAATGTCCAATGTTTCCATGTAAGTAATGTTGGTCTTGATGAGGGAGCCCATGTAGTCCGGCACGACTTTCCGGGGGACCTTCTGCTCGAGGTGGTCCTCGATCTCCTGCTCCGTGAGGGGGCGGTTGATGGGGAAGCAAAGCTTGCGACGGAATTGAAAGAACATGACTTGTCCTAGAATCGGGTGCAGATGGTGGACAGGTTGAGGTAGATATACTCCGAGGTGCTTGCGTCCTCGATGGTGAGGGGGGCTTCGCCCCTGGCGCGAGTCAGTTCTGCCTGTTCGGTGGCCAGATTGGGAAAGGAGTGTCAGTAACCGAAGCGTATGCCCGGGGGATTGGTGGTGACGTCGTAGACGTGGGGGTCATCCGCCTCGATGAGGCAGGTATCCTCAATCTCCTTGGGCCAGACGGGCACCTTGCATGTGCGGAAGGCGAGCCAGCGGGCACAGGACTGAAGAATGCGGAAGGGGAAGAGGATCACACCCAGGAACCAGCCGGGAGAGCCCATCTCTCGATGGACCACCGTCATGCCCGCCGAAAAGGGCTCCCTACCGCGATCCAGGGGCAGACAGACCAAGTAGGGGTTATCGGTCAAGGCGGACTCAGGACCCTCCTCCATGTAGCGCCGAAAGAATTCCCAAAGAGATGGTCTTCCCCCAAATCTGAGAGCCAAAGGAAACGTTAGGGTCCATCCTGAAAGAGGAGCCCCCTGATGAGACCCCAGAAGCTGACAGACGAGCAGATCGTGGCTGTGTTGCGGGAAGCCGAGCGAGGAGAGAAGTCCATCGCAGATCTGGCCCGGGAGCATGGCGTAGCCGAGCAGACCATCTACCGGTGGCGGCGAAAGTTCGCCGGAAGCACGGTATCGGATGTCCGCCGACTCAAGCAGTTGGAGAAGGACAACGCCCGCCTGCTGCGCCTCCTGGGGCAGCGCGAAGTCGAGATTGATGCCATGAAGGAGCTCCTCCGAAAAAAATGGTAAGCGCCCGGCAGAAGCGGGAAGGGGCTCGGGTGCTGAAAGCCAGGCGGATCCCGGAGCGGCGCATCGCCGCTCTGATTGGCCTATCCCGGTCGGGAATGCGCTATCGCGTACGCCCGAAGCCGCAGGACTGCTTGGCAGAGCGCATCCAGGCCCTGAGTGCGGAGCATCCCCGCTACGGGCAGGTCCGCATCTGGGCCCTGCTTCGTCGGGCGGGCATCGTCATCAATCACAAGGCGGTGGGCCGACTCTGGCAGAAGCTGGGACTCCAGCTCACCCGGCGCCCAAAGCATAGGAGGGTCCGTTCTGGCGATGGTGTCCCCAGGGCTGCCGAGTTCCCGAACCACGTGTGGACCTATGACTTCGTGTTTGCCTGGACCCTGGGAGGGTCGGCCCTGAAGTTCCTGACCCTGGAGGACGAGTACACCCGGGAGTGTTTGGCAATCGAGGTGGGTCGGTCCTTCCGGGCGCTCCATGTCAAAGAGGTGCTGATCCGCGTCATGGCCCAACGGGGGATTCCCAAGTTCATCAGGAGCGACAATGGCCCTGAGTTCGTCTCGCTGGAGATCGGGCTCTGGCTGAAAGAGCAAGGAGTCGACACCCACCTGATCGATCCGGGTAAGCCTTGGCAGAATGGCCTGGCTGAAAGCTTCAATGCCCGATTCAGAGACGAGTGCCTGAATGGGGAGTCCTTCCATGGCGTGCCAGAAGCCAGGGTGATCGCCCAGGCCTTCATGAGGCACTTCAACGAAGGGCACCCCCATTCAAGCTTGGGGTTCCATACACCCAACGAGTTCGCAGACCTATGCACCATGGGGGCTCTGCCCCCAAACCCCCGGGATTTATCGCCTTGGGCCACCCCCGGTAACCGAAGAAGGGCTGGCATGCGCCAGCCACCACCGTCAGGTGGCCCCGGATCGGCGCTCGGGTCGCTTCCCAGCGTTGCCTTATCCTCCGTCCAGGCGGAGGAGACGCTACCATGAACCCGGAATCACGCAGCACGCCGTCCTTGATTCCCAACCTTAAAACCCAGACCCGAACATTTCAGTTGGTCCCAAGGTTGGGGGAAGACCACTTTCTCCATGGCCATATGAACGTTCTTATTAAAGTCATCCAGCATTCTCGGATCATCTCGTAGGGTTGCCCGTGCCTTGACCAAGAGGCCGTACCACGAATCATCTGGTTTTTGCCGCTGAATGTAAGATTTTTCACCGAATGCTTCGACACTGGCCCTGATATCTAGAATCGCCTGGTAACAGGCATTCTTGCGGGCTCGCTCCGGCTCGATCAGGAACTTGTTAAGCCGGGCGGCCATCATGGCCCGGAAGTCCATGGCAATACCCGTGGGGTCATCCAGAGCAAGAACGATTCCGCGCTCATCCCCAAGCGCGCCGGTGCTTTGCACCAATTGCAGTTTTGTCTGCTTCGCAAAGGAGGAAAGACTGAACCAAAAGGCCTTTGGATTTATTCGCGGGGCCAGATCCGCCACATGATCGGCAACCTCTCTCAGGGCGGCTGTGTGGGGCACCATGGGTGGAGGAGTATTGGGTATAGCCCAGGGACTTGGCTCCAGAAGGCGCATAAAGGCTCTCCGGTTGGACGGTATTCGGCTCGCGTCGGAAAGACTCTGGTGACTGAGGCGATGGTTCGTAAAGCAAATCCAGAGGCGGGAATCATGGGGCACCAGCAGCAGTCCATTGTCTGTATAGCCGATGTTTCGACGATCCCCATCGTCCCGATCAACGGGTGATAGCTGTCCCCAATCGTTCACCTTGAAGATATTCCAGAACTGGCTCCTCTCGTTGAACACATAGATGTAGCCGCGGCGCGGTCGGCGCAAGGTGTAGTGGGTACCAGGGGCAGTGGGGGCTTGGCTGATCTCGAAGGATCCACCTATGGGAGGGGTCCGCGAGTTGTCATCACCTAGGGCGTACCGCACAGGAAAGACAGGAACAGTCCTGGACCAATTCAGGACCTTGATGCTGCCTCGTTTGGTGTTGCTCTTAGACATCGTGATGTCCTCCCGAAAAAAGTCAGAATTCAAGGACAACATTCATTGCCAGGGCCTCGTTACCTGTATGGACGCGCATGGTTTTCCCTTCCCCATCGGTGGTGCCCCGGAAGACCCGTCCGTCCTCAAGTTCGATTCGGTATTTCTGGCTCACCAAGGGCTCTTGACTTTCCCTGTCCAGCAGGCAGAACTGCTCGTCAAAGGCCATCTCCCCGCCCTTCGGCAGCGAAGGCAGGCTGGCTTCGACGCTGCCAGGTCCCAGCTTCTGAAGGCTGGCCGCGTGGATCTCGAGGTTCCCCGGCATGGTGAGGGTGAGCTTGCCGTCTTTGAGGAGCATCTCGACACCCCCGGCGCAGAGGCGCAGCTGGTCCTTCCCCAGGATCTCCACGCCCTTGTCGGTGCTCAGGATCTTGACCTCCTGCTCCGCCGCCAGGCTCATCTGGCCTTCGTGGGCGCTCAGCTCCACGTTGCCCTTGCCTGCGGTGAGCTTGAGACCCGCCTTCTCGACAAACACGCCGAAGGCCTCCCGCACCGCCATGACGAGGCGCCGCCCCACCACCCAGGCGCTGTCCAGCCCGCTCTCCAGGCGCAGCTCCTTCCCGGCGCTCTGGTGCTGGCTCTCGGGGGTGCCGCTGACGATGCCGCCGGGGCTGCTCAGAGCCAGAATCGGAGCCCCGAAGGCCGGGACTTCGCCCTGTTTCTGGGCCAGGGCCTCCTGGGCGGCCTTGCCCGCCTCCAGGGTCCCCAGGGGGTGCATCTGGTGATTGGTGGCCACTTGGCCTATGGATTCCGCCAGGGACTGGGCGCTGCCCAGCTGGCCCAGGAGGCCCTGGGCGTCCAGGACCTGGCTGCCGCCCTCGGTGCTCAGCAGCAGGCCCCTGGGGGCCCGCAGGGCGCCGTAGGCCTCGCTGCGCAGCTCGAAGCCCTTCCCCCGGGGACTGGCCTGGCCGCCCTGCCGGGGGGCGGTGATCCAGCCCAGATTGAGCTCGCTCCTGGCGTGGTCGCTGGCCAGCTGGGTGCGCAGCTCCTTGGGCGTGTCGTCAAAGAGGAGCTGGTTGCCGCGATGGCCCCCGTGCTCCTGGCTGCGATACCCGGAGAGCGCGCAGTCCGCAGGCAGGCTGGAGACCTCGCTGAAGCGCCCAGGCTGGCGGATCCCCCCGGGCAGAATGCCCATCACCACCAGGTGATCCGGGTCCTGGTTCAGGGGGCCCACGAGGACCTCGTCCCCCACCCGGGGGATGAAGTGGCTGCCGACCCCCCTGGAGGATCCGAACTGCAGCACCCGCAGCCAGACGCTGTCGGCCTCGGTGCCCGAGGCCCCCGCTCCGTCGTGGTCCTGGGGCCGGGCGAAGTGGAGCTGGACCTTGATGCGGCCCCCCTCCTCGGTGTGGATCTCACTGCGCTCGGGGCCCACCACGGTGCCCGTCAGGAGTCCTGGATCGGGGGCGAGCAACGCCTCGGGGACCACGGGGCTGCTGGCGGGGATGCAGGTGAAGGTGTTGCGGTAGACGGGGCCTTCTTCTGAGGTCAGCTTCAGCAGCTCCTGGAGGCCCAGGGGCAGGTTGTTGCGGGCCTCCAGTTCCACCGAGAGGAGGACGAAGTCCTGGGCGGGGTGGAGGGGGTGCCCCGTGAGGGTGAAGCGCTGGCCCGCCTGGAAGTCCCGGACGCTGCCGCCCCCCAGGTAGCTGAGGGCCCGCTGCTCCCTGGCCCTGGAGGCCACCCCGGCGGCCTGGGTGGCGAGATCCTCGTCCTGGGTGTGCTCCTGGCCCCCCTCGTAGCGGTAGTCCTCCAGGGTGGAGGCCAGGCCCTGGCCATAGCTGCCCTGACCCTGGACCCCGGGCTCCTCGGGACTCCGGAGGCTCCAGGTGTTGCCGGTCCAGGTGCGGCGGCTGACGCGGCCGGGCTGGAGGGTGCGCCGGGCGTGCCAGCTCGAGATGGCGTCCCGGGTTTCGAAGCCCGCCACGCGGTGGAAGGGCACGGCCCCGCACGCGCAGCTCTCCAGCTGGGCGGGGTCATCGAAGAGGACCAGGGTGTGCTGGGGGGAGGCGGGGCTGCTCTTATCCGAGGAAATATAGGTGTAGGAGATGCCCGAGCGGGCCAGGAGGCGCCGGATGGCATCCCACTTGGACTCGTTGACCAGGCTGATCATCTCCCGCACCGGGTAGCTGCTGCGGCAGCGGTTCTCGATGTGGAAGCACTGGGCGATGACGGGGTTGGCCTGGAGTTCCTCGTTGAGGAGGAGCAGGACGGCGTCCAGGTCGCTCTGGCCGAAGAGGAGGCGGGAGCAGCGGGTGTGGCGGAGGGCGACGGTGGCGGGTTCGAGAATGAGCCGATAGTAAGCGGCCCCGCCGTCGGAGCCCTCGCTGCGGACTTCGGTGACCACACTGCAGAGCTCGCGCTGGCGCCCCGAGGCAGTGAGGACCGTGACCATGATGGGAAGGCCCTGGAGGCTCTCCAGGGGGTGGTGGGCGCTGTCGGCCATGAGCTCAAGCTCGAAGCGGAAGTCCTCGTTGACCCCCTCGCGGCCCCGGAGGCGGTGGGGGAGGAGCTCTCCGGCCACAAAGCCGCTGTCGGAAGGCAGGTGGAGCCGGATGAGGCGGGAGGCCTGACGGAAGAAGAGATCGAAGAGGCTGGAGAGGTCGGGCAGGGCACTGAGGGAGAGGTCCATGGGGGCTCCTCGCCACGCTGTCGGGGTGGCTCAATCACTATTTAAACATAATTAGCATAATTTTAGTGATTGATTAATATTTGAATGCCCTGCTGGAGGGGGTCCTCAGATCCCCAGCTTCGCCATCTTCCGGTACAGGGTGTTCCGGGCCATGCCCAGGGATTCGGCGACCTTGGAGATGTTGCCGCGGTGGGTTTCGATGGCTCCCATGATCTCGGTGCGGGCCTCCTGGTCTAGGGCCGCCTTCAGGGATCTCCGGTCCCGGCTGCGGGGTTCCGCGGGGGGCGGGGCAGGGCGGGAGGGGCGGGGGAGCTGGGTGATCTCCTCGGGGAGGTGTTCGAGGAGGATGGGGCCGCCCCGCGCGGTCTGGGCGATGCGCTCCACCACGTTCTGGAACTCCCGGATATTGCCGGGCCAGCGGTAGGCCTGGAGGGCCGGGATCACCTCCGGGGCGATCTCCAGGGGTTGTCCCGGGCGGAGCCTGCCCAGGAATGCCTCCAGAAGCAGGGGGATGTCCTCCAGGTGCTCCCGCAGGGCGGGGAGCCGGATGGGCATGACATGGAGGCGGTAGAAGAGGTCCTCGCGGAAGGTGCCCTTCTGGACCTCGGAACGCAGCTCCTTGTGGGTGGCGCAGATGATACGCACATCAACCTGGATGGGGCGCTCGCCCCCCAGGCGCGTCACGGAGCGGTCCTGGAGCACCCGGAGCAGGGCTACCTGCTGGTCCAGGGGCATGTCGCCGATCTCGTCCAGGAAGAGGGTGCCTCCCGAGGCCAACTCGAACTTGCCGGGGCGCCCTCCCTTCTGGGCCCCGGTGAAGGCCCCTTCCTGGTAGCCGAAGAGCTCACTGGCCAGGAGTTCCCGGGGGATGGCCCCGCAGTTCACCGCCACGAAGGGTCCCTTCTCCCGGTCCGAGAAGTTGTGGATGGCCTGGGCGAACATCTCCTTGCCGGTGCCACTCTCACCCGAGAGCATGACGTGGCTGTCATCCGCCGCTACGTTCCGCGCCTGCTCCAGGGCCTTCTGCAGGGTCTCGCCATCGCCCAGGATGTTCTCGAAGCGGAAGGTGGCCTCCGAGCCGCTGTAGCGGTTGATCAATCTGCGCATGCTCTGGACCGGATGCACGGAGAGCACGGCACCCCGGCGCTTGCCTTGCTCGTCGAAGATGGGGCGCCCGCTGGCGACGCAGTGGACAGGGCGGTCCCAGACCGTCAGTTCCAGCTCCTGGTCCTGGAGTTCGACGCCGCTTTGGAGCAGTTGCAGCAGCGGGGCCGCCTGCTTGGTGTGACTGCAGAGGTCCAGGCCCGTGGCGTGGTGGTTGGACATGGAGAGGAGGCGCTCACCGGCTGGGTTGATCTGCTGGATCGTCCCAGCGGAGTCCAGGACGATGATCGCGTTGCTGGCGGCCTGGAGGATGCCCGAGATGTGGCCGTTAAGCATGGTCAGCTCGCGGTTTCGCTGGTGGATGCGTCCCTCGTTCTCGATGGCCTGGACTGCGGCCACCACCATGCCCAGGGTGTGGAGATGGGAGGTGTCGATGGGGCCCATGAACTCCAGGACCGCCGTGATTTGGCCGGATTCGTTCCGTATGGGAGCCGCCGAACCCGTCCAGGCGTGGAACTTGCGGCAGAAGTGCTCGCGGCCTTCCACCTGGACGGGGCGACCCAGCATGAGGGCTGTCCCCACGCCGTTGCATCCCTCCTCCCGCTCGGTCCAGCTGGTCCCGGGCTCGAAGTTGATGTGGGAGGCGGCCCGAAGGGTCTCGGGATCGCCAACCGCCTTCATGAGGATGCCCTTTCCGGAGAAGAGGAGCACCACGGAGCCGGTTCCTGAGACGAAGCTGTGCATCTTCTCCATGAAGGGGTCGGCGATGCGGATGAGGTCGGCCTTCTCCTGGAGCAGGCTGCTCAGGCGTCCCCCGCTGAGCCGCTGCTCGGGCCGACCTGCATGGGGGTCCAGACCCCAGGCGCGGCAGCGCTCCCAGGCGTCGAAGATCTCCGCCCGCACCGCCTCCCGGGGGAAGACCTCCCCTGTGCGGACGAAGTGTTCCCAGACTTGGGTCAGGTGGTGCTGGCGGCGGAGGGACTGGGCCATGGTGCTCCCATTTTGTTACAGAGTGTCTCAAAAGTGGAGCGATTGGTGACGAACTGGAACACTTGCGTCCATCTGCTCAGGGGGAATGGGTGGAGTGTAAGGTGACGTAAATCAATAAAAATGATTTTCTCTTGGGAGTGGTCCGGCCTTTGCAATTCCACGCACAAGTGCCCCTCTATGTTCGTATGTGAGTCGGGCTGAGTGTTTTTCTGGATTAAATACTAACTAATAATTATTATGGAGTTCGGATGTCAAGCCCCGTGACAGACTTCTTCAAATCGCTGAAGGCCCGCGCCCTCAACGACCTGGCGGCCCGTCGCCAGCCGGGTCGGGTGGTGGTGCAGATCGGATCGGCCACCTGCGAACACGCTGCGGGCTCCCTGGAGGTCCAGGACGAGTTTCTCAAGCACATCCAGTCCTCGGGCGCGGATGACATCGAGATCCATCGGACAGGCTGTACCGGCCGCTGCAGCAAGGAGCCCATCGTGGGGGTCTTCATGCCCGGCCAGGCCCCCGTCAAATACGAGCGGGTGAACCGTGAACTGGTGCACCGGATCTTCACCCAGCACATCCAGAAGGGGCAGCCCCTGGAGGAAAGTGCTCTCGATGACTCTCTGCTGGCACCGGCCCCCAAGGCGGACAAGGGGGATGTCTCCCGTGCTTTCACCACGATGTATGGTGATGTGGCCTTCTTTGACGCCCAGAACCGCATCGCCATGCGCAACAGCGGTGTCCTGGATCCCGAGAGCCTGGAGGAATACCTCTCCCTGGAGGGCTTTCAGGCTTTGGCCACGGTGCTGGCCAAGAGCGATCCCGAGTGGGTCATCAACGAAGTCCTCAAGGCCAGGCTCCGGGGCCGGGGTGGTGGCGGCTTCATGACCGGGCAGAAGTGGAAGTTCGCCTCCCAGAACGAGGAGAAGATCCGCTACATCATCTGCAATGCCGATGAGGGCGATCCCGGTGCCTTCATGGACCGCGGCATGCTCGAGTCGGATCCCTTCAGTGTGGTGGAGGGCATGGTCCTGGGGGCCTACGCCATTCAGGCCTGCAAGGGCTTCTTCTACATCCGCGCCGAATACCCCCTGGCCATCCAGCGCATCCAGAACGCCATCGACCTCTGCCGCAAGGCCGGGCTCCTGGGCAAGGACATCATGGGCTCCGGCTGGGCCTTCGACCTCGAGATCCGCCTGGGGGCCGGTGCCTTCGTCTGTGGCGAAGAAACCGCCCTGATTCGCTCCATCGAAGGGGAGCGCGGCCAGCCCAAGGTCCGTCCCCCCTTCCCGACGACCCGGGGCCTGTGGGGCAAGCCCACCTGCATCAACAACGTGGAGACCTTCGCCAACATCACCGCCATCATCAACCACGGTGGCGAGTGGTTCGCCGGGGTCGGCACCGAGGAGAGCGGCGGTACCAAGGTTTTCGCCCTGGCGGGCAAGGTCAAGCATACTGGTCTGGTGGAGGTGCCCCTGGGGACCTCCCTCAAAGAGGTGGTCTTCGGCATCGGAGGCGGCGTCCAGGACGACAAGGCCCTGAAGGCCATCCAGACCGGCGGTCCTGCGGGCGGCTTCATCCCCGCCTCCATGGAGACCCTGCCCGTGGATTTCGGTCCCCTGGCCAAGGAAGGCTCCATCATGGGCTCCGGCGGCATGATCGTCCTCTCCGAGGAGGACTGCATCGTCGACATCTCCAAGTTCTACCTTTCCTTCACCCAGGAGGAGAGCTGTGGCAAGTGCGCCCCCTGCCGGGAGGGCACGACCCGCATGCTGGAGATCCTGGAGCGCATCACCGGCGGCACCGCCGTGGTGGAGGACCTGGACAAGCTGGAGCGCCTGGCCAGGCTCTGCCAGCGCACCGCCCTCTGCGGTCTCGGCCGCGCCGCTCCCAACCCGATCCTCAGTTCCCTGAAGCATTTCCGGGATGAGTATCTTGAGCACATCGTGGACAAGACCTGCCGGGCCAAGAAGTGTGTGGCCATGATCCGCTATGAAATCCAGGCCGAGGCCTGCATCGGCTGCACCGCGTGTGTGCGCAACTGCCCCGTCAACTGCATCAGCGGCAATCGCAAGGAGCCCCACACCATCGACCAGGATCGCTGCATCAAGTGCGGGCAGTGCTTCGATCTCTGCCGCTTCAGCGCCATCGTGCGCAAGTAGCTCCTCCACTCGGGAAACATGTGATGACCAACAAGACGATCCATCTGACCATCGACGGGGTGCAGCTCGAGGTCCCGGCGGGCACCACCGTCATGAAGGCTGCCGAGAAGCTCGGCATCCACATCCCCCGCCTCTGCTACCACCCCAACCTGAGCCTGGAGGGCGCCTGCCGCGTCTGTGTGGTGCAGGTGAAGGGCTTCGGCCACTTCCAGACCTCCTGCAGCCAGGAGGTCTGGGAGGGCATGGAGGTGCAGACCAACAGCCCCGAGATCCGCCAGGCCCGCCGCGACATCGTGGAGCTTCTCCTCGACAACCATCCCCAGGACTGCCAGACCTGTGATCGGGACGGCAACTGTGAGCTTCAGCGCCTTGCCTATCAGCTGGGGGTCCGTGAGCGCCTCTTCGCCGGGAAGAAGAAGGAGGTCAAGACCGACGCCAGCAGCAAGTCCCTCATACGCAATCCCTCCAAGTGCATCCTCTGCGGCCGTTGTGTGCGCGTCTGCGCCGAGGTCCAGGGTGTGGGCAACCTGAGCCAGCATGGCCGCGGCTTCCACACCGAAGTGGGTCCTGCCAGCCTCTGCAAGATGGATGACTCCGTCTGCATCCAGTGTGGCCAGTGTGTGGCCGTGTGCCCCACCGCCGCCCTGGTGGAGCAGGACCACACCGAGCGGGTCTGGGGAGCCCTGGCTGCCGAAGGCAAGCATGTGGTGGTCCAGGTGGCTCCCGCCATCCGCGCCACCCTGGGCGAGCTCTTCGGGCTGCCCATCGGCACCCCCGTCACCGGCAAGCTCGTCACAGCCCTGCGCCGCCTGGGCTTCGATGAGATCTTCGACACCAACTTCGGGGCGGACCTCACCATCATGGAAGAGGCCACGGAGTTCCTGGGCCGGGTGGCCAAGGGGGAGAACCTGCCCCTGCTGACCTCCTGCAGCCCCGGCTGGGTCAGCTTCCTCGAGAAGTTCTATCCCGAGATGATCCCCTACACCTCCAGCTGCAAGTCCCCCATGCAGATGACCAGCACCCTCATCAAGACTTACTACGCGGAGAAGAAGGGCTGGGCTCCCAAGGACATCTACGTGGTGGCGGTCATGCCCTGCGTGGCCAAGAAATACGAGGCCGGCCGCCCCGAGCATGTGATTGACGGGATGCCCACCACCGATGCCGTGCTCACCACCCGGGAGCTGGGCTGGATGATCAAGTCCTATGGCATCGACTTCGTGGGTCTGCCCGAGGGTGAGTTCGACCGCCCCCTGGGCATCTCCTCCGGGGCTGCCGATATCTTCGGCGCCACGGGGGGCGTCATGGAGGCGGCTCTTCGTACCGCTGCCGTGAAGCTCACCGGTGAGGAGCTGGGTCCCCTGGAGTTCCAGGAGGTCCGGGGCGTCACCGGCATCAAGGAGGCCACGATCAGAGTGGGTGGCCAGGAGATCAGCATCGCCGTCAGCAACGGGCTCAGCAACGCCAAGAAGCTCCTGGATGCCATCAAGTCCGGGGAGAAGACCTATCACCTGGTGGAGATCATGGCCTGCCCCGGGGGCTGCATCATGGGCGGTGGCCAGCCTTATCCCCCCGTCCACCAGGACCCCATGGATCCCGAGATCTCCAGGCTTCGCGCCAAGGCTCTCTACAGCATCGACGCCCAGAAGCAGCTGCGCCGCTCCCACGAGAATCCGGCCATCGAACACCTCTATACCGAGTTCCTCGGGGAACCGAATGGAGAAAAAGCCCATCAACTCCTGCATACTGCCTATCAGGCCCGCAATCCCAGGGGGATCCGGTGAATCACCAGACTGCGAACACTGACAATTGGGAAGCCGTCCGTTCGGCCTGCCTCGAGGTTCTTCCGGCGAATATCGTCGAGTTCATCGAGCAGAACCGCGACCTGGAGCACTCCGAGGGCCAGCTCATCGCCGTGCTCCATATGGTCCAGAACCACTTCGGCTATCTGGCCCAGGACACCATGCATGCCGTGGCCCAGCTGGCCCAGATCCCCCTGGCCAAGGTCACGGGGGTGGCAACCTTCTACCACTACTTCCGCCTGCAGCCCCGGGGCAAGCACATGATCAGCGTGTGCCTGGGCACCGCCTGCTACGTGAAGGGTGCCGAGAAGGTCAGCCAGCGTCTCATGGACGAGCTGGGCATCCACTTCGGCGAGACCACCCGGGATGGCATGTTCTCCCTGGACAGCACCCGCTGCCTGGGCACCTGCGGCCTTGCCCCCGTGGTCATGGTGGACAACCAGGTCTACGGCCCCCTGACCCCCACGGATGTCTCGGTGCTGCTGGCCAAGTACGTCAAGAAGGACAAGGGCGAGTAGTCCACCCGGGCTGTCATGCCTGAGAGGGTCCCGGAGGGGTGCACCTTGCCCCTGCCGGGACCCTTGGCGTTGGGTGGACCTGGCGGCTGACCGGGCCGATGATGCCTGGGAAACGTGGCATCCGGCACGGGATAGCCCGGGACAAAAGTGTCACGGACAGGTATCCTGGATGTTTATACCGGGGCTTGTCCCGGGGGCTCTTGTGGAGGAACCATGTGCGGCATCCTGACCATTCTGAACATCGACCCCGCACGGTCCAATCCCAATGAGCTCCGCAAGGTGGCCCTGGCCATGGGCCGGAAGATCCGGCATCGCGGTCCCGATTGGAGCGGCATCTGGGCCTGTGATCGGGCGATCCTGGTGCACGAGCGGCTCTCCATCGTCGACGTGGAGCACGGCGCCCAGCCCCTGCTGGACACCTGCAATGGCAATGTCCTGGCGGTGAACGGCGAGATCTACAACCACAAGGACCTTCGGGCTCAGTTGCAGGAATCCCACGACTTCCAGACCAACTCCGACTGTGAGCCCATCCTCTACCTCTACGATGAGTTCAAGCCCAAGGACTTCCTGAACCGGATGAACGGCATCTTCGCCTTCGTTCTATACGACCCCAAGCGCGACACCTTCCTCATCGCCCGCGACCCCATCGGGGTGATCCCCCTCTATGTGGGCTGGGACCGCCTGGAGAACATGTACGTCTCCTCGGAGATGAAGGCCCTGGTGGGCCACTGTGAGCGCATCCAGGAGTTCCCCGCCGGACACTACTTCCTGGGTCACGAGGCCGACAAGGGCTTCCAGAGCTATTACGAGCCCAAGTGGGCCGAGCCTGGCTTCTACCCCAGCACCCCCTACGATCCTGCGGTGCTCCAGGAGGCCCTGGAGGCCGCCGTCAAGCGCCAGCTCATGTGCGATGTGCCCTACGGCCTCCTCATCTCCGGTGGCGTGGACAGCAGTGTCATCGCGGCCATCGCCGCCAAGTACAGCCAGGGGCGGGTGGAGGAGGATGGTCAGAGCCCCTCTTGGTGGCCCCGCATGCACAGCTTCGCCGTGGGCCTCAAGGGCGCTCCGGACTTCGCTCCCGCCCGCAAGGTGGCTGAGTACATCGGCTCCGTGCACCACGAGATCACCTTCACGGTGCAGGAGGGCCTGGATGCCCTCTCCGATGTCATCTACCACCTGGAGACCTTCGATATCACCACCGTGCGGGCCTCCACGCCCATGTATCTCCTGATGCGGAAGATCCACTCCTTCGGCATCAAGATGGTGCTCTCCGGTGAGGGCGCCGACGAGATCTTCGGCGGCTACCTCTACTTCCACAAGGCCCCCGATGGCCGGGAACTGCACGACGAGACCGTGCGCAAACTGAAGAAACTGCACCTCTACGACTGCCTGCGCGCCAACAAGACCAGTGCCGCCTGGGGTGTGGAGGCCCGGGTGCCCTTCCTGGACCGGGAGTTCCTGGATGTGGCCATGATGATGGATCCCGCCGCCAAGCTCCCCCGCAATGCCGACTACCCCCGTCCCATCGAGAAGTTCCCCCTGCGCAAGGCCTTCGACGGCTACATCCCCAGCGATGTGCTGTGGCGCCAGAAGGAGCAGTTCTCCGACGGCGTGGGCTACTCCTGGATCGACTCCCTCAAGGCCTATGCCGAGCAGGAGATCAGCGATGGCATGATGGGCGGCGCTGCCCAGCGCTTCCCCGTCAAGACCCCCGAGACCAAGGAGGCCTACCTCTACCGGCAGCTCTTCGAGCAGCACTTCCCCAGCGCCACCGCCGTGAACTGCGTGCCCCACGAGAAGAGCGTGGCCTGCAGCACCCCCATAGCCCTTGCCTGGGACGAGTCCTTCAAGAACATGGTGGACCCCTCCGGCCGTGCCGTGGCCGGGGTGCACGATGAGGCCTACCAGGCCAAGTAGGCGCATCTTCCCGCGCTGAGAAGGCCCCGCCAGCTGGTGGGGCCTTCCTGTCGCTTCAGGCGCTGAGGTTGGTCTCCATGGCCAGGAAGGGCCTCAGCAGGTCCTCCATCCGATAGAATCCTGCAGCCCTGCCCACCAGGTTTTTCACCGCGAAGAGGGCGCCATTGCCGAAGGCCTCCCGGCTGATGGACTCATGGCTCAAGCGAACCGTCTGGTAGGGAAAGCCGAAGAGGATCTCATGGCGGCCGACGATGCCGCCTGCGCGGATGGACTTGATGTCCGTCTCCTCCATGGCCAGCTCCCTGGCGATGACCTTGGCGGTGCCCGACACCTCGCTCTTGGTCTTGAAGTGCTCCTCCAGCAGTTCCACATCGGTGTCGGGGGCGATGTTCTTCAGGACCTTGGCCGCCAGCAGGAGGAAGTTGATCCCCAGGGTGATGTTGGGGGACCAGAGGACCGGCACGGAGCGCCCCAGTCCCCGGAGTCGCTTGATCTGGGGCTCGCCGTAGTTGGAGATGGCTGAGACCACGGCGATGCCCCGACGGGCCGCAGCCTCCGCATAGGTCTCCAGGCCATCCAGATGGGAGAAGTCCACGATGGCATCCACGGGATGGGCGTCCAAGTGGCTCTCGATATCCTCCCTGGAGAGACAGACCAGGGTTCCGGGCTCATCCGAGTCGACCCCCAGGAACTCTGGTACGCTGCGATGCTCCATGCGATGGCTCCTGCGGGCCACCCAGTTGAGGCAGGTCTCCTTGCTTTGGAGCAGGACCGAGGCCACGGCCCGGCCGGTCTTGCCGAATCCGAAAAGACCTACGCGGATGCTCATGATGTCTCTCCTTGGGTCAACCGAGCCCTCCCCGGGCAGCGGAGCTCCGCGTCGGGGCGAAGGGGCCGGAGGTTAAAGTGTTGGTTTGAATATTATTTGCAATACAAATAAAAATGTCAAGACAGGGAGGGGGTAAAATGTATTGAGACTCAATCTCAAAAATGTCAAAATCCCTCCAGAGCATCCCGGTAGCCCCCGCGGACCATGACCCTGAGGAGAAGGCCATGCAGCACACTTTCACTTACGGACGCCAGCGTCTTCCCATCTGTTCCGGCGGGGTGGTGCAGGGGGAGGTCAGCTTCCTTGAGAGCTCCCTGGACCCGGACACGGTGGAGGGCCTCATGGTGGCGGTATCCCAGGGCCTGCCGGTGCTTCTGGAGGGGCCCACCGGCTCGGGCAAGACCTCCGTCATCCGCTGGCTGGCGGGCCGCACTGGGCACACCTACCGCCGCATCCAGCTCAATGGGGCGACCACCGTGGAGAACTTCGTCGGGCGCTATCTGCTCAGTGCGGAGGGCACCTTCTGGGTGGATGGGATCCTCACCGATGCCATGCGGCACGGTCACTGGCTGCTGCTGGACGAGATCAACGCCGCGCTTCCCGAGATCCTCTTTGTGATCAACAGCATCCTGGATGATGACCGGGCCCTGATCCTGGACCAGAAGGAGGATCGGGAACTGGTGGTGCCCCATCCTGACTTCCGTCTCTTCGCGGCCATGAACCCCTGGCAGGACTACGCGGGTACCAAGGAGCTCAACAGATCCCAGTTGGACCGCTTTGTGAAGTTCCAGTACGAGTATCTGCCGGAGGCTGAGGAGGTCCAGGTGCTTGCCTGCCAGACCGGGATCGATCCTGAACTCGGCCGCGCTGGGCAGGGGGCGGACCCTGTGCTGCTCCGCATGGTCAAGGTGGCCCGCGCCATCCGGCGCATGGAGGAGGCCGGAGAGGTCAGTGCCGTCTGCTCCACCCGGCAGCTCATCCAATGGGCGAGCCTGAGCCGGGCTCTGGAGATCAAGAAGGCCGCCCGGATCGCCCTGGTCAACAAATACGAAAAGGCGGACCGGGGGCTGGTGGAGAACGAACTGGACAAGTTCTTCCAGGACGGTGAAGACCTGGGGGCCTACCTGGCCGATGCCACCCTGGCGAATGAAGCTGCGAGCTGACGAGGGAACCATGACTCAGTTTGTCGAGACTATGCCGCAGGAATCCCTCAAGCGGCAGCTGGAGGCCCTGGCTCATACCACTCTGGATATGGACGTGGGTCTGGAGCCAGGGGAGGGCTGGGGCTACCACCCGGGCAGGCGGGTGTTGAGCTACCCCCGGGAGGTGGGGTTCTCTGTCGGGCACCGCCTCTTCTTCGGTCACTTCTTCCGCCAAGTGGCCAGGGCCAAGTACAGCGACCCCAGGACCCTGAGGACCCTCCGGGAGCCCCGCAGAGCCTTCGCCCTGCTTCTGCACGGTCTGGAGGGGCTGCGGGTCGAGGCCCGGCTGCAGCGCCACTACCCCGGAACAGCCGATGCATTCCAGGTCCTCGCGGGGGCAGGGGAGACTCCGGAAGCCCGCTCCGTGCTGATGGGAGGTCCGGACCATCTCAATGTCCTGGCGAACCTCCACCGGATCGGTCATGGGCTGGGCATGGTGCCCTCCTCGCCCCGGGCCCGCGGCTTCCTGGAGCGTCATCAGGTCGAGGCCCTGGCCCTGCGGGAGCTCGGCAGCACCCTCGAACTCTCAGAGCGGATCTCCCAGCCACTCTGGCTGGACTTCCAGCGGCTCCTCCTGGGGGAGCTCAGCTTTGCCGCCCATGAGGGCCAGACCCGGCTGGAACGGGAGCTGGGTGAGCTGCATGACGAGGCCCACCGCTGCGATCGCAAGGACGCTTGCAAGGACTGCCGCAAGGAGGAGAAGAGGGCCGGGGAGGCTGAGCCTCTGGCGGGCACCCGGGAGACCGGGGGCTGCGGGGACCGGGAGGGGAAGTCCGCTGAGGGCGGCGGTCCCATGTTCGGGGACGCACCAGAGCAGGTCGGCGAATCCGACGATGAGACGGGCTATCACTTGGCCTTCTCCGACCTGAACCCCGCTCTTCGGCGGGACCAGCCCTCCCGGCGCGAGGCCTCAGACCGCTGCACGGGCTTTGAGAAGGCTCGGTCAGGAAGCCGAGCAGAGGCGGAGGCCCTGGGCATTCCCCGGTCCCGCCACGAAGGCTCCGAGATCTATCCCACCTACGAGCAGCTCTTCGATGCCCGCCAGCGCCGCCGGAAGGCAGACTTCGCCGCGCGCATGAAGCGGGTTCTGCGCCACAACGATGCCAACCGCCTGGGTGGGGCCTCCAGCGAAGGCATCCTGCAGTCCTCTCTGCTCTATCGCTGGCGCTGCCGGAGCAACCGGGTCTTCGCCCGGAACACCCTGAGGTCCCGGCCCGACTATGCCATCACCCTGCTCATCGATGAGAGCTCGAGCATGCGGGGCACACGGATCCATCACACCGCCCAGGCGGCTGTCCTGCTGGCCGAGGTCCTGCAGGCCGTCCAGGTGCCCTTCCAGATCCTGGGCTTCAATAGCCACGTGCAGGTCTACAAGCACTTCCGCCAGGCCTATGACTGGGGGGTCAAGCGGCAGTTGGAGGAGATCATCCCCGAGGCTGACAGCTGGTGGGCTGAGAACACCAACGATGCCGGGGCCCTGGCGCTCAGCTCCCACTTCAGTCATCTGCAGGTGGGGCAGCACATCACCCTGGTCCTCACGGACGGTCGCTCCAATCTCCCCAACCAGCCCATTCCTGCCGGGTTCCGGGACTGCTTTCCGCGGAGCTGCCGGAGTTGGAGCCACCTGGACATCAAGGATGAAGTGGGGCGGGCCATGAAGCGAGGCCTGGTCATCGGCATCGGGATCAACTATCCCGGGATCCGGGAGACCTACCCCCTCTCCTTCGTCAACCGCGAGATCGAGCACCTGGGCAGCCAGGTGTTCGCGGTCCTGCAGAAACACATGCGCAGGAGCTGACTAACGGGCCCAGTCCAGGCTGTCCCGCTTGGCCTCCCAGTGGGCCCCCAGGTCCAGCTCGATGGCCTTGTCGCAGAGTTCGAGGGCGGCGTGGAAGTCCCCCAGCTCGCTCTGGGCCTGTACGCCCCGTTCCAGGGCGGTGGTGGCCTCGAGCGCGGCCCTGTACCCATGGCCCAGGCCCTCTTCCATGGCGGGCAGGTTGGTCAGGAAGCCCTGGACCGCCTCCACGGTGCCACCCCAATCCTGGAGCTGGGCCTGGGCCTCCGCCAGCAGGTCGTAGGCCACGGCCTTCACCGCGTTGGGAAGGCTCTGCTGGCCCTCGAAGGTCCGGAGGAGATACTTGCGGGCCTGGGCGGGACCGCTGAAGGCGGCCTCACGGTGGCCTGCCAGGACATCCTCCAGGATCTCCTTCACGGACTTTCGGACGGGTTCGATGCGCTTGGCCAAGGACTTGCTCCGGCAAAAGGAGAAGGTAGCATGCGCCTCATCGGCAGGTCTTCTCCACCCAAGCGAAGAGCTCATCCAGGTCGTAGTCTCCGCCGTGACCCTGGCCCCAGGGCAGGGAGAAGTCCACCTCTTTGCCCTGCTGCTGCAGGGTGAGGGCCAGGATGGAGGGCACCGCCGAGGCGGTGTCCCGGTCAGCGGCGCCATGGCGGATGCGCCAGTGGGCGGAGACCTGGACCTCCGCCTTGCCGATGAAGGCCATGGGGTTCATGAGGGCGATGACCTGGGCCTCGGCGAGGGTGCCCCCCCTGGTGTCATGCTGCTGGCCGTAGGCTGTGAAGTGGCGGGCGTTGAGGGTGGCCGAGCCGAAGAGGCTGTTCTCGCCGGTGCCGAGATCCGTGCCGTCGAAGGCCGAGGTGGCCTTCATGCGCCCGATGGCCTTCAGATAGGCCGGGAAGTCGATCCCGGTCACCTTGCGGCGGGTGATCCTCAGATAGGTGGCCTTGGAGAGGTCTTGGCCCTGGTCCAGGGCCCGCTGGGCCGAGGCGACCACCTGGGCCCTGATCCAGACCTCGAAGCTGCCGTGGCCTTTGGCGTCCAGGGTCAGGGGGTGGCCCTGGGCATCCTTCAGACCGAGGCTGTTCAGATAGGCGGGGAAGAGCCGCTTCAGCTCTGCGGCCTGGCGCACCTGGGTGGCCGTCATGCTCTGCTTGGGGGCGGGGGGCATCTTGGCTGGGTCCATGAGGGGTGGGCGACTGGGGACGCCGTCCGGGCCTCCGGGGTAGGCCATGCCGGGGGCTCCTGGACCACCAGGACCGCCCATGGGGGGGAAGCGCTGGCCCTGGTAGGTGTGGATGTCGCTGAAGAGCCACTCGTAGGCCATGTCGGCGTGGTCCAGGTCGGTGATGGGGCAATAGGCTGATACGGCGAAGACATCATCGCGGGTTTCCGCGGCGCCCAGGGCCTGCAGGTAGGGCTCGTACTCCGGGGCGTTGCCTGTGGCCCCCAGCAGGGCGGAGAGGGCGCCTCCGGCGCTGGTGCCGTTGGAGATGATCTTCTCGGTGTCTCCGGCGGGCAGGCGCTGGGCGTTGAAGCGGAGGTAACGCACTGCGGCCTTGAGGTCCACGATGGCCGCCGGGGCCTTGCCCGTGTAGTGGCCCTGGGCGTCCGTGAGGGTGCGACCCCGGGCGCCGGGGGCAGCCACCACCAGCCCCTTGGAGAGGGCGACCAGGGCGGCATTGGGCTGTCCGCCGAAGCCGGGGCCCGGGCGGCCGGCGGGGCCGGGCATGTAGCCCCCCACGGAATTGGGCAAGAGGATGGGAGCACTCTTGGCAGAGTAGGTCCCCACGGACTTGCCTTCGAAATACTCCACCGGGACGAAGAGGTTCAGGGTCTCGTAGCGGGTGTCCACGGGGTGCTTCACGGTGACCAGGCCCTCGTAGGCCCGGTAGCGGATGGTTCTGCCGTTCAGCTCCGCGGACTGGACCGTGTAGATCTCTGGGTGGAAGACCAGGTCGGGGACCTCCGCCGCCGTGAGGCTGGCGCTGAGAGCCAGGGCGAGACCAGAGAGGGCGAGTGGCTTCAGGGCCATGGGGATTCCTTTCGCATGCCGGGAGGATGGTGCGGCCATCACCCCGGGTCAAGCGCCCTGGGGCGCTATAGGCACTCTGACATGACGCCCGACGAGTATGGTACAGGTGTTCCGAACTGCAGTGCGGCATGTCCCAATGGCGGGAGGTTCACCTCGGATGGCAGGGGCTCAGACCAGCTGGAGGCGCCCCAGCAGGGCCGCTCCGCCGAGGGCGACCACGCCGCAGAGGGGCCAGAAGAGGCTGCCCAGGTGACCGTAGCCCAGCAGGCCCAGGGAGGGCCCCAGGGTCATGGCCAGGGTCCAGGTGAGGGAGTAGAGCCCCATGTATTCCCCCCGCCGGTCCCCTGGGGCCAGGGCCGCCACGGCGTCGCTGGCGGCGGGGAGCAGCACCATCTCCCCCAGGCTCCAGAGCACCACCCAGACCATCAGGAGGCCCAGGGGACGCCCAAAGCCCGTGAGGCCGAAGCCCAGGGCCAGGAGCAGGGCCCCCAGGGCCATCTGCCGCCGGTGGGGCCAGGAGGCCACCGCCTGGTTGAGGGCCACTTCCAGGAGCACGATGAGCAGGGTGTTGAGGGTGAAGATCAGGCCGTAGACCGCGGTGCCGTACCCCAGATCCCGACTGATCCACAGGGGCAGGCTGCCGTGGATCTGGGTGAAGACCAGGGTGGCGGGCAGGAGCCCCGCCAGAAGCAGAAGAAGCCGCCTGTCCTTCCAGGCTGTGCTGCTGCGGGTCCCCCCGGGTGGGCCTTCCTGGAGAGGGGGGACCCCCATCAGCAGCACCCCCAGGCCCGCCAGGGTGGTGAAGGCATCCACCCAGAAGAGGGAGCGGAAGCTCCAGTGGGCCAGCAGTCCGCCCAGGGCCGGTCCAACAGCGATGCCCAGGTTTCCGGCCAGGCGATGGAGCACGAAGGCCTGTTTGCGCTGGGCGCTGTTGGCCATGCCTGTCAAAAGGGCCATGGAGGAGGGCCAGAAGGCCTGGCTGAAGGCGGACCAGAGGGCGATGCTCCCCAGGAGAAGGGGCCGGTTATGCACCAGGGGCATGACTGCCAGGAGGAGCCCCGAACCCAGGAGGCTGAGCGCCAGCGTCCGGTGGTGCCCCATGCGATCTGCGAGCTGCCCCGTGAAGAGCCCTGCCGCCAGCGAGGCCCCGCCGGAGAGGGCAAGAGCCGCACTGGCCTCCCGGGGGGACCAGTGCAGCTCCTGGATCAGGTAGAGGGTCAGGAAGAAGAGGACCATGGTCCCGCAGCGGTTCACCAGGGTGCTCAGGGCGAGCATCCAGGCCCCGCGGGGCAGACCCTCCAGGCCCCGCCAGGGGTTCATTCGTACTCGATGGTCGCAGGGGGCTTGCTGGTGATGTCGAAGACCACCCGGTTGATGCCCTTCACCTCGTTGACGATGCGCTGGGCCACCTTCTCCAGGAGCTCGTGGGGGAGTCTGGCCCAGTCGGCGGTCATGAAGTCCTCGCTGGTGACGGCGCGGATGGCGCACATGTTCTCGTAGGTGCGCTCATCGCCCATGATGCCCACGGTCTGCACGGGCAGGAGCACGGCGAAGGCCTGGCTGGTGAGCTTGTACCAGCCACTCTGCTTGAGCTCCTCGATGAAGATGTCATCGGCCTCCTGGAGGATCTTCACCCGGTCGGCGCTGATGGGGCCGGGGATGCGAACCGCCAAGCCAGGGCCGGGGAAGGGGTGGCGCCAGACCATGTCCTCGGGCAGGCCCAGGGCCAAGCCCGCGCGGCGCACCTCATCCTTGAAGAGCTCCCGCAGGGGCTCCACCAGCTGCATGTTCATGCGCGCGGGCAGGCCGCCCACGTTGTGGTGGGACTTCACCAGCACGGCGCCGCCGATGCCGCTGGACTCGATGACATCGGGGTAGAGGGTGCCCTGGCCCAGGAACCTGGCCTGGGTGGCCTTGGCCTCCTTCTCGAAGGTCTCCACGAAGAGGCGGCCGATGATCTTGCGCTTCTGCTCAGGGTCGCTGATGCCGTGGAGCTCCGTGAGGAAGACCTCGGAGGCGTCCACCCACTTCACCTTCAGGTCGAAGGGAGCGAAGGCGTCCTGGACATGCTTCATCTCGTCCTTGCGCATGAGGCCGGTGTCCACGAAGACGCAGGTGAGGCGGTCGCCGATGGCGCGGTGCAGCAGCAGGGCGGCCACGCTGGAGTCCACGCCCCCGGAGAGACCCAGCACCACGGTGCCGTCGGGACCCACCTGCCTCTGGATGTCGGCCACCTTCTGTTCGATGAAGTGCCCGGCGTTCCAGTCCAGCTTCATGGCGCAGACATGGAGGAAGTTGAGCAGCAGGGCGTTGCCGTGGACGGAGTGGGTGACTTCGGGGTGGAACTGGATGCCGTAGCGGCGCCGGGCCCGGTCCTCCATGGCGGCCACGGGGACGCCGGGGGTCTTGGCCACCACCTGGAAGCCCTCGGGGGCCACCTCCACATGGTCGCCGTGGCTCATCCACACCACCTGCTCGGGGTCCATGCCCTGGAAGAGCACGCTGTCGGCATCGGTGGCCTCGATGGTGGCCTTGCCGTACTCGCGCTTGGCGGCGCGGTGGATCTGGCCGCCGAAGTCACGGCTCATGAGCTGCAGACCGTAGCAGATGCCCAAGACGGGAACACCCAGCTCGAAGATGCCCGCATCGATGCCGGGGGCGCCTTCCTCCAGGACAGAGTTGGGGCCGCCCGAGAGGATCACGCCCTTGAGGTCATCGCCGGCGATCTCGGCCACGGTGGCCTCGGGTCCGTACACGAGGCCGAAGGCCCCCAGCTCGCGCAGTCTACGGGTGATGAGCCGGGTGTACTGGCTTCCGTAGTCGATGATCGCGATCCGCTCGTGGTGCATGGGGACTCCTGCCTGTAATCCTCCAGCATATCGGAAGGTGGGGGGCGGCGGCAGGGTTCCGGCGCTCGGGGGCCGAGTTCCGGGGGATACCTGAAGCCTGTGCGCTCTTCCTCTCCGAAGGGAAAGCAAGGGGTGTCCGCCGATGTGGACACCGACTGCACGCCGATCAAGTCTGGACCGATGCGGCTCGAGGTGCCTGGGACCATACCCTCAGAGCGGGGGGGGGAGGCGTCAAGATTTCATCAAAGTTGCGTCAAGTTTGTATCAAAAGTGATCGCATGTGAGCTATTTGCGATCCTGATGCGGGCAGAATCGCCTCTGTTGTATTGGAGGCACCTCCCCATGTTCGATGTCCGAAGAGTCCTCCTGGGCCGCCGTCTGGCCAGTGACGAAACCCACCACACCCAGGTGGGCAACATGGTCGGCCTGTCCGTCTTCAGCTCGGATGCCCTTTCCTCCGTCGCCTACGCGACCCAGGAGATCATGGCCAGCCTCTCCAGCAATCTCCACGGGTTGACCGGAGCCGCGGCCGCGGGTGCCGCCGCAGCCCTCTTCGGGCTCTCCATTCCCGTGGCCCTCAGCATCGTCGGACTCCTGGTCATCCTCGGCATCGGCTATCGTCAGACCATCCTGGCCTATCCCAGCGGCGGTGGAGCCTACATTGTGGCCAAGGAGAACCTGGGTGAGATGGCGGCCCTGGTGGCCGGTGCTTCTCTTCTGACCGACTACATCCTGACAGTGGCGGCCTCGGTGTCCTCGGGCATCGCCGCCGTCACCTCGGCCTTCCCCCACCTGGCCGGGTTCAACGTCGGGCTGACCATTCTCTGCATCCTCTTCATCGGCATCGCCAATCTGCGAGGAGTCAAGGAGTCGGGCTTCCTCTTCGCCATTCCCACCTATGGCTTCATCGGGCTCATGATCCTGATGCTGGTGACGGGCTTCGTGAAGGTGATGCTGGGCGGCGGCCCCAGCACGGTCCAGGTCCACGATTCGGTGAAGCTGGCCACCCACGCCTCGGCTTTCGGGCTCGTCTGGGTGTTCATGCGGGCCTACAGCGCCGGGTGTACCGCCCTGACCGGGGTGGAGGCGATCTCCAACGGGGTGCAGGCTTTCAAGACGCCTTCCTCGAAGAATGCCGCCAAGACTATGGTCTACATGATCCTCCTCCTGGGCGGCATGTTCCTGGGCATCACCCTGCTGGCCCACAAGTTCGGCATCGTCTATCACCACAGCGAGGATGCCTCCCAGGTGGCCGAGACTCTGCTCTCCAAACTCATCAAGGGGGTCTATGGGGCACCGGTGGCCGGGCTGCCCAAGCTGCTCTACTACCTGACGCAGGGATTCACCTTCGCCGTCCTGGTGGTGGCGGCCAACACCGCCTACTCCGACTTCCCCCGTCTGGGTGCCATCCTGGCCTCCGACAGCTTCCTGCCCAAGCAGCTGGCCAGTCGGGGCGATCGCCTGGTCTTCAGCAACGGCATCATGATCCTCACTCTGGTGAGCTGCATGCTGGTCTGGCTCTGTCATGCCAACACTGATGTGCTGCTGCCCCTCTACGCCCTGGGGGTGTTCATCGGCTTCACCCTCAGCCAGACGGGCATGGTCCTGCACTGGATCAAGTTCCGGGAGGTGGAGAAGCGCTGGCGGCTCAAGGCCGTGGTGAATGCCATCGGCGCCCTGGCCGCAGGCATCGTCATGCTGGACATCGGCATCACCAAGTTCGTCCATGGTGCCTGGATCGTGGTCGTGCTCATCCCGATCCTGGTAGCGACCTTCCTCCGCATCCACCGGCACTACGTCTCCGTGCGCTCCCGTCTGGCCGCCAGCCGCACCGAGGAGCTCCGCCCCGCCCGGAATCGCGTGGTCGTCTTTGTCTCCAAGATCCACAAGGGCACCCTGGAGTCCCTCCGCTATGGTCAGGCCATCGCAGGTCAGGGCCACCTGGAGGCGCTGACGGTGGACTTCCCCGGGGAGCACGGGCAGCCCAGCAGCGAGCGCTACCGGCTGGAGGCCGACTGGAAGAAATACTGCGGCCAGGTGCCCCTGAGGGTCATCAACAGCCCCTACCGCAAGATCGTCGAGCCCATCCTGGAGGAGCTGGAGCTCATCTCGGCGGAGGACCCCGAGTGCACCACCACGATCATCCTCCCGGAGTTCGTCCCGGATCGATGGTGGGGCAACCTCCTCCACAACCAGACCGCCTGGCGCCTCAAGGCCCGGCTCCTGGCCCGCCCGAACACGGTGGTCATCTCCATCCCCTACCACCTGGAGTCGGTGGTGTACTGAAGCCCAGGGGCTCCACCTCCAAGGCCGGAAGGGTGTCAAGGCCCACCAAGAGAGGGTTTTGACCGCGGCCTCCATCGATGACTTGGACAGGCTCCTCGCTTGATCAGGGGGTTGCTGGATGTCCCAGGAGGTCCTGGAGGGCGCTCTCCAGATCAGGAAAGCGGAATGTGAAGCCCTGGGCCTGGAGGCGGGCCGGTATGGCCCACACCCCTCCCAGCAGCATCTCCTCCGCCAATTGCCCCAGGGCAAGGCGGAGGAGAGAGGCGCTCAGGACCCCGGGCACCGGCAGGACGGGACGGCGCAGAACCCCGGCCAGGGTGCGGGTGAAGTCGGCATTGCTGAGGGGGGCGGGGGCCACGGCGTTGTAGATGTCCTCCATGCCGGGGTCACTGACCACCCTTGCCATGAGCCGTACCAGGTCCTCAAGGTGGATCCAGCTCATGCCCTGCTTGCCGTCCCCCAGGCGGGTGCCCAGACCCCAGCGGACCGAGCGGGCCAACCTGGGCAGGGCACCTCCCTCCCGGGCGAGCACCATGCCCAGGCGGAGCTTCACCACCCGTACGCCGGGACTGCCAGCGCTGTCCGCTTCAGCCTCCCAGGCCCGGCAGACCCCGGCCAGGAATCCCGGGCCGCTGGGGTCATCCTCCCTCACAAACTCGGGGTTGAGGTACCCATAGAAGCCGGTGGCACTGGCGTTCACCAGGGTCCGGGGGCCTCCGCTCCGGGCCAGGGCCTGGGCGATGCGGTGGGTGGGCTGGGTCCGGCTCTCCAGCAGGAGGCGCTTCCGTTCGGGGGTCCAGCGCCCCTGGGCGATGGGCTCTCCCGCCAGGTTGATGACGGCATCGTGCTCCGGGATGAGCTGCTCCAGGGCCAGCCAGGGCCTGAAGCTCATCCGGGGCTGCGCCGGGGGGGGGGTGTTCCGGGTCAGGAGGGTGAGCTCATGGCCGTCCGCGATGAGCCGGGCGCAGAGGGCCCTGCCCACCAGGCCGGTGCCTCCCGAGATGAGGATCCTGGATGCCATGGGTGCCCCTTCTCCCTGAGTGTAGTCCGGGGACCCGGTGGGGCCACAGGACCCCTCAGGCCCTGGGGGTGAGCGTGAGTAGGTGCTCGCCGAGGGGGGATGGGGCCGGATGCTCGGGCTCGGCCAGGATGAGGCGGTTCTTGGGGGTGATGTCTGCGGGGATGGTCTGGGTCAGAACGTGATAGCCCCCGGCCCGCAGGCGGGCCACCCGCGTGGCGTCCATGGCCAGAGCGCCGTCCATCCAGCCACCCAGTCCGCCCAGATCCCCTGAGCCCAGGGCATGACAGCAGGGCAGGACCGCCACCGCAGCCCCGGTCTCCATGGCCCGCTCCAGGACCAGATCGGTGAGGCTTCCGCAGGCATGGGCCGATACCACCAGGTCGTTCCGGTCCAGGTTCAGGGTCCTCAGGTCGGCCTCCTGGAAGCGCACCCGTCCCTGGAGTCGCGGCCAGGCTTCGACCAGGGCGGTCTCCAGCCGTCCTGCACTCGGCGGTATCCGCAGGTCCACCGCAAGGGCCTCGGGGGAGCTGTCATCCAGCAGGAGGAGGATCCAGGCCACCAGGCCATGGCCGCAGGCCAAGTCCACCACCCGCCGCCCCCGGAAGCGGCGCCGCACCCGGCGGGCCACCTCCCAGGCCTCGAAGAGCTCCTTGCGGGGCAGGCAGCCGGCCCGGCAGACCACCCGGGCGATGCTGTCGAAGAGGGTCCCGCCGGTGAAGAGCGGCAGCTGCTTTTCCGTGAGGCGGCTCCGGGAGGCCCGGCGCAGGGTGGGTTCCGGTTCCCCGCTCATCGGGACCCTCCGCAGAAGGTGTCCAGGTAGAGTTCTTCCACGGCTTTCCGGGCCCAGGGGGTGCGGCGCAGGAAGGTGAGGCTGGAGGAGATGCTGGGGTCCAAGCGGAAGCAGCGGATCTCCACGCGCCGACCCATCTCCTCCCAGCCCAGTTCCTCCACGAGCCGCGTGAGGAGCGCCTTCAGAGTCACGCCGTGAAGGGGATCCTTGGGGTGGGGGGCCGGGGCGCTCACTTGCCCTTGTTCCCGCCCCGCTGGTGGGCGATGGCGGTACGGGCGGGGCGGATGCTCTGCACGATCCCGGAGCCGGCTCTGGGATCCCCCTCCTTGCGCTTGGCCCCCTGCAGGGGCCCCTTGCCGGTGCCGTTGGCATCGGCGATGGTCTTCAGCAGCTCAGGGGGAACGGTGGGTTTCGCCATGGAATCCATTGTAGACGCTCGCCGGCCTCCGGGTGCCGCAGCACAGGGCGGGGGCCAGGAGCAGGATGAGGAGGTGACAGTCCTCAGGCCTTCTTGACGAACTCGGACTTGAGGCTCATGGCCCCGAAGCCTTCGATACGGCAGTCGATGTTGTGATCGCCCTCCACGAGGCGGATGCCCTTCACCTTGGTGCCCATCTTGAGGGGGGAGGGGCTTCCCTTGACCTTGAGATCCTTGATGAGGACCACTGTGTCACCGTCGTGAAGGGGGTTGCCATGGGCATCCTTCACCACCAGCTCCGCCTCCCCAGGCTCTGTCTCGGCCGCGAGGGGCCACTCGTGGCCGCATTCGGGACAGATGAAGAGCCCTTCGCTCTCATAGGTGTATCCGGACTTGCAGGCAGGGCAGGGAGGGAGCTGGGTCACGATGGCGATTCCTCAAGGGGGCAGCGGCTCGCCACCCGCTTCAGGATAAGCTGGGCGGTGCCGTTCTGGCGGCTTCAGGGTCGGGTGGTGGGATGAGTCAGCCTGCGGCGCGCCATGATGTGGAGATCCGAGTGCGCCCGATCTCCTTCCCCCTTTGGGCAGGGTGACGCTGGGCCCAGAAGTGGCCGTGGATAGGCCTTGGCCGTGTCGTGCCGGAGGGCCGGGAGGCCGGATCCAGAGCGGGGCCGGCACCCATGGCATTGGCAGAGGCTCCGGCGGCGGGAGTGGCCTGGTGAAGTTCCGGCTGCTCCGCATTCTCCTCCATGACCCGGCGGTCGCTCTTGGCCAGAAGGACCAGGATGCAGGCCAGGGCGGAGCAGGGGCCCAGCAGGGCGAAGGAGGCGCCCCGGAAGCCGAGGGAGGCCGCCACGCTGCCGTACAGCCCTGGTCCCAGGAGGCCGATGCCGGTGGTGAAGGCCATGGTGGCCAGCACATAGTCCACCTTGGTGGTGTCGCTGACCAGGATGGGGACGATGGAGCGGGTCCCCATGGGGAGTCCCCCGGCACAGAGCCCCAGGACGATGGCGAAGATCCAGGGGGCCGTGGTGCCGCGGCCCGGCGAGAATGCGAAGGTGAAGAGCATGAGGGCCAGCACCGCGAAAGGAACGGCCACAAACCACTTGCGGGTGTGGGTCCGGTCCGAGATGAGGCCGAAGGCGATGCCTGCGGGGATGGTGATGAGGGCGGTGAGGTTCACGACCATGGCCGAGGAGAAGATGGAGAAGCCTTTCTGCTCCTGGAGGTAGCTGGGGTAGAACTGGTTGATCACCCCGGCGTAGACAAAGGCCCAGAAGGTGAAGGCGATCATGATCAGCATGGCGCCGCCGATGTAGTCCCTCCTGTTAAGCCTTCTGGCCTTCCGGACATCCCCGCCGCTGATGGTGTTTTCCGCCACCGCCGAGAGGCGGAAGCTGGCCAGCAGCCAGAGGATGGTGACGATGCCCAGGGCGACGGAGACCCACCAGAGACCCCGGAAGCCCCAGCTTCCGTAGAGTCCGGGGCCCGTGAAGAAGGCGATGATGGTTCCCACTGGTACCCAGAGGGACCAGACCCCCATCACCAGCCCCAGGCGTTCCTGGGGGAAGAGGCGCAGCATGACATTGGGGCCGATGACGGCGATGAGGCCGAAGCCCGCACCCTCCAGGAATCTCCCGAAGATGAGTGTCCCCGCGCTGGAGGCGCCCAGGCCGACGAGGGTGCCCAGGAGGCTGACCAGGGCTGTGATCAGCAGGGAGAACTTCACCCCGAAGCGCCGGATGATGAAGGCGCCGGGATAGGCGAAGACCACCGCGGCGATGGCGAAGACCGAGTTGACGTACCCGACGCTGGCGAGGCTCATGCCGAAGGATCGCCCGATGTCCACCAGGACCGGTCCGCACTTGAAGAGGGCATAGACGGTCGAAAATCCGAAGAAGAAAAGACACCAGAAGGACATCCAGCGCTCTCTCCCGGTGAGCTGCCTGTCGGCGACCCCGTAACCCACTGTGCTCATGGCGTACTGCCTCCTTTCTCTGCTCCGCCTTGGGGTGGCGATTGGGGCGGAGGGGCGGAGCTCCCGCCTCCGCCCCTGCATGCTTGGCTTCCCCTGGGGCTTCAGCCCGCCTTCAGCCGCTCTGCGGAAGGTTTCGCCGATGCGCGCCCCGTCTCTCCTGGATCCCGGCTGACCTCCGGCCATGATCTGGCCCTCGTGATGATCGGCGATGCGGGTGGTGGACGGGCCTACTTGGGAGCTGCGCCCTGGAGGGTGGGCCGAACCCGGGGATCCAAGGTGGTGGAAGACTGCCATACGGTACGTTCGTACCGTATGGCAGTCAAGAACGGTCTCAAAAAAAGTGTCCAGAATGAGGCGGAAAGGGGGGGCGGCCCCCCTTGCGCTTTCGACTACAATGGTTCTCCCGAAAGGAATTTCATGCTCCGTCCAGAACAGCTCGAAGACCAGGTCCACTTCATCCTCTCCACGCTCATCCAGCGGGAGCTGCGGGACCCGGATCTGGGCTTCATCACCCTCACGGCGGTGCGCCTCACCGGGGATCGTGGCCTGGCCAAGGTCTACTACACCGTCATGGGGGATGAGGACCAGATGAAGCGCACCGCCAAGGCCCTGGGACGGGCCAACGGCTTCCTGCGCACCCAGCTCGCTCAGCGTCTGCGCCTGAAGAAGGCCCCTGAGCTGCGCTTCTTCACTGACACCACCATCGAGGAGGGCAACAAGATGGAGGCCCTGCTCTCACAGATCCGGGAGGAGGAGGCCCAGCGTCCCTCTGTGGAGCCGGAGGAGCCCGAGGCATGAAGCCCGGCGTCTACCTAGAACACAAGCCCGTCGGTGCCTCCAGCTTCGATGTGGTGCGGAGCTTCAAGCACGAGGCCTATGAGGCCGGTCTGAGGAAATACGCCCTGGGCCATGGGGGCACTCTGGACCCCTTTGCAGAGGGGCTCCTGCTGGTGCTGGCGGGACAGGCCACCCGTCTCATGGAGCTCATGCACCCCCTGCCCAAGACCTATTTGGCCGAGGTGGTCTGGGGTGAAGAGACGGACACCTGTGATCACCTGGGGCTGCCGGTCGCCACAGGGGACGCGGACGACTTGAGCGCGGCCAAGCTGGAGGCCGCCCTGCCGGCCTTCCTGGGCTGGCAGGACCAGGTGCCTCCTGCCACCTGTGCCAAGAAGATCGATGGCGAATCGGCCTACAAGAAAGCCCACCGGGGCGAGGAGGTCATTCTGCCTCCCAGCCGGGTCTACCTCCACAGCGCCCGCTGGATCAGCCATGACCTGCCCCGGGCTTCGACCCTGGAGCTCACCTGCCGGGGGGGCTTCTACGTGCGGAGCCTGGCCAGGGACCTGGGACGGCTCCTGGGGTGCGGGGCCCATCTGCGGACCCTGGAGCGCACAGCCATCGGCCCCTGGGCCGATCCCGGGGCCGGACAGCGGATCCACCTGGAGGGGGAGTCCCTCATCCCCTGGTGCCGGAGCCGCCGCCTGGACGATGCCGAGTTGGATCACCTGCTGCACGGGCGCCCCATTCCCTTGGGGGAGCTTGAGAACCCGGCCTGGAGGCTTCCTGAAGGCTTCCCCGACCCCTGTGCCCCCATCCGGGCCCTGCACGGGGATCGACTGGTGGCTCTGCTCCAGGAGCGGGAGGGGAGGCTCTGGACCACCGCCAACCTGCGCGGCGGGCTCTGAGGAACCTGTCTCAGGCTCGGTCTTCAGCCGGAAGGGTGAAGCCATGACGCAGGATGATGGCCCGGGCGCATCCCAGGTCGTCCCGGGGCACCGGGACGACCCGGACCTTTCCGGAGTGCTGGGCATCCGTGCGATAGACGAAGCCGGCGTCCACCAAGCCGGTCTCCACGTATTCCAGGACTTTCCGTGCATCCTTGGCGAAGACGAACTTGTCCTGGACGCTCTGCAGGAGGCCCAGGGAAGCCAGGAGCAGTTGGGCGTACTCCCCGGCGGGAACCTGAGCGGGATCGCCGATGGCGATCTTGGTGATCCGGTCACTGCAGAGGTCCTCCGGGACGAGATCCGGCCCAAAGGTCTCGAGGGTCACAAGGGTGATCGCGTTGGTGAATGACGAGCTTGAGCCCGTTGAGATTGCAGAGGATGAGCCCCACGCTCCGGTGGGGCGCCAGACGCCCCGGGCGGAGATGCTCGTCGAAGCCTCTCCGGTTGAGGAGTCCCGTCAGCGGATCCAGGTGTTCAGAGGGCCGGAGGGCCGGATCCTGAGGAAGGCCGGACACCGGCAGGAGCAGGACCAGGTGTCCCGCGGCCAGGCCCTGGGGGCTCCAGATGACCGAGATCGAGACCAGGAAGCGCCCTTGGCCCGCCAGGGTGAGGGTCTTCCCCTCGAGGGGGGAGGCCTGGGTGCCGGGGGCCTCCGCTGCCAACCTCACCAGGAGGCGGTCCAGGGCGTCCCCTTCGGTGGAGGCGTGGGCGAAGCACTCCTGCCAGGCGGGGTTCACCTGGCGCAGCCCGGAAGGCGTCTCCAATACGGCCGCAGGCCAAGGCAGGCTCTGGAGGGCCCAGCTGCAGATGCCATCCCGACTCATCCCGGAGGAGGCAGGCGTAAGGGGGTGGGGGAGGTTGCGATGGGGCATGGGTAAAGAACGTTATATATTTTAAAATATTACGATCTGCGCTGCAACCCTCCGTTGCCGCTTGCTTCGCCTCAGCGCTGGTTCCAGTGCAATTTTTCCTGGAGCAGCCTGTAGAAGGGCAGGTCCGGATTCTGGAGGAGGGTGATGGCGTGGGGGTATTTCCGCAGGAAGACCTGGTCACCCGGGAGCATGGGGTATTCCAGCTGGCCGTCGAGGGTGAGATGGGCTTCGTCGGTCTGCTCCAGAGTGATGCAGACGCTGACGGTCCCCGGGACCACGATGGGGCGGAGGGTCAGGCTGTGGGGGCAGATGGGGGAGATTACCCAGGCGTCCAGGGTGGGGTGGAGGATGGGGCCCCCGGCGGAGAGGGAGTAGGCGGTGGAGCCCGTGGGGGAGGCGACGATCAGGCCGTCGGCTTTGATGATGGCAGCGGGGAAGCCGTCGACATGCAGGCCGAACTCCATGATCCGGGCCAGGGTGCCCTTGGCGAGGACCGCATCGTTCAGGATCGCCTGGGAGACCAGTACCTCATCACCCCTGACCAGTTCGGCGTGGAGCATGGTGCGCTGTTCCGGCACCAGGCGTCCCTCGAAGTAGGTCTGGACCGCGGTCCGGGCCTCCGAGGCGGGGTGGGCGGTGAGAAAGCCCAGAGAGCCCAGGTTCACGCCCAGGAGCTGGGTCCCCTGGTGTCCCATGTTCCGGGCTGCTGAGAGCAGGGTGCCGTCACCACCGAGCACCAGGCAGAGATCCGCCGCCGGGAGGGCATCCGCCAGGACCTCCTCGCACTGGAGCTGCTCCGCGGGCAGTCCGGCGCTCTCCCAGGCGGGAAGCAGGGAATACTGGGCCCGGATGCGCCAGCCCCGTTCCAGGAACAGGGGCACCACTTCCCGGAGGGTGCCGACCAGCCAGTCGGATTTGAGTTTGGCGACGATGGCAAGGGTGGGTGAGTGCATGACCTCCTAGGTTACCCTGAGAGCATGGCCAGACGATCCACCAATCACTCCGCCACCCCCTGGTACCGCCGGACCTGGCTCCGTCGCAGCCTCTGGGGGCTCCTCGGGCTCTGTGTCGCAGGCGGCGTAGCCTTCGCCATCGCCTGGTCCTGGTTGAGTCGCGATGCCGACGCCTACATGGAGAACTTCGCACTTCGGGTTCCCAAGACCACCACCAAGGTCCTGGACCGGAACGGAGACACCATCGGCATCTTCGCTGAGGAGAACCGGGTGGTGATCCCCTTCGGGGACATCCCCAAGGCCTTCGTGGGGGCGGTGATCGCCACGGAGGATGCGGACTTCCTCCACCACAACGGGGTCTCCCCCAAGGGCATCGCCCGGGCCTTCTTCAACTTCGTGACCTCCTTCGGGCACCGCCAGGAGGGGGCTTCCACGCTGACCATGCAGCTGGTCCGGACCATCACCGCCAAGCGGGAGCGGAAGCTGGACCGCAAGCTCAAGGAGATCATCCTGGCCCTCAAGCTGGAGAAGGCCTACACCAAGAAGCAGATCTTCGAGCAGTACGCCAACGAGGTCTACTTCGGGGGCGGTCGCTATGGCATTGAAGCGGCGGCCGAATACTACTTCGGCAAGAGCGCACCCCAGCTGGCGGTGGAGGAGTGCGCCCTGCTGGCCGGCCTCGTCCAGAGTCCCAATTACTACAATCCCTACAACACCAATCCCAAGGCCCGGGAGGCGGCCAAGGCCCGTCGGGACCACGTGCTGCGGCGCATGGCCGAGGAGCACTATCTCAAGGATGGCGATGCCCAGCTCCTCATGGAACGGCCGGTGCGGCTGGCCCGGGAGACCCCCAATGAAGAGGCGGTGGCCCCCTATGCCGTGGAGGAGGTCCGGAAGTACCTCTATGAGAAGTACGGCCGCGAGCGGGTTCTCAATGGTGGTCTGGAGATTCACACCACCATCGACACCGTCTGGCAGACTGCCGCCAACGATGCGGTCCGCCAGGGCCTGCGGGCGGTGGATCGGCGCCGGGGCTTCCGCAAGGAGGGGGTCCAGTTCGTCGCCGATCCCGAGACGGCCAAGCTGTCCGGCTGGAATCGCTTCGTCTCCGTCGGGGACTCAATGCGGGGCGTGATCCTGGGGTGGAGCGGTGCAGATGCCCGCGTGCGCTTCGGGCAGACCACGCTGGCCGTGCCGGCTGCGGCCTTCGCCTGGGCGGGGAAGGGCATCCAGAGCACCCTCACCCGGGGGGCCGCTCCCCTCTTCCTGGTCAAGGCGGCCCAGGACGGAGTGCCGACCCAGGTGGAGCTCGACCAGGAACCCTCGGTGGAGGGGGCGCTGCTGGCGGTGGATCACCAGACGGGCGAGATCCGGGCCATGGTGGGCGGCTACGACTACAACCGCAGCAAGTTCAACCGCAGTTGGCAGGCCGAGCGTCAGGTGGGCTCCACCATGAAGGCCTTCGTCTACGGTGCGGCCTTCGCCCGGGGCATGACCCCGGCATCCATCGTGCAGGACGTGCCGACCCGGTACACCTTCGGCCACGATGTCTACAAGCCTTCCAACTACGAGCGCAACTTCTGGGGGCCCATCCCTGTCTGGGAGGCCCTGCGGGACTCAAGGAACATTCCGGCCGTACGGACCCTCGAGGCGGCGGGCATCGGCAATGTCATTGACCTGGCCCGGGGCTTCGGCATCCAGGGCAGACTCCCGCCTGTGCCCAGTCTGGCCCTGGGCAGCGCCGACCTGACCCTGCGGGACATGGTGCAGGGCTATGCCAGCATCGCCAATGGTGGTGTCCGCTCTCCTGCGCCTTTCCTGATCACGAAGATCGTCGACCGGGATGGCAGGGTGCTGGAGCAGCATGAGGGCACCCCGGGAGCCGTGGCCTTGGATCCCATGAGCAACTTCCAGCTCATCCAGTGCCTCCAGGGCGTAGCCCAGGCCGGTACCGGTGCGCGCTCCAACGAGCTGGGCTGGCCTGTGGCCGGCAAGACCGGCACCACGGACAACAACACCGACGGCTGGTTCCTGGGTTTCTCCACCCGCATCACCTGCGGCGTCTGGGTGGGTCTTGACGCCAAGAAGACCATCTTCCGGGGGGCTGACGGAGCCAAGGTCGCCCTCCCCATCTGGGTGGACTTCATGAAGGTCGCCCTCAGGACCACCCCCCGGGAGGAGTTCAAGGCTCCCGAGGGCATGGAGTGGCTCAAGATCGACCGGTTGACCGGCCTCAAGGCGACCTCGAATTCGACTCAGACCATCAACCTGGCCTTCAAGCCCGGCCATGCCCCCTCAGGCGAGTCCGACGGGGGGGCCAGGGCCAGGATCGAGGAGGAGCGGGCCGCCGCCAACGAGCAGGCCGCCGAAGACAGGGTCTGGGGGATGGGCCAGCTCGCCGATCCGCCCCAGGAGACACCCGGCGTCAAGTGGACGGATGTGGAGGATCCGAACAAATGAGGAGATGAACGGCCTTGGCTGCAGAGAACGGCTGCTTGACAGGCCAGGATTGGAGGGGTTTCTCTCCAGAGGCCGGAGGTGGATCACCGCTTCAGTCGTACCGGCCGTAGCGGTCCACCGCTTCGAACATGGCTTTTACGTTCTCGTGCCTGGCATTCATGGGCATGGTGCAGGCAGGACGGAGGATGAATCCGCCCCCCTTGCCGACGAGGGTGATGAGCCTGCGGCAGTAGTCGTCCACCTCGGATGGGGAGCCCAGGGTCAGGAGGGCTGAGGGCACATCACCCGAGATGGCGGCATGCCCGTTCAGTATCTCTTTGGCCTTCCAGATGTCTGTTTCGCCATCCAGCTCCACGGCGAACTTTCCCTTCGGGAGCTGGAGGAAGTTCTCCAGGTTGCGTCCCCAATCCGTATCCATGTGGAAGATGGGCACGATATCCTGGGCGATGAGCTTTTCCGCCATATCCTTGATGAAGGGCCAGGAGAACTTCTCAAAGTTCCTGGGGCTCAAGAAGGTTGAGCTGGTCCGGGTGCAAGGGACAAAGGCCCGGCGGATGCCGACCTTGTTGATCTGCTTGAGGGCCAGCTTGAAGAAGTCTTCGTTGAAGCGCCAGAGGACCTCCACCAGCTCATCCTTCATCTGGAACATGTCCTTGATGTAGTTCTCCATGCCCCGGGTGAGGGAGAAAAGCTCATTCCCTGTAGGGGCCCCCGCCCCGTAGAGATAGCTTTGGCCGCGCTTCAGGGTCGCCTTCAGCTCCTTCTTCTGGTAGATCTCCGACTTGATGAAGCCCCAGATGAGCCATGGGGTGCTGGTGTGGTGGATGTTCTTGAGCAGTTTGAGGTAGAAGGGCTGGAGCCCCCTGGTCTTTACGATCCGCAGGTCGTCCCGGGTCACCACTTCCTTTTCCAAGGTCTGGTACATGTCATTTTCGGGGAGTTCGGTGCCCGGGAATTTGTAATGGTTGAACCCCACATGGCGCATCAGCCTTGCGTCACCGTACATGTAATGCATGGCGGCGTTGCAGTCCCACTGAGGATAGACAGCGGCCAGCTTGTCGTAGCAAGTCATGGCTGTCCGCCAATTCCACATGAAGTCCCGGTTGGGGATTCCTGCGAACTGGGAGGCGTAGGAGGTGATCCAGGGGGCGCAGACGATCCGGTCCACGGGCTGGAGCGCAAGGGTGGCCTGAAGGCGCGCCTCGGCAGTGAGGGTTTGGGACATGGAACCTCCAACTCTGATAAAAGGAATTTGGAGGTATTTTAATATGTGAAGATATAATTTGTGTTAATGTAATTTGTCCATGAATGCATGGAGATTTTCGATACCGAATTCCCTCAGAAAGAGGGGCAAGGCCGGATTGCGGTTGTCGGACCGCCAGGCCAACACCACATCGACCTCGAGGTCCTCGTCCTCCAGGGGGCGGGCCAGCAGCTTGAAATGGGAATAGTATTCCACCGACTGCCGTGTGAGGAAGCCGATCCCCAGCCCGGACTCGATGAGGAAGAGTAGTGTCTCGAAGTTGGAGGTTCGCCGGACGATGTCAGGGCTGAATCCCCGTCGCTGGAAGCGCTCGGAGATCCAGGCATGGGCCAGGGTGCCGGATTCGGAAGGACTCATGGCCACCATGGGAAAGCCTTTCAGGTCCGAGATGTGGAGGTGGGGGCGTTCCGACAGGGGGTGTCCGATGGGGAGAATGGCAGCCACCTCTTCCTGGCAGAGGCGGTGTTGTCGGAGTCCTTCGAAGGGCTCCAGGCCAAAGCTGAAAGTGACCCCGGCATCCAGTTGCCCCGATCGGATGCCCTCGTTGAAGGCTTGCATGGAGGGGTGCTCCAGGCCCAGGCTGAGGTTGGGGTGGGCGACCGAGAAGCGCCTTACCACATCCCCGAGGACGCGCTCCATAGAGCTGAGGAAACCGAGGGAGAGACTCCCTGCAACCCCCGAACGGGCCATCCAGGCCCTGTTGACGGCCTCGTTGAGATCCCCCAGGATGCGACCCACTTCCCGTGCAAAGACCTCCCCGGAGGGGGTGAGGCTGACTCCATGGCGATCCCGCTCGAAGAGCTTCATGTCGAGCTGCCGCTCCAGTTCGGCGATCTGATAGCTGACCGTGGGACTGGTTGAGGGAGAGGTGCTTGGCCGCCTCGGAGAAACTCAGATAATGGGCGACCAGGGTGAAGCAGTGGAGTTGTCTGGTGTCCATCCTTATTCCACGAAGTCGAGGTCCTTGCCGTGGGTCTCGCGGAGGCCCCAGAGGGAACCCAGGGCCAAGGCGAAGCAGGCCAGACCCACCGTCCAGGCCGAGCGGATCTCGCCGAGGGAGCCCTTCAGAGCCAGGAAGCTGCCCGTGATCAGAGGGACGGCGCCTCGCACGAAGTTGGGGACGGTAGTGGCCACGGTGGCCCGGAGGTTGGTTCCGAACTGCTCGGCGGCGATGGTGACGAAGACCGCCCAGTAGCCACAGGCCAGGCCCAGGTAGAGGGCCAGCAGGTAAAAGCCGAAGGGGGACAGGCCGGGAACCAGGAGGTAGACTGCCACGCCCGCCAGGGTCGCCAGGATGAAAAGTCCCACGACCTTGGTCCGTGTCCCCCAGAGCTGGCTGAGGATGCCGCTCAGCAGACTCCCCAGGGTGATGCCTGCATAGCAGCAGGCCACGGCGGTGCCCGCCACGACCGGGCCCCTGACCCCGACCTTGGGGGCGAACTCCGGCGACAGGGTGATGAGGATGGCCACCACGAACCAGGTCGGCAGCCCGATGAGGATGCAGCGCACATAGCGTCCCAGGCGCTCCGTGCTGGTGAAGAGGGCCAGGAAGTTGCCCCGGGCGATCCCTGCCTGCTCGTGCCGCTGGAAGATGGCGCTCTCCCGGATGCTCACCCGCATGCCCAGGAGGAGCAGGCCCAGGATGCCGCCCACCAGGTACCCCATGCGCCAGGGAAGGTACTTGCCCACCAGGCTGGCCGCCACCGTCCCGAAGATCCCCACGGCGGCCACGATGGCGGTGCCGTAGCCCCGCTTATCCTTCGGCAGGATCTCGGAGACCAGGGTCACTGCGGCGCCCAACTCCCCGGCCAAGCCGAATCCGGCCAGGAAGCGCCAGAGGGTGTAGGTGCCCATCCCGTGGACAAAGGCATTGGCGATGTTGGCGATGGAGTAGAGGGCGATGGAGCCGAAGAGGGTGGAGAGGCGGCCCCTGCGGTCTCCCAGCACTCCCCAGAAGATGCCCCCCAGGAGCATGCCCACCATCTGCGCGTTCAAGAGGTGGGTATAGGGTGCGATCTGGGCGGAACCGCTGAAGCCCATGTCGCGCAGGCTGGGCTGGCGGAGGATCGGGAAGAGGAGCAGATCGAACATGTCCACGAAGTAGCCGAGGGAGGCCACCAGGGACGGTGAGGTTGAGGATGGCGCGGGGCTTTGATTCAGGCATGCCTCCATCCTACGCCCTGCGATGGGGCAGGGGGCTCAGGGGTAGATGCGCACCAGGGCGAATTTGGTGGTCGATCCGTCGTAGTAGGAGCCTGCCCCCAGGATCATGCCGTCGCTCTGGACGGCAATAGCATTGATCACATTGACCGCGCTGGCACTTGATCCGACGCTTCCAGTGAGAAGGCCACTGGTGGCGAAGGAGGTGTCCAGGCTGCCGGACGAGGTGTAGCGGGTGAAGGCGCAGAGACTGCCTGAGACGCCTCCAGCCACGAGGTTCCCGTCACTCTGGAGGGCCAGGCCGTTGGCGATGTCGGTGGTGGTGGAGTAGAAGTCCTCGGTGACAGCCCAACTGGTGCCACCGGTGCTATTGAACCGAGCCAGGGCAAAGCGGTCCGAGGTGCCATCGTAGACCGTGCCCCCTGCCACGGCGGTGTCATCACTCAGGATGACCAGGCTCGTTGCGTAGTTGTCATAGGTCCCGCTGACAGTCAGCTTGCCGTCGCCGCTGAAATCGCTGTCCAGGCTCCCGGTGGAGGTGTAGCGGGCCAGGGCGAAGTTCCTGTGGCCGCTGCTGCCGGTGCTGGAAGACCCTGCGGCGACAATATATCCATCGCTCTGGAGGCCCAGGGCGTTGATCTCATCGTCGGTGCTGCCGATGGCGGTGGTGATCACACCGCTGGAGCCGAAGGAGGTGTCGATGGAGCCATCATCGCTGAAGGCAGCGAGGGCAAAGGTGGGGGCACTGGAGCTGGAGGTCCTGCCGTAGCCTCCCACGATGATGTTGCCGCTGCCGTCGATGACCAGGCTCCGGGCAGCGGATTCTGTGCCGATGGCCTCGGTGGCGATGCCGTCGGTACTGAAGTCTGTGTCCAGGCTCCCGTCCGTGTCGAAGCGCAGGACGGCCACTTCCTTGGTGCCACTGATATAGGTGTAGCCTGCGACGACGATCTTGCCGTCGCTCTGGATGCCCAGGGCGCAGGCCTCCGAGGCGGAGCTGCTGCCTGCGGTGCTCGTGGCGATGCCATCACTGCTGAAGCTCGTGTCCAGCTTCCCTGCGGAGGTGTAACGGGCCACGGCCATCCGCCGGACGCCGGAGAGTGTGCTGTAGCCTGCGACGACGATCTTGCCGTCGCTCTGGATGGCCAGCGCCTCAATGACATCAGTGCTGCCGTTGATGGAGGTGGTCACCACGCCGCTGGAGCCGAAACTACTGTCCAGATCACCGCTGCTGCTGCTCGATGTGTCACTGCTGGTGACGCCGCCGCAGGCCAGGGTCAGGGCCAGACAGAAGCCGGCGAAGAGGGGGAGGCAGAGCCGATTCAGAAACAAGGGTTCTCCGTATGATGCATCCATCTTGTCATGACGCTTGGGGGGCCTATGCGCCGATTCATCGGAGCGTCTCACACCATCGGCCGATCGCCTTCCCAGGTGGTCAAGAGGGAGGGGACCTGCGGTTGAATGCGGAGGAGGGCATCCTCCACATCATCGAGGGTTATATCCCGGTGGGTGATGAAGCGCAGGGCGCTGCCCACGGGGAGCACCCGCACCCCTGCCTCCTCCAGGCTCTGCAGGGCCAGGGGCACATCGGTCACGGGTACCATGACGATGTTGGTCTCGGGCGTTTTGGGGCGGAGCCCCATGGCCTGCAAACCTTCAGCCAGTCGGCGGGCCTTGGCGTGGTCCTCCTCAAGCCGGGGCAGGTAATCCAGGGCCACCAGCCCGGCGGCAGCCACCACGCCGCCCTGGCGCACCCCGCCCCCCAGCATCTTGCGGATCCGACGGGCCTGTCCGATGCACTCCCGGTTGGCGCAGAGCACCGAGCCCATGGGAGCCCCCAGGCCCTTGCTGAGGCAGAGTGAGAGAGTATCGGCCCCCCAGGCCAGCTCGGCCACGGAGGTGCCCAGAGCGGTCGCGGCGTGCCAGAGCCGGGCTCCGTCCAGATGGATGCGGAGATCCTGCTCCCGGGCGATGGTCATGAGGCCCCGGGTCTCCTCGACACTGAGGCAGGTGCCGCCGGCAAAGTTGTGGGTGTTCTCCAGGCAGAGCAGGCGGGTCCTCATCGCGTAATAGGGACCGGGCTTGCCGATGGCCTTGAGGAGCTGGTGGGGCGTGAGCTTGCCCGGCCCCCCTTCCCAGGGCAGCGCCTCGGGCATCCCCTGGGCCAGCCAGGCACCGGTGCCGAGCTCGGAACCCAGGACATGGGCCTTGTCCGGGGCCAGGAAACGGTCACCGCGCTCCAGGTGGAGCATCAAGGCGATGAGGTTGGCCATGCACCCCGAGGGGACCCAGAGGGCTGCTTCGAAGCCCGCCAGCTCGGCCACCCGGCGCTCCAGCCGGTCCATGGTGGGATCCCGCTCCAGGACATCATCCCCGACCTCGGCCTCTGCCATGGCCCGTCGCATCTCGGCCGAGGGACGGGTGGTGGTGTCGGATCTGAAGTCGATGGGACGCATGGGGGCTCCGGGGGTACGTTCCCATTATCAGGCTGGATCGGCCTGTCCTGGGAGGGCTTTGCCGAAATCGGGCGAGCCCTGTCTGAGCTTTCTCCCGCTGCAGGGTGATGGACTCAGAGGCGGGTGGCCAGCTCTCCGGGGGGGAGCCCCTCGAGGAATCCGCTCACCAGCCTCAGGAAGACAGCCCGGTGATTGTCGTGCTCGTGGGTCAGGCCCGGAATGTCATAGGCAAAGGGGGTGAGGCTGGGCCAGCGATCCATCCGCCCTCGGATCACCTCGTCGTCCTGGGTGCTGTAGGCTGCCAGAACCTCCAGGGGGAGGGCGGGGTCCAGGGCCAGTGCCTCATTCAGGTGGTCCGGAGAGCTGAGGGCGACGACCGTGCCCGCGCCCTGCCGCTGGGCCAGCAGGGCCGGGAGGAACCCCCCCATGGAAAAGCCGATGCACAGGGTGTCCCGCAGATCCCAGTCCTGGGCCAGAGCCCGGTGGACCCGCGCCAGCATCTCCTGGGGGCTGTCCCCGAAGGCGGCCCCCTGGTGGCGGGAGAAGGGGAGATCCGGGAAGATCAGCTCCCCGAAAGGTGCCAGCCCGAGTTGCGCGATCAGCTCGTCCATGAGTCCTCGGATGCTTCCCTCGGGGCTTCCTGCATAGCCGTGCATGCAGAGGGTGCGGCGGAAGGTCTTCATGAGGATCCTCGGGAAAGGTCGGCAGGGCATTATCGCAAAGTGCCACGCGATGCTGTCAAAGAGGCTGGGCGCCAGGATTTGATCCATGATCTTTGAAGAGTGGATGCGTGGTGTCTGGCTACCAAGTCCGTGATCTTCTGCTGTTTCGCCAACAACAAGCTCGCGAAGGTGTGGATCCGTGTCCTGACAGAGGACCCCGATGCCCGTGCCAAGTTCCAAACCATTGTGGGACTCCTGCGGGGCAAGTACGGTGCGCCGACTGCTGAATGTGAGGATTACACGACGCCTTATTACGATGGGGACGGGTTTGAGGATCAAGCCATCAAGGTGGGGAAAGCTGATTTTTCAGCGATGTGGGGGACTCAGCTTCTGGTCCAGATCTCGCGCTCCCTGACGGTGGATATCTCCTATGAAAGCGAGGCTTGGCAGGCGGAATCCAATAGACGCCAAGGCGGCAACCTCTAGGGAGCCTGTCCGATTCGGTCTCAGAAGTGACCGCCTGACGGGGGGGTGTCGAAGAGCCCTGGAGCGACCACCTTGGGACCCGTGGGGAGATCCCCAGGACGCACCAGGGCAGCGGCCCTCAGCCCCAGGAGCCGCAATGGCCGCTCGAAGGGGGCCCGCCGCAGGCACCGGCGGGCGGCCTCCAGCAGGGCTTCGGGGGCGGAGACAGGACGGCTCAGGGTGTGGTCCCGGGTGAGGGTGCTGAAGTCGTCGTATTTGAGCTTCACCCCCACGCTGCCCGCCAGGTAGCCCTTGCGCGTCAGGTCGGCGGCAAGGCGCTCGCAGAGCCGCACCAGGATCGCGGTGAGCTCCTCCCGGTTGCGGCTGGGGTGCAGGTTGCGTTCGAAGGTGGTTTCCCGGCTGAGGGACTTGGGCTCCCGCTCCAGGGTGAGGGGACGCTCATCCCGCCCATGGGCGGCCTCGTGGAGCCAGGTGCCGTAGCTCTGGCCGAAGCGGGCCACCAGATCGGCGGGGTCCGCCTGGGCCAGCTGCCCCAGGGTGAGGATGCCCAGCTCCCGCAGGCCCTCCGTGGCCCGGGGGCCGATGCCGTTGAGGGCGGCGCAGGGCAGGGGCCAGATGCGCCCCGGGATGTCCTCCAGGTTCAGGATCGTAATCCCATCCGGTTTCTGGAGTTCGGAGGCCAGCTTGCTCAACAATTTGTTGGGGGTGATGCCGATGGAGCAGGTGAGTCCCGTGGACTCCAGGACTGCCCCCTTGAGCCGCCTGGCCAGCTCCAGAGAGCTCCCCTTGAGGTCCGTGAGGTCCAGATAGATCTCATCAATGCCCCGGTCCTCCATCAGAGGGGCGATGGTCGCCACTGCCGCCTTGAAGGTCCGGGAGACCCGACTGTAGGTCTCGTAGTCCCCAGGGACCAGGATGGCATCCGGGGCCAGGGCCGCGGCCTTCATGAGGCCCATGCCCGAGTGCACCCCGAAGGCCCGGGCCTCATAGGTGGCGGTGGTGACGACCCCCCGCCCGGCATAGCTGCTCAGGCGCCCCGGTTCAGACAGCAGACCCGGCTTGGGCCGCCCTCCGATGACCACCGGCAGGCCCCTCAGCTCTGGCCGTCGCTGGAGCTCTACGGAGGCGAAGTAGGCGTCCATGTCCAGGTGGGCGATGCGACGGGGAGGCGCCTGGGATACCGGTGCTCCGGGCATGGCGGGGGAACGCCGCTCAGGCGTCGTACCAGGCGTCGCAGGGGTCGCAGCGGTAGGCCCACTTCTGACGCCGGGTGAAGACGGTCTTCAGGGATTCGTTGCAGCGCGGGCAGTGGGCGGGCTTGGGCTTGGGAGGACGATTGTCGTCCTGGGCGGCGGCGGGACGGGCCGGGCGCTCATCCTGCCACTTGCCGCAGACGACGCAGAGGCGCGAGCCCTTCTGGGTCTTCTTCACCGGTCCCTTGCAGGCCGAGCAGTAACCGCCCTCGGGCACCCCCTCGGCGTCGCTGGAGTAGGTCAGGCCACAGCGCTCCGAGCAGGAGACGAAGGTTCCGAAGGCCCCGGAGCGCACCGCCAGGGTGCCCTTCTGGCACTTGGGGCAGGGGCCCAGGCCCTCGGCCTTGGCGGGGGCGGGCCTGGCGCCCTCCGTGGCCCCGCAGTCGGCGCAGACGCGGGCAGTCCCCGTGGTGTGCAGCCTCCCCGTGCCGCAGGTGCTGCAGCGGGCCGTGGGATTGCCCCGCAGGTCCGAGTCGTAGGTGAAGCTGCAGCTGCTGCGCCTGCACTTGGCGAAGAACCGGCCCATGGCATTGCGGAGCACCAGGTCCGAGCCGCACTTCGGACAGGTCTCCCCCAGGACGGGTTGGGCTTCGCGTTCATCGGTGGACGGCATGGCTTCGGCTCCTTTGTGGCAACCAGGATACCCGGGCCTCAGCGGCCGCTCATCGCCCGTCCCGCATCCCGGGGCATGCGGGCGCAGAGGGGGGAGGCCAGGACCGAAATGAGGGTCACGACCCCGAAGGCCACCGAGAAGTCGGTGAAATAGGGCCTGGGATGGCCCATGAGGCGCATGGAGGCTGCCAGGCTCATGGAGGAGGCGCAGATTCCCAGGGAGAGGGTGAGCTGCTGGAAGGTCGAGTAGAAGCTGGTGGCCTGGCTCATGCGTTCGGCCCCCACATCCGCGTAGGCCACGGTGTTGAGGGCCGTGAACTGCAGGGACTGGAAGAAGCCCCCCAGGACGAGTACCGCATAGATGCAGGCCAGGGGCCAGGAGGGCCGGAAGAAGGCGCAGAGGGCCAGCAGTCCCGAGGCGATGAGACTGTTCCAGACCAGGGTGGTCCTGAATCCGAAGCGGCGGATGATGGGGGGCGCCGAGAGCTTCATCAGGAAGGAGCCCGCCGCGGTGGCAAAGGTCACCAGGCCGCTCCGCGCCGCTGACATGCCGAAGCCCAGCTGCATGAGCATGGGCAGCAGGAAGGGCAGGGCTCCCCCGGTGATGCGGGTCAGGGAACCGCTGGCCACCGAGAGGCCGAAGGTGGGGACCTTCAGCAATCGCAGGTCCAGGATGGGGTGCGGGCTCCGGGCGGCATGGCGGAGATAGGCCAGGCCCACCAGGAGCCCGGCGGCGATGACTGCGAAGGTGGTGGCCCGGGATTCGCCCCCGCCCCGGCTGGCCATCTCCAGCCCGTACATCAGGCCTGAAAGGGAGAGGGAGGAGAGCAGGAAGCCGGGCAGATCAAAGCGGCCCGGGTCCGGCTCCCGCATGTCGGGGATGAAGCGGGTGGCCAGATAGATCCCCAGGAGTCCGAAGGGGATGTTGATGTAGAAGATCCAGCGCCAGGAGAGATAGCTCACCAGGAAGCCCCCCAGGGGCGGCCCCACCACCGGCCCCAGGAGGGCGGGCACCGTGAACCAGGACATGGCCGAGACCATGTCCTTCTGATCCACCGAGCGCAGGAGCAGGAGGCGACCCACCGGGACCATCATGGCCCCCCCGATGCCCTGCAGCATCCGGGCCGCCACCAGGAAGGAGAGGCTGTGGGACTGGCCGCAGAGCATCGAGCCCAGGGTGAAGACCGCCATGGCGATGCGGAAGACCTTGCGAGCGCCATAGCGGTCCGCCACCCAGCCGCTGGCGGGGATGAACACCGCCAGGCTGAGGAGGTACGAGGTCAGGCCGGCGCTCATGTGGAGGGGCGAAACCCCCAGGCTCCGGGCCATGGTGGGCAGGGCGGTGGCCAGGACGGTGGAGTCCACCTGTTCCATGAAGAGGGCGCTGGCGATGATGATGGCCGTGGTGCGGTAGCTCGGGTGGGGGTGTTCAGAGGGAGGGACAGGCACGGCCATTCCGTCATTGTCCTCCTGGCCGGAGGCGGGGACAAGGCGCCTACAGGGCTCTCACCTCGCTGAAGAGGCACTCGTCGGACAGGGCCATGAGGTCTTCCATGGGCTCGGCGGGGTGGTCCCTCAGGCGGATTTCGACGCCCTTGCCCCCCTGGAGGAGGCGAAGCCGCCAGCTCCCCAGTGAAGCGCCGCTCTCCTCACGGAGCTCCCACTGGCCGGGAAGCACGCAGCCCGTGATCCGCTCGATGCTCCGGGCGAAGTGGCTTCCGCCCACCATTTCGGCCCGGGTGGCCTCGCCCCGGCCGAGGCCCAGCTCCTCCATGGCCCGGAGCCCCGTCCGCACCCCCAGGGTCACCTCCCGGTTCAGGGTGCCCCAGGGGAAGACCCTGCCCTTGGGATCCGCGCTGCGCCGCGGGCGGCAGTGCAGGGGGCCCGTGGCGTGGGGCACGGCGTCCATGCTGGGGACATAGATCTTGATGTCCAGGATGGCGCTGCCATCGAAGGCGTCCAGGCCCCGGACGAAGAGCCGCCGCCCCTCCCGCCGAACCAGCTCACAGACGCAGGAGCCCATGCCCGAGGGGCGGGCCGGAGCTCGACTGGTGTAGATGCCGCGCAGATTACCGTCCTTGGCCTGGGGCAGGGTGAGCAGCTGCTCCGGTGAGTCGGACCAGCCCACCGCCTGCTGCCACTCCTGGCGCCTGTGCTGGTGGTAGAAGACGTAAATGTGGGAATAGGCCTCCAGACCCGCCAGGGCCAGTTCCAGGTCCTGGCGCAGCCGGAGCTCCCGGATCTGCTCAAAGTCGTTGGCCTGGTCGAAGTCGCGGAAATCGGAGATGACGACCCCGATGGGACGGATGGAGACCGGTTCGCCTGGCATGTAAAGCATGGGGCACCTCCCGAAAAGGGCTCGGAGGGGGATCACCCTGCCTGAGCTGAGCGGTGAGTGCGAAAAGGGTGCCAGTGTCGGGATCGTTATATTTTATTGAACATAACGATCGCAGATCTGGAAGGCTGTTTCCGTTTGCTGCAGATCCTGTCTGTGCTGTGGGCTTTAAATGCTGAAAAAAATGATCTTGAAATATTTTTCTGGTGTGGGTCTGGCCGGAAAATTCCTTCCGGTGTGGTTGATTTCTGGCTTATGCATGTAAACTGCTGATTTTGTGATGATTGTGGTTGACTTCGGGGTGTGGGCTTTCTAGAGTGAAGGCGTTTCCAACTCTGCACGAAGGCCTGGCCACCTCCACTCCCATGGACAGGGACCCTGGTCTTTCCCTTTCTCTGGAGCTTCCATGACCTCGCAGTCCTTCGACACTGCCCGCAACCACCAGATCACCCGCCAGGAGGCTGCAGACCTGGTGCTGGGCTTCCAGGCCAAGCTCGATGCCGGGTATCACTACGCCTCCGCCTTCAACCGCAGCGCCTTCGAGCAGCTCCTGGCCCAGCCCGGTGCAGCAGGCATCCGCATCTACCGCGCCGAGCACGCCGATGGCAGCCCCACCATGGTGATGGTGGCCGTGGATGCGGATGGGGTGGATATGGATGCGGTCGAGGGCCTCTACATGCAGAACGCCGTAGACTGCCCCCCCATCTGCAAGGGGGCAGGACTCGCCAAGTCCTAAAGTGAATTGGGGGGAGCAGCCTGAAGGAGACAAGGCGTAAGGTATGTGTACCTCCTATTTGGTGTACAAATTTATAATAGTGAATATCCTTGATCCGTCCATGGCTCTCCCTCCTCTTGCGTGGCTTGTCTCCAGATGGTCCCCGCGATTCCGGCGGCCAGCTTGGCTGAGTGTGTTCGGATGGGTCGTGGTGGCAGACATACTGCAGGGGGGCTTTCATACTGTTCTCGCCCTGCGCCATCACAATAACCAATGGTTCAGGCACTGGTCAGGTCCGATCATTTTTCTGGGCTATGCATGGGTAATTGGCAGGGCTGCGGGGGGCAAGCCCCGGCGCACCTACGGCATGGGGTTTGTGATGGCCCTCGGAGTCGCTTTGGCCATCCTGGGTGAGCGGTTGACGGGGATCCTCCTGAGGAACGATGTCTTCTCCACCTACGCGAGCCTTGCCTACATCGTGAGCAGCGCCCTCTTCCTCATGGACCTGATCCGGGATGAAGGCGATGACCCCGTTGCCTCAAAGCCGGAGTTCTGGCTCTTCAGCGCCTTCCTGACCTATGGCTCGGGGACCCTCCTCTTCAACGGTTGCTCCAACTACTTCCTGCGCCGCCTGCCCGAGCACCTGATCCTTCTGCCCTGGCTGGCCAATGCCATCATCCTGGCTTTCTGTAATATTCTGCAGACGAAGGTATTCCTTTGTCCGAAACCCAGATCGTCCTGATCTTCTTCCTGGCGACCCTCGCCCTGGTGGTCCTGTGCTGGCTGGCCCTCTTCAGCCTAGTGCACGCCAGGGGGCGCATCATCCGCGCTCAGAAGGCCGCCCTGGAGGCGGAGCGTCGTCTGCGAATCAAGCACGATGCCTTCTCCCGGAACGCCCACCACGAGCTGCGCACGCCCCTGCAGGTGATCCTGGGGAACCTGGAGATGCTGGGCATGATGGATCCGGCCCCCCAGCAGGCGGCGATCATCGCCCAGGCCCGGGCCGGGACCCAGCGTCTGACCTCTCTGGTGCAGAACCTCCTGGACCTGGCTGCGGTGGCCGACGGGACCCTGCGGCTCTCCCCGGTCCTGGGGGACCTGGACATGCGCATCGCCTGCCTGCAGGGGCGCTTCCGGGAGGCCGCCCGAGCCAAGGGGTTGGCCTTCGAGGCGGACTGTCCCATGATCGGCCTCCTCTTCCACTGCGATGCGGCCCGCATCGAGCAGATCATGAGCCACCTGCTGGACAATGCCATCAAGTTCACAGCCCAGGGGCAGGTCCGCTTCCAGGTGGGGATCTCGGCCCTGCCGGAGCGCCCTGGGTGGCAGCTTCTGGAGATCGAGGTGGAGGACACGGGCATCGGCCTCCCCGAGGACTGGGAGCGGATGCTGGTGCCCTTCGAGCACAGCGAGCGCTCCCACGCCGCCGCCCGGGGCGGCCTAGGCATCGGCCTGCCCATGGTGGCGGGGCTGGTGCGGCTCATGGGGGGCAGCCTGGACTTCGAGCGCCTGCCCCAGGGCACCCGGGCGCGGGTGGGACTGGTCCTGGAGGCGGGTGAAACGACCGTCGATGGGTTGACCGAGTAGCCCTTATGGCCGCCTTGAGAAAGGTCCCCGGGCGGGCCGGGGACCTTTGGGAACCGCTGCCAGCATGAGCGCAGAGGGCCTTGCGGGGCCTCTATGCTCAGCGCTTGGCGAGCCGGGCATCCTTGCAGACGGGGGGGCAGTCGGCACTGTTCTGCATGAAGAGGTTCTCGGGGGAGGCCATGTCGATCCCCTGCTTGTCGATGGCTACCATGACCATGGTGGGAGAGCCATCGTCATGCTCGGCCCGGTAGATGCGGATGCCCACGGCCTCCGGCTGGGCGAGGAGCTCTTTGAAGGCACTGCGGGCATAGGCCGAGGCGTAGTGCTCGCCCGCCTCAGGCCGCGCCTGATGCCTGAGAGCCAGATCCGCCGCTTCTTCGCGGCTGATGAGGTGATTGCGATGGATGTCGAACTCCCCGTTGGGGGAGGCCATCAGTTCGGGGCGCAGCCCCCGCTTGGCCAGGATCGCCCATTTGCATATGGGGGGGCAGTCGATCGTGTTCTGCATCCAGAGATTCAGGGTGCCATCCAGGTCTGCACCGGCGGCGTCCACGGCCCCCATCACCATGGTGGGCGAGCCATCGGCATGTTCCGCCAAGTAAATCCGGATGCCCGCGGCCTCTGGCTGGCCGAGCAGTTGTTCGAAGGCGCTGCGGGCATAGGCGGAAGCCGAGTGGCGGAGCGCTTCGGGCCTGGCCTGGAAGTTCAGTACCAGATCCAAGGCCTCCTCCCGGCTGATGCGATGGTTGCGCTGGGGGTCGAAGCCACGGTCCCTGGTGGGCAGGTGGGCCGCCTGGAAGGCAAGCTGCCCATGACAGGGACTGGGGAGGGGCGGCATCGGGTGGTGATCGCGGCCTGGATGAAGGGTGTTGTTCAGCATGGTGACCCTTTCGTCAATGCATGGAATGCCGGCTATCAGATGGTCCTCAAGGACTTAGGGCAGGGGCCGGCGGGATTTGAGGATGAGGCTACTCTGGTTTTGATCATAGTCTACTCAAAACAATCTTTTTACCTCCTACGCAAGCTTGGTCTACATGGTCAGCAGTGCTCTCTTTCTCATGGACCTGATCCGGGATGAGGGCGACAACCCTATTGAATCCAAGCCCGCGTTCTGGCTCTTCAGCGCCTTCCTCACCTGGGGGGCTGGCACCCTACTCTTCAACGGGTGCTCCAACTACTTCCTCCTCAGGCTGCCGGAGCACTTGATCCTCCTTCCCTGGCTGGCCAACGCCATCATTCTGGCCTTCTGTGCTGTTTTGCAGATGAAGGTATTCCTGTGTCCGAAACCCAGATCGTCCTGATCTTCTTTCTTGCGACCCTGGCCCTGTTGGTGCTCTGCTGGCTGGCCCTCTTCAGCCTGGTGCACGCCAAGGGGCGCATCATCCGCGCCCAGAAGGCCGCCCTGGAGGCGGAGCGCCGTCTTCGCATCAAGCACGATGCCTTCTCCCGGAACGCCCACCACGAGCTGCGCACGCCCCTGCAGGTGATCCTGGGGAACCTGGAGATGCTGGGCATGATGGAGCCGGCCCCCCAGCAGGCGGCGGTCATCGCCCAGGCCCGGGCCGGGACCCAGCGTCTGACCTCTCTGGTGCAGAACCTCCTGGACCTGGCTGCGGTGGCCGACGGTACCCTGCGGCTTTCCCCGGTCCTGGGGGACCTGGACATGCGCATCGCCTGCCTGCAGGGGCGCTTCCGGGAGGCCGCCCGAGGCAAGGGGCTGGGCTTCGAGGCGGACTGTCCCATGATCGGCATCCTCTTCCACTGCGATGCGGCCCGCATCGAGCAGATCATGAGCTGCCTGCTGGACAATGCCATCAAGTTCACAGCCCGGGGCCAGGTCCGCTTCAAGGTGGGGGTCTCGGCCCTGCCGGAGCGTCCCGGCTGGCGGCGCCTGGAGATCAAGGTGGAGGACACGGGCATCGGCCTCCCCGAGGACTGGGAGCGGATGCTGGTGCCCTTCGAGCACAGCGAGCGCTCCCACGCCGCCGCCCGGGGCGGCCTGGGTATCGGCCTGCCCATGGTGGCGGGGCTGGTGGAGCTGATGGGTGGACAGCTCGTCTTCGAGAGACTCCAGTCCGGCACCTGTGCCCGAGTCACCCTGGAGCTGCCCACGATGGAGGCCCTGGGGGAGGCGGCAGACGCATTTCTGAGGTGAAGCGGGGGGTACCGGGTCGTTGGCTGTCGTTTCTGGCCAGGGCGCACTCACGCTTCAGCCCTGGGCCGGGGTCATGTGGGCCCGGAGAGCCCCTTCACCCTCCCCCCCAGCCCCGACTCCCGCAGGGTGGGGTTGCGGGCGGCGAATTCGACCCGTTCCCTTTCCCCCACCAGGCTCACGGAGCGCCTGGCGCGGGTGAGGGCGGTGTAGAGGAGCTCCCGGGTGAGGGCCTTGTGGTCGCTTTGGGGGAGCACCACGGCGATGTGCTCGTACTCGGAGCCCTGGGACTTGTGGACGGTCATGGCGAAGGCGTGGTCGAGTTCCTCCCGCAGGGGCTCCAGGAGGAAGGCACGCCAGGTCTTGAGGAGGGGGAAGACGGCGGCCTGGCGGGGCTCGCCGTCGAAGCGGACCTTGAGGATCAGACCCTGGTCGCCGTTGAAGATGCCCCGGGTATAGTCGTTGCGGGTCATCATGACCGGCTCTCCGGCGCAGAACTTCGGGCGCTGGCTGCCGCTCCACTCGAAGTATTCCAGCATCTTCCTGTGGAAGTGGGCGTTGATCTCCTCCACCCCCCGGAACTCCGCGCTCTTCCGGAGGGCGCAGAGGATGCGGAAGCCGTCGAAGTGCTGGAAGAGGCGGCCGAGGGTCTCCTCGTCCCCGCTCCCCCAGGTGCCCTCCTCAAGGCTGAAGATCCGTTCCGCAGCTGCCCGGAAGTCCGGCAGGGCCAGGACCCGCTCCTGGAACCAGCGATCCAGGAAGGCCGCGGTCCCGCCCTTCCCGGGTGCCCAGAGCTCCACCTTCTGGTGGGCCAGATCCTCCAGGCGCTCCCGCACGGTGATGGGCTCGGCCCCTGCCCAGAGCTGGCCGCTCTCCGGTCTGTTGATCGCCCGGGCCACGGAGAGGATGTTCCGCCCCTGGGGATCCTCGGCCCGCATCCGGTAGCTGTTCTGCAGGTGGGCTGCCTGAGCTTTCAATGCCTCCACCAGCTCCCGGAAGGCGCAGCCCGCCTCCACGCTGGGGAGCTGCTCCGCATCCCCCAGGAGGACCAAGCGGGTGCCCGGGGCCAGGGCCTGCAGCAGGCGGTGGAGGTGCTCCTGACTGATCATGGAGGACTCGTCGACCACGACCACCCGGTAGGGCAGGGGGTTGGCGGCATCATGGCGGAAGCGCTCGGCGGTGGGGTGCCAACCCAGGAGGCGGTGCAGGGTCCGGGGCTCCAGTTCGGCGGCCAGCAGGGGCTGGTCCTGGGCTGTGGGTGCCTTCAGTTCCGCCAGGGCCTTGCGGATGGCCTCGCCCATACGCTGGGCCGCTTTGCCCGTGGGGGCCGCAAGGGCCAGTTGCTCGAGACCCAGCCCCTGGCGCAGGAGGGCCCGCAGGATGGTGATGACGATGGTGGTCTTGCCGGTGCCGGGGCCGCCGGTGATGAGGGTCAGCGGGGAGCCGAGGGCCTTCTCCACCGCCGCCCGCTGCTCGGCGTCCAGTGCCCGGGGGTCCTGGAAGATCCCTTCCTCCACCGGCAGGGTGGTGAGCGGAGGCTGGGTGGCCAGGGCCTTCACCCGCTCCGCCAGGGACTGCTCAAAGCCCAGGAATCGGTGGGTGTAGAGGGTGCTGCCCTCCAGGATCAGGGGCCTGGTCTCCCCGGGGCCCCCCACCCAGGAGGCCAGCGAAGGGGAGCCCAGAAAGGCCGCCACATCCAGACTTCCGAGCTTGCAGGCCTCAAGGATGCGGGCGGCGGGGCTCTCGGGTCCGGGGGGCAGGGCCAGGCGGGTGTGCCCCTGGCCCTGGGTGGCCAGCAGGGCCACCGCCACGGCGAAGAGGGTCTCACGCTCAGTCTCCGCCAAGGGGGCCAGGCCGCTCAGCTCCCAGGCCAGGACGAGGGTGGCGGGCTCCTGGTTGAGCTCCTCCAGGGCCTCCCGCAGATTCCTCGACCACGCTTGGCTTGCGGGGTGGTGCTCCAGGGCCATCTCGTTCCACTCATGCATGGGTTCCGCCTCCCACAAGCTTCCGGTGACAGTCGCCCAGCTCCCGCTCCCAGTCCGCCAACTCCTCCCAGGCGGGGCGATGGCTCCACACTCCGCCCCCCTGAGGCAGGCCCCGCAGGTAGACGTAGACCACGCCGCCGAAGTCCCGCTCGTACTGTGTGCGGTCCCGGATGCCCAGGAAGCGGCAGGCGGTCAGAGTGTAGATCCGGAGCTGGAGCTGGTAGTGGTCCTGCACCGAGGCCTCAAGGGCCTCCGGGCCGTAGTCCGGCAGGAGGTTGGTCTTCCAGTCCAGGACGTAGGTGCGTCCCCCACTGCGGAAGATCAGGTCGATGGAGCCCTGGAGGAAGTCCCGCTCCTGGGGATAGGGCGTGAGGAAGTCCAGCTCCCGGAGCTGATCCTCAGCCCGTGAGAGGACGCTCTCCCCGCCGCCGGGCAGGGCCATGGGCCGTGCCAAGGCCGCGTAGGCCCACTCCAGGACCTCCAGCTGCCATTTGGAAGCCAGGTGCTTCTGCGCCAGGGCCTGGGTGGAGGGCAGGGCCCGCCACGCTTGGAAGTCCAGCTCGGCGAAGCTCTCGAGGTCAACTTCCTGGAGCAGGGCGTGGACCTGGATGCCCAGCTTCTTCCCGCCGCTCTGGCCCCACTGCTGGGACTCCTGGTCCGGGCGCAGGGGAGTGGGCCCACGGTGCTGATCCAGTGCCCGCTGCATCCCGGTGTAGCTGAAGACCCCGTGAGGTCGGGCCTGCGCCGCCAGGGCGGAGAAGTCCGGGAGGGTCAGGGGGAACTCCGGAATGCTGGGGGACCAGCTCTGGTCGGGGGGCTCGATGGGCGGCTCCGGGCTGAAGCGCTCGAAACCCTGGGGAGGCTCCGCCTCCTCCCCAGGGGCCAGGAGGGTTCGCAGGCTGTGATTGATGGGACGGTAGGGGCCGGCCTTGGGGTGGCCTTCCCTGTTGAAGTTGCCCTTGTCGTTGGGCTTCCCCCCGGGGATGTAGTGGGGCAGGAGGAGCTGGGCCTCGGCCCGGGTGAGGGCCACATAGGCCAGGCGCTCGTCCTCCCGCTTCAACTCTTCGTCGATGGCCGCCTGCACGGCCTTGGGGGCCAGTTTGGTGGACCCCACCCAGCAGCGGCGCTGCTGTGGGTCGTGGTAGCGGTGCAGGGCGCTCGTCTTTCCGGTCTCGCCGGTGCCGCCGTACAGAACCACCACGGGGGCCTGGAGCCCCTTGGACTTGTGCATGGTCAGGATCTGCACCGCCCCCTGCTGGCGCTCCAGGCGCTGAGTCTCGCCCTCCTCCACCGCCGGGCGCTCCTGGTCATCGATCCACCGCTGGACCTGGTGGGCCAGATCCTCGGCACTGAGGTGGCCCCGGAGGGCCTGGTGCAGGAGCAGCTCCAGGATGTGGAGGAGGTTGGTGAGGCTTCGCTGACCCTCCTCCAGGAAGAGGAGGCGCCGGGTCAGACCGCTCTCCCCCGCCAGGCGGTTGAAGAGCTCGCCGTAGCGCCCCTGCTGAGCCAGGGCCCTCCAGGCCAGGAGGCGGCTCCGGATGGGGTGCTCTTCCGGCAGCTCCCGGGCCGCTTCGGCCTCCCGGAAGGAGAGTCCGAAGAAGGGTCCCAGGAGGGCTTTGGCCACCCGGCTTTCATCCCTGGGTGAGGCGATGGCCAGCAGGATGTCCCGGCAGGCCTTGGCCTCGGGGCCATCGAAGAGGCCCTCCTCCCGGTAGATGGCTGCCGGGAGCCCCTCCTCCCGCAGGATCTTCGCCATCAGCTGCCCTTCGCTACGCGTGTGGACCAGGACGTAGACATCCTCGGGCCTCAGGGCCCCCACTGCATCTCTGGAGTTGCGGAAACGGGCTCCCTCCAGCGTGTTCCGGAGGGTCCGGGCCAGGGCCCGGGCGGCCTCCACCCGGACCTGGTCGGCCTTGCCCGCCTCGATCTCCACCACACGGACGGCCGGGAGGGGGTTGCCGGCGGCGTCCTCCAGGGCGAGATCCAGCCTGCCGCAGGTGACGGGCTCCTTGTAGTAGGCCGCGTTGTCCCCCTGGAAGAAGGCCCGGGAGGGGTCCAGGAGGGTGTTGTAGGCCGTGATGAGGCTCCCCGTGGAGCGCCAGTTCTCCCGGAGCTGGAGGGGCGGGCGGCCCGTGCGGCCCTCGATGGCCCGGGTCGCCTCGGTGTAGGTGGGGAGGTCGCCCCCCCGGAAACCGTAGATGGCCTGCTTGGGGTCGCCCACCACGATGAGGCGGTGCCCCGCCTCAGAGTCGAGGAAGAGCCTCCGGAAGATCCCCCATTGGGCCGCATCGGTGTCCTGGAACTCATCGATGATGGCCACCTTGAAGCGCTCCCGGAGGCGCTGAACGAGAGGGGTCCCATGGATCTCGTCCTCGAGAGCCCGCGCCACGAGTTGGATCATGTCATCGAAGTCGTAGAGCCCCTCCTCGGCCTTGAGGCGCTGGATCTCTTCCTGGAGGGGGCTCAGGAAGGAGGCGACCAGGAGGGCCTCGAGGTTGAAGAGCTCCGCGACCGCACCGAAGAGGCGGGCGCTGTCGCCCTGGAGGGGGGACTCCTCACCCTTTTCCAGCCATTTCCCGAAGTCGCTCGCAGAGAGGGGATCCCGCAGCCAGAAGTCTGTCGGGTCCCCCGCCAGTGCGGACTCCCGCTTCCGGCAGATGGTCTCCAGCAGCCTGGTGATGGCTATGGGCACGCCTCCCCTGGCCCCAGTCAGAGGGGCGCAGAGTTCCGGGTCCTGCTGGAGGAGCCGCTGGGCCAGGTCCACCGGGAAGGCCTCCAGGATGCTGCGCAGGTCCGTGAGCGGCGGCAGATCCAGGTCCCCCCCCTCACCGGCGGCCTGCTTGATAAGCTTCTTCAGCCCTTCCAGGCCTTCACTCCGGGCCAGGGCCACCCGGAGCCCATCGCCCTGCCCGGTGGCGAAGCGGGTTCGCAGAAGGGTGGTGAAGGCCCGCTCGAAGAGCTCGTCCCGGGAGACGATCTCCTGCTTCAGGAGGCGCCCGCTCTCGAAGCTGGCCTCCTTGAGGATCTGCTGGCAGATCTGGTGGAAGGTGGAGATGTGGGCCTGGTCGAAGCGGGTCAGGGCTGTGCGGATCTGCTCCAGGGCTGCCGCGCTGAGCTTCCAGTGGGGCTTCTCCTCGCTGCAGGAGGGGCCTTCGAAGGCTGCCACCCTGGCCAGCATGGCCCGGACCCGGCCGATGAGCTCCAGGGTGGCCTTCTTGGTGAAGGTGACCACCAGCAGCTCCTCCAGGGGGATGCCCTCGATGATCAGCTGGACCACCAGGTGCTCCAGGGTGAAGGTCTTGCCGGTGCCGGCGCTGGCCTCGATGACACAGTGGGAGCTGCCGATGCGCTCGAGGATCGGTGGGATCGGGTAGCGGAGCATCAGGCGTTCTCCTCGGGGGCGATGGGGCAGACCACCTCCAGGAAGGCTCCGAGGCGGCGTCCGGCCAGAGTGGTCGGGTCCCCGGGGGGCGGATAGCGCAGGGGGTCGGGGACCGGGCCGGTGAGGGTGCTGAAGAAGCTCCGTTCCTCGTTTTTCAGCTCTCCTTCGACGTATTCCAGGATGGTCTCGCTGCTGAGGGTCCGCCTGCTCCAATGCTGGATCACCGCCTCGATGGGCATGAGGATGTCGTGGCGCCCGCTGAGCAGGTCCACGATCCAGCTCTCGAGCTGGGCGCGGGCCTCTTCCGGGCCCAGGGGGGGGAAGGTGAAGCAGCACTCCTGCTGGGCGTATTTCACCTCCGTGAAGACGAAGCGGGCTCGGTGTCCGCCATGCTCTTCTGCCACGCAGCTGAGCACCAAGTGGTCCAGGAAGGCTCCCAGGGCCTTCTTCCGGAGCTTGTCAGCGGAGGCGCCCTTGGCGAGGTCCCCGGACTTGGTGATGGGCGGCTCCCCTTTCTCCAGATACAGGGAGCCCCCCAGCTGCACCCGCAGATCCCCCACCAGCTCCACCCGTTGGAGGCGGTCCCCCAGGGTGAGCTCCAGGCCCAGGGCCGGTTCTGCGTGATCGGCCTGGCCCTGGCGGCCCCGGTTGGTGCCCAGTCGCCAAGTCGCGGGGGCGCCCTCCTCCCTCAGGTGCTCCAGCCAGGACCGGATCAGGGCCAGGTCCTCCTGGCGCTGGGCATCCGCGAAGAGGCCCAGGGGGGCCTGACCGCTCTCCTGGAGGCGGCGCAGGGTGCGCTCGTAGACGGCTCCGGCCTCCTCCCGGCTCCGCAGGGCCTCCAGGGTCACCTCCCGGCGCAGGCTGCTGCTCTCCAGGCTGTTCTGCTCAAAGGGTTCGTCCTCCACCAGGCTGCGGTCCCCGGTCTCCTCCTTTCGCATCCCCAAGCGCACCCTGGCTGCTCCGGAGAGGGGGCACTCCAGGAAGCTCCTCAGGTCGCTCAGGCTCAGTCGAAGCAGCTCCGGGGCCGGGGCGGCGGCGGGGAGGACGGGCAGGGCCAGGGCCTCCCGCAGCGCGTGGCGATCCCCGGGGAGGAGTCCCTCCAGATCGCCCACGGCCAGGGGGAGCTTCTGGTGGGCGGCCCGGGCGGCTTCGCCCAGTCCGCGGGCCCGGGCCTCCTCCCAGGCCAGGGGGGCGTAGGAGCGGAAGGGGCCCTCCGCCGCGAAGTAGCAAGGATCGAAGCGGCGCAGAGGGTGGCTTTCCAGGACCGGATCGCCCTCCTTGCCGGGGGCCCACTCGGGGCCCAGGTAGGCCCCCAGCAGCTCCCGGAACTCCAGGAGAAGACCCGAGGGCTGGGCGGGCTCGCCACTCAGTTCGTCCATGGCGACGTAGCTCAGGAAGAGGTGCTCCCGGGTGCTGAGCAGGGTCTCCAGGAAGGTGTACTTCTGGCGCTCGGTGCGGCTCACATCCCCGGGCTTGCGGCCCTTGCGGCGCAGGTCCAGGGGGCTGCGCTGGTCTCGGGTGGGGAAGCTCCCCTCGCCCAGCCCCATGCAGAAGACTGCCCGGAAGGGGACGGCCCGCAGGGCCTCGCAGGTGGAGACCACCACCCCCCGGGCCAGACCGGCGGGCTGCTCCTCCCGGAGCCCCGCCAGGGCCTCCAGGGCAAGCTCCCGGGCGGCGGCGAAGCCGATGAGGGCCAGCTCCGGGGGGCAGCCCTCGAAGGGGCGAAGGAGGAATCGGCGGATGCGCTCCAGGGCCCGCAGGACCCCTTCGGCCTCCTCGCCCTCCTCCTGCTCCAGCCAGGACTCCAGGTAGGTGGCCAAGTGCTCCATCCACTCCCGGGGCGGCTTGCGGGTCTCCAGGAGTCCCCGGGTCTGGGTGCAGAGACCCCGCACCAGGCTGGTGAAGGCGGCGGCGGAGGGCTCCTCCCGGGCACCCATCACCCGGTAGCCCTCCCCCGCGACCTCCAGCTCGGTCCCCTCACCCATGAAGGCGCCCAGGCTCATGCGTTTGAGGCCCTGGTCCCAGTTCAGGAGGTCGTGGTCCACATAGGTGCCCTCCCAGGCACTGCGGTCCGCGCCCCGGATGATGCCGTAGTCCTCACACCAGCGGGGCCAGGCCCCCGGATCGGCACCCTCCCGCTCCCGCAGGATGGCCCGGTGCTGGATCACCCGCAGCACGGCCGCCCGGGTCAGACCGGTGGTGGGCAGCTCCAGGAGCAGCTCGGCCGCCTCCAGCAGTTCCTGCATCTCCGGCACATCCCGCCCGGCGGGGACCATGGGGATCCCGTGGGTCTCGGTGAAGGCGGCCTGGAGGTGGGCCTGGTAGAGCTCCAGGCTGTCCGGGGGCACCAGCACGGCGATGTCGGAGAAGGTCAGGGGGCTCGCGGTGTTCTGGTGGTCCTCCAGGAGGCGCCAGATCCCGGTGGCCACGATCTCCGCCTCCCGGCGGGGACTCGGGGCGGCCAGGAGGCGGAGACTGGGATCCCGCTTGTCTCCCCTGGGACCGGGGGCTGCATCGGTGGAGTCGGGTTCCTGGTAGTTCAGGAGGTCCCGCTGCATCCTCGCCAGGAGGGTGTCCCCCGTGGGTTCACGGAAGCCCGGGCAGAAGTCGCAGTCGCTGATTTCGTTGAGCAGGCGGATGTGCTCCCGTCCGGGGCGCCCCCAGAGCCGCAGGGCCCGGGGTCCCTGGGAGGCAAGCCCGTAGAAGTCCTCTGAGCTGCGGTCCCAGGCGCCGCGGCGCAGCTCCTCCCGGCGGGGGAGGGCTGGGCCGGTCCTGAGGTCCTCCCAGAACTCGGCGCAGGGATTCAGGGCATAGAGATGCAGGGTGGTGTCCTGCAGGGGAACGAAGGCCCGGTAGAGGGCCTGGTAGGCCTCGGCCACATGGCTGAGGGCGAAGGCGTGGATGGCCCGGGGGCGCCGGGGCCCGCCCGCGCCGCCCTGGAGGGCCTCCAGGAGGGTGAGGTGGGGTTCCGGCGTCTGGCCGTCCAGGAAGGCGACCGCCTCCCGCCAGAGCCGACACTGCCAGGCGTCCGCCCCCTCCAGCCCCTCCACGAGCCGGTTCTCCCGCCAGGCCGCGGTCCACTCGGGGCGGCTGAGCTGGTATTCCTCCAGGACCCGGGCCAGTTCCCCGGTGAACTGGATGCGCTTGAGGCCCCCGGGATCCTGCTCCAGGTAGTGTTTTACGGGGGCCATGGCTTCCGCTTGGAGGAGCCCGGGCTGCTCCAGCGCCCCCAGGAGCCCGACCCGGAGCCGGGTTGCGTCCAGGACCCGTCCGGCGTCTTCGCCCAGGTAGAGTCCCGCCAGGCCCCCGAGATAGCAGAAGCGCAGGTTGGCGGCGATGCCGAGGCGCCGGGCCAGCGCTGTGCGGACGTACTCCTTCAGGTGCCCGTTGGGCACCACGAGGTGGACCGGCTCCCAGGGGGCCCGGCCCTCCAGGCGCTCCGCCAGCTGCTCGAGCAGGGCCTCGGTCTGGTTGGAGTAGCTGAGTTTGAGCATGGTTGGGTTCCGGGAAAGGGTGGGAGCAGTCTACCTGGGCGGCCAGGGCTGTGGCCATCGGGGGGGGTGGGCTGGGCCTGAGTCCTCCAGGTCGTCGCTGCGGCGGAAGACTGCCCAGATGGCTTCGGCCTCCGCGAGCTCCTCCCGGAGGAGAGTGATGTCTTCGGGCTCGAGGTGGCCGAGGGAGGATGACATGGGACCAGGATGCGGCAGTCCGGGCGACAGGAATGGTCGCGCAGGGGCGCCGCCGGGTCCGGATCAGCCCTCCAGCAGGCTCTGCAGCTCGCCGAAGCCCGAGCGGCTGGTGGCGTCAAGGGTCAGGGGGGTCACCGCCACCAGCCGCTCCTTCACCAGGGCGTGGATATCCGAGTCGGGCTCCAGGGTCGCCTCGTCCACCCCCACCGTGAGGCGGCCCTCCCGGAGCCCGGCGCCGGGCTCCATCTGGACATGCACATAGGGCTGCCGCGAGAGGCGGGTCAGGCGCCAGGGAGTCCGCGGAGAGGCGTTGTCCGGCACATCCACCTTGAGCACGTCCACCCCGCTGGGCAGCTCTCCGTCCAGAAGCCGCTGGGCGAAGTACCGAGTGAAGTGGGCGGCGGCCTCCCAGTCGGCCTTGCCGTGCTGGTGAATACCGGCGAAGTCCATCTGCAGGGAGATGGCCAGGGCAGGGATGCCGTAGGCAGCGGCCTCGATGGCGGCACCCACGGTGCCCGAGGCGGTGATGGTGGTGCCCACGTTCTCGCCGTAGTTGATGCCCGAGACCACCAAGTCGGGCTGGCGCTCCCGGCAGAGGGTGAGGAGGGTGTGGCGCACCACGCTGGCGGGGGAGGCCTCCAGGCGCCAGGAACGGGCGGGCGGGGTGGCGACGGGCAGCTCCACGGGCTCCAGGCGGGCCCCGGTGCGTCCAGTGTGGCTGCGCCCCATGGCCGTCTGCTGGTGGGTGGGGGCCGCCACCCAGAGCTCGCCCAGGGGTGCCAGGGCCTCCGCCGCGGCATGGAGTCCCGGGGAGTCGATGCCGTCGTCGTTGGTGAGGAGAATGAAGGGACGGCGTGGGGACATGGGGACTCGGGGGACAGCGGCTGCGGAGGCGCGGCCTTTCCAGTGTGCCATCCCTCTGTCACTCCGGCGCCGGGCCCAGGGTCCTCCCTTCGATGAGGGATACCGGAACGATGACCTGCCGGACGTTGTGGTGCTCGATGCCCGCCAGGGCGAGGGACACAGCCTGGTGGGCGATGGCCGGGATGTCCTGGGCTACGGTGGAGAGGCCGGGGTGGAGCTCGACCAGACCATCGAAGCCGATGACGGAGGCCCGCGCAGGCACGGGAATCCCGAAGTCGGCCAAGGCGCCCAGCGCCCCCACGGCCATCTCGTCCGTCGCACAGAAGATCCCGCTGGGAAGCTCCCCGGTCTTCAGGGCCTCCCGCATCAGGCGGTAGCCCCCCAGCACCGTGCCTTCCCCGGCCAGGGTGTGCGTCGGCAGCCCGGCCGCTCGCCGTACGGCGTCGAAGCCCGCGGCCCGGTCCATGGCCCACTGGAACGTTCCCATGACCGTGAGGTGCAGCAGGCGGCGATGCCCCAACTCCAGGAGACGCTCTGCGGCGAGGCGCCCGCCTCCCACATCGTCGGGGGTCACTCCGGAGATGCCGGGATGGTGCCCGATCAGCACACAGGGGATCCTCCGCTCCGCCAGCAGGCCCACCCGGGCATCGAGGGTGTCGCAATTGAACAGAAGCGCCGCATCGAAGCGTCTGCGGAAAGTGGACAGATCCGTGGGAAGCTCAATGAACTTGGTGGCCCGGGTCTGGATCTCACGGAGGAGTGCCCGCCAGACTTGGCTGAAGTAGGGCGAGAGGCGGGCTGCGCCGGTGCCCACCCAGATGCCCAGGGTGTATTGGCTCCGCATGGAGAGTTCCCGGGCCGCGGGGTCCGGTTCGTACCCCAGCCGCTTCATCACGGCCAGTACGTTCGCCCGGGTCTCCCGGGCCACGGTGCTCCGCCCGTTGATGACCCGGCTGACGGTTCCCGTCGACACACCGGCCTGCCTGGCGATCTCCCCGATGGTGAGCTTCATGGCCCAGTCCCTGGTTCGAGGGCAACCCGGGCCGCCCCATAGAGGCTGATATCGTAGTCCTGCACGATGGCCACCGGTGTGGCCCGCGTGATGGCGTCCAGGTGGGGGCGGGAATTGGTCTCGAAGCACCTCATGAAGCGGTCCCCCGCCAGGAACACGCCCTCATTCTTCGCAGCGATGCCCCCCGCCAGATAGAGCCCTCCCCTGGGCAGGAGCACAGCGCACAGCTCGGCACAGACCCGGGCATAGAGGTCGACGAAGAGCTCCAGGGTCCTCCGGCAGAGGGGATCCGTGGCGGCGCGGGCCGAGATCGCGGCGGAACGTGCCAGGGGCGCCATCCCCAGGATCTCCACAGCGGCCAGGCTATCCCCATGCCCGACAGAGTCGGCGAGAAACTCGAAGATCGTGGCGATTCCCGGCCCGGACACCGCAGACTCTGCCGTGGGCGGTCCCGGGTATCTCGGGCGCAGATAGCGCCAGAGGGCCAGTGTCTCATCGTCCAGGATGGGCAGCCCGATGTGCCCCCCCTCGCTGGGCAGGACCAGGGGACTCCTGCCGTGGCGGATGATGTAACCCACACCCAGGCCAGTCCCGGCCCCGACCACCAGGACGGTGCCCGCCGGGTCCACCCCCGGGAGCGAACCCTCCAGGTGGGGGATGGGCAGCAGCCGCCCCGTGCCCGTCTCCTGCATCAGGAGGACCCCGTGGGCGATCGCCGTGAAGTCATTGATTACTCTGACGGGGATGCCCAGCGCCCGCGAAACTTCCGAGCCGTCCATGTCCCAGGGGATGTTGGTCAGCCGGATCCCTTGGCCTTGGACGGGACCGGCCCCGGAGAGACAGGCCAGGTCGGGCTGGATCGGGGCGCAGGCGGCCAGAAACCTTTTGCAGGGTGCCAGGAAGGAGGCCTCCTTCTGGGTGGCGAAAGTCTCGCGGCGGAGGATCTCCAGTCGACTGCCCCGCGGTTCCAGGAGCGCCAGACTCAGGTGGGTCCCCCCCACATCGGCAGCCAGGATCCGTGGGCGTCCCTCGGGCCAGTGCAAGCGAACCTCCTGGATGCAGCTCTCCCAGGATCTGATGCTCGGAACCAAGGGAGCAATTTGATGGTTGACAATATTCTTCAGTGAAACTATCTATGTGCTGCCTTCTTTTGTAATCGATTCTAAAAGCATTGCTCGAAAATATTTCGCGTAAATAACAACTTAAGTGTTCTGAACTTCTTGCTGGCAGGTCCTTGTAACCGGTTACATCCGTCTGGACTCATCGTCATGCACTCACCAGAACCTGAGAATCATCCCAATCCATCGACCGATAACCGACCTGAAGCCGATTGCGAGTGGTGGAAGGGTGCCGCCATCTACCAGGTTTACCCCCGGAGTTACCAGGACACCAATGGGGACGGCATCGGGGACCTGCCCGGGATCACCCGCCGCCTGCCCCACATCGCGGACCTGGGGATGGACGCCATCTGGATCTCCCCTTTCTTCCGGAGCCCCATGAAGGACTTCGGCTACGACATCTCGGACTACCGGGGGGTGGATCCGATCTTCGGTGACCTGTCCGACTTCGACCATCTGGTGGCGGAGGCCCACCGCCTCGGACTCCGGGTCCTCATCGACCAAGTGCTCTCCCACACCTCCGACGAGCATCCCTGGTTCAAGGAGAGCCGGTCCCAGCGAGAGAACGCACGCTCGGACTGGTACGTCTGGGCGGATCCCCAGCCCGACGGCACACCACCGAACAACTGGCAGAGCGTCTTCGGCGGCTCGGCCTGGGCCTGGGAGCCGCGTCGTCGCCAGTATTACCTGCACAACTTCCTTGTCTCCCAGCCCGACCTCAACTTCCACCACACCCCAGTCCAGGATCAGCTTCTGGAGGAGGTCCGCTTCTGGCTGGAGCGGGGCGTGGACGGTTTCAGGTTCGACGCCTGCAACTTCCACTTCCATGACCGCCGTTTGCGCAACAACCCGCCCGCCCCCACTTCGGTGGATCTCTCTACGGTCAGGGCGGGCAACCCCTACGGCTTCCAGGTCCACAAGCACGACAAGACCCAGCCCGAGAACCTGATGTTCCTCAAGCGCCTCCGGCGGCTCATGGACGCGTACGGGGCGGTGAGCGTGGGCGAAGTGGGCGACGAGGACTCGCTGGCGACGATGGCCCAGTACACGGCTGATGGCGACAAGCTGCACATGGCCTACGGGTTCAAGCTGCTCACGGACGACTTCAGCGCCGGACGGATCCGGGAGGTGGTCCACGACTTCGAGCGCAGGATCCGGGCCCGGGGCGGATGGGGCTGCTGGTCCTTCTCCAATCATGACTGTGTCCGGGTGGTGACCCGGTGGGGACGGGGCGAGGCGGGGTCGCCGGAACTCCCCAAGGTCCTGCTGGCCGTCCTGGGCACCCTCCGGGGCAGCTTCTGCGTCTATCAGGGCGAGGAGCTCGGGCTTCCGGAGGCCGAGGTCCCCTTCGATCGACTCACGGACCCATACGGCATCGCCTTCTGGCCTGATTTCAAGGGCCGGGACGGCTGCCGTACACCCATGCCCTGGACCTCCCACCCCCCCTTCGCCGGGTTCTCCACGGTCGAACCCTGGCTGCCCATCCCCCACGCCCACTTCCCGCTGGCGGTTTCCGTCCAGGAGGGGGATCCGGGGTCGCCCCTCCTGTTCCTCCGGCAGTTCCTTGCTTGGCGCCGCACCCTCCCGGCCCTGCGCAACGGGGCCATCCGCTTCCCCAGGCTCGAAGAGCCCCTGCTGGCCGTGGAGCGCGCCTCCGATGACCAGAGGCTTCTGGCGGTCTTCAACCTGGGTGCCTTTCCGGCGAGGTACACCCTCCCCGCGGCCCTCACCCCCATACACGGGCACGGGCTGGGCGAGGGTGAACGCCACGGCCATCACCTCGTCCTCCCGCCCTGGGGAGGCTTCTTCGGGCTCCTGGGGTGAGGTCCCATCCAGCCCGGCCCGCACGCCCGACCTGATGCTCCGCAGTCACGTCTTACCGAACACCCCACCCAACCCCGTGCCGCTCGCCGGCCAAAATCAAGGAGGCAATCCATGAAGTGCAAGCAGCTTATCCAAGCGGCCCTTCCGATGGCCCTGATCTGTGGTTCCCTTCCGGCCCAAGACGTCGTGGAGATCCATGGCTACACCCGGGCGGGTGTGGGCGCATCCTCCAAGGGCGGTGAACAGGTGACCTTCTACATGGCCGGGACGGGCGACAGCCCCACCGGTGGCCCCGGCTACCGCCTGGGCAACGAGACGGACAACTACCTGGAACTCGCGGTGGATGTCCGGGCCTATGACAGGGACGACACCACCTTCAAGCTCCACTTCCGACCCTCCTTCCGGGAGTATTACAACGCCCGGGATGCCTCGGCCGATGCCGGGGGCAATGCCGACGGCTCCATGGCAGCCAACCCGAACCAACAGGTCTGGATCCGGGAGGCCTGGGGTGAGGCCACCGGTATCTTCGGCAACAGCGTCAAGGCCTTCGCCAACGCCAGCATCTGGGCGGGCCGCCGCTTCTACATGCGGCAGGACCTCCACATCCGCGACCAGTGGTACTGGAACAACAGCGGGGATGGTGCCGGCATCGAGAACATCGATATCGGCAAGGGCAAGCTCAACTACGCCTTCATCCAGCATGATGTGGGCAATGTGACCTGGGAGCCTACGGGCAACAGCAGCGTCTGGCTGCCCGTGGCGACCCCCTCCGGCAAGGTGACGATCATCTCCCATGACCTGCGCTGGACGGGCCTCGAGACAAATCACAACGGCTCCCTGACCCTCGGCATCCAGTACAACCAGGCCAACCCGAGGAAGGATGCCGAGAGCAGCAGCAACAACAACAACGGCATCCAGTTCCTGGCCCAGCACACCCAGTCCGGCATCTGGGGCGGCGACAACAAGATCTTCGCCACCTACGGCACCGGCTCCACCTTCTGGAACTGGTACAACCCGGAGACCACCACGGACAACAAGTGGTGGGAAGTGATCGACATCCTCTCCATTCAGCCTGTCAAGACCTTTGCCATGCAGGCCTGTGTCATCTACCGCGACCAGAAGAATGCCGACAGCTCCCATCAGAAGTGGACCTCGCTGGGAGCCCGGCCGACGTATTTCCTGACCAAGCACTTCAGTGTCGCTGCCGAAGTGGGTGCGGACTTCTTCAAGTTCGACAGCGAACCGGAGACCCGGCGACTCGTCAAGGAGACCCTGGCACTGCAGTGGCAGCCCCAGTCGACCTTCTGGTCCAGGCCCTCGATCCGGCTCTTCGTCACCAATGCCCAGTGGAACTCCCAGGCCAACGCCTGGGGCACCATCGGAGGCGGTGCCTTCGGCACGGACAACCATGGCATGACCTACGGGGCCCAGGTTGAGGCCTGGTGGTAGGCGGGTGGGACTGACTCCCCAAGTCGGGTTTTCACGGCTGGCGCACCTTGTGACGAATCGTTCAAGAGGTGCGCTGGCCGCAGTTCCGGGGTCCCGGTAGCGGAAGAGGGGTCATGGGCGATCTTCAGATCAAGTCGTTGCGCAAGGATTACGGGGATGTCCGGGTGCTCCAGGGGCTGGACCTGGAGATCGCCGACGGCGAATTCATCGTCTTCGTCGGGCCCTCGGGCTGCGGCAAGTCGACCCTCCTGCGCTGCATCGCGGGGCTGGAGGATATCACCGCAGGCGCTCTCTACATCAGCGGCCAGAAGGTCAACGAGGTACCCCCCTCCAAAAGGGGCATCGCCATGGTCTTCCAGAGCTACGCCCTATACCCCCACATGACTGTGGCGGAGAACATGGCCTTTGGCCTGAAGCTCGCCGGATACCCCAAGCAGGAAATCCGCAATGCGGTCCACCGGGCCGCCCAGATCCTGCAGATCGAGTCCCTGCTGGACCGCAAGCCCAAAGCTCTTTCCGGGGGGCAGCGTCAGCGGGTGGCCATTGGCCGGGCCATCGTGCGCAAGCCGGCGGTCTTCCTCTTCGACGAGCCGCTCTCCAACCTGGATGCGGCCCTGCGGGTGCAGATGCGGGTGGAGCTCTCCAGGCTCCACGCCGATCTCGGCACCACGATGATCTATGTGACCCACGACCAGGTGGAGGCCATGACCCTCGCGAACCGCATCGTGGTCATCAACCTCGGACGCATCGAGCAGGTGGGCTCGCCCCTGGAGCTCTACCATGAGCCCGCCAACCTCTTTGTGGCGGGCTTCATCGGTTCCCCCCGGATGAACTTCATCGAGTGCACCCTGGTATCGGCCAGCGCAAGCTCCGCAACCGTGCGCCTGGCTGAAGGGACTACGGTGGAAGTGGCCTCTGACGCCCGCGGGATCGAGCCCGGGTCGCCCCTGACACTGGGGATCCGACCTGAGCACATCCAAGCAGCCCGGTCCGCGGACGATGGCGCCCTGGCCGGGCGGGTCCAGGTGGCCGAGCACCTGGGCGACACCACCTTCCTCTACATCGCGACCCTGGGCTGCCCGGAGACTCTGACCGTCAAGGCGCAGCCTGAGAACCCTCTCCAGACCGGGGATGAGGCGCATCTCTCCTTCCCGGCACAGCGGAGCTATCTCTTCGATGCCGTCGGCAGGACACTGCCCCGGGCCTGAACCCTTCCTTCCCCAAGCAAAAGGAGCACAGCATGGGCAATCGCAACAGCATTCTCAGGTGGACCACCGCCGCGGCTCTCGTCATCGTGGGCTCCATGGCTGGCCTCCTCCGGGCCTCCGACACGACCCTCCTGGTCTGGATCAACGGCGATAAGGGCTACAACGGCCTGCAGAAGGTCGGCAACGAATTCACCAAGAAGACCGGCGTGAAGGTCGTGGTGGAGCACCCCGAGGACGCCCCCGGCAAGTTCCAGCAGGCAGCAGCCGAGGGCAAGGGCCCCGACATCTGGATCTGGGCCCACGACCGCGTGGGCGAGTGGAAGGCCAGCGGGCTCCTCCAGGAGGTCAATCCCAGCAAGAAGGTGAAGGACGGCATCGACCCCTTGGCCTGGAAGGCCTTCACCATCGGCGGCAAGACCTGGGGCTACCCCATCTCCATCGAGGCCATCGGCCTGATCTACAACAAGGCCCTGGTGAAGACCCCGCCCAAGACCTTCGAGGAGATCTTCGCCCTGGACAAGAAGCTCCAGGGACAGGGAAAGCACGCCATCCTCTGGGACTACAACAACACCTACTTCACCTTCCCGCTGCTGGCCGCCAACGGCGGCTATGCCTTCAAGCAGCGGCCGGACGGATCCTACGACCCCAAGGATGTGGGCGTGAACAACCCCGGAGCCGTGAAGGGCGCCGAGATGCTCAACCGCCTCATCAAAGAGGGCGTCATGCCGAAGGGCGCGGGCTACGCTGACATGGAAGCCGGCATGGCTGAAGGCAAGGTCGCCATGATGATCAGCGGTCCCTGGGCCTGGGAGAACGTCGAGAAGGCCAAGATCCACTACGGTGTGGCCAAGCTGCCCTCCGTCGGTGGGAAGAAGGCTGTGCCCTTCGTGGGCGTCATCGGGGCCATGATTCCCAAGGCCAGCAAGCAGCCGGCCCTGGCCAAGGAGTTCATCGAGAACTACATGCTCAGCGTGCAGGGACTGAAGACCATCAACGCCGATGTGCCCCTGGGCACCCCGGCCAACAAGGCCTTCTACCAGCAGCTCAAGAGCGATCCCCGTATCCAGGCCACCATGGCCAGTGCCCAGGATGGCGTCGTCATGCCCAATAACCCGGAGATGGGCCGCTTCTGGTCCGCCATGCTCTCCGCCCTGGGCAACATGACCGAGGGCCGGAAGAGCCCCAAGGATGCCATGGACGCCGCCGCCAAGCGGATCCTCGCCAAGTAGCCGGAGGCGCCGGACGGTGCCGATTCTCCGTTCTCCAGGACCCTGCCATGCCGATCCCTCAGCCCGTCAAGCGCCTCATGGGTCCCGCCCTTCTCGGGGTGGTGACCCTGGCGGCGCTCTTCCTGGTGACCGTCGTCTATGCCGTGGGCGAGACGCTCCTGGCGGGGACGCTTCTGGTGATCGTGGCCTTGGCTATCTGGATCTATAGCACCCAGAAAACTTATGCCTACCGCTACCTCTTTCCCGGGGTGGCGGCCGCCCTGGTCTTCGTGGTGTTCCCCATGGTCTACACCGTGGTCATGGGGTTCACCAACTACAGCTCCCGGAACCTCCTGGACTTCCCCAAGGCGACCCAGTATCTGCTGGACGAGACCGTGCGCGCCGAAGGGTCCACCTACACCTTCTCGGTGCACCCTGACGGGGGCCGGTTCCGGGCCCGATTGGAGAACCAGGACAGCGGCGCGGTCTTCCTGACGGGTCCCTTTGCCATGCCAGGTCCCTCCCCGCTGACCCTCAAGGCCGAACCCCCCGAGCAGTCCCGGTTCAAGCCAGGGGACCCGGTGGATCTCCGGGATGTCATCGCCAACGAGAAGTTTCTGAAGGGCCTGGTTGTCGTCCTCCCCGATGGCACCCACCTGGGCATGACGGGCCTGAGCGAGTACGCTGCGACGGCCCCACTCTACCAGCGGAGTGCAGACGGGAGCCTGAAGAACACCCAGGATGGGACTGTCCTCAAACCCAACTTCCGGACCGGGTTCTACGAAACCGCCGGGGGCGACAAGATGGAGCCCGGCTTCCGGGTGGGGGTGGGCTGGGACAACTACAGGGCCATTTTCACGGAGAGCCGCTTCCGGGAGCCCTTCCTGCGGATCTTCGGGTGGACCCTGGCCTTCTCACTCCTGACGGTCTTCTTCGCGACCTCACTGGGGATGGTGCTCGCGGTGCTCCTGAGCTGGGAGTCGCTCCGCTTCCGGAGTGTCTACCGTCTGCTGCTCTTCCTGCCCTACGCCGTCCCGGGCTTCATCTCCATCCTGGTCTTCAAGGGGCTCTTCAACAACAACTTCGGCGAGATCAACCTCATCCTGGGATCCCTCTTCGGGATCAAGCCCACCTGGTTTTCGGATCCCTTCCTGGCCAAGGCGATGATTCTGATTGTCAATACATGGTTGGGCTTCCCGTACATGATGCTGGTCTGCATGGGTCTCATCAAGGCGATCCCGGTGGACCTCTACGAGGCCTCTGCCGTGGCCGGGGCCGGACCGCTCACCAATTTCTTCCGCATCACGCTGCCCCTGATCCTGAAGCCCCTGACCCCACTGCTCATCTCTTCCTTCGCCTTCAATTTCAACAACTTCGTGCTCATCTCCCTGCTGACGGGTGGGCGGCCGGACTTCGCCGACGCCACGATCCCCGCCGGGACCACGGACATCCTGGTGTCGTACACCTACCGCATCGCCTTCCAGGACTCGGGTCAGCAGTTCGGCCTGGCGGCCGCCATCTCGACGGTGATCTTTCTCATGGTGGCGGTGATCTCGCTCATCCAGGTGCGCTACACGAAGATCGCTCAAGATGAGAGGAGGTAGCGGTGTCCATCGTCATCAGCAAGCAGCAGCGCTGGCGGGTCCTGGCGGCCCACCTCTTCCTCATCGTGCTCTGCGCGATGGTGCTCTTCCCCTTTCTGCTGACGGTCTCCATCTCCCTGCGTCCCGGTAACTTCGCCACGGGGTCGGTGATTCCCCAGACCATCAGCCTGGAACACTGGCGCTTCGCGCTCGGGCTTCCGGTCCCCGGTCCCGATGGGACCCTGGTCAAGCCCGACCTGCCGGTGCTGCTCTGGCTTTGGAACTCGGTGAAGGTGGCCCTGGCCTCGGGCTGCATCGCCCTCTTCCTCTCCACCACAGCGGCCTATGCCTTCGCCCGCCTGCGCTTTCCCGGCAAGAAGCTGGCCCTCACGGGGCTGATGCTCATGCAGATGTTCCCCACGGTGTTGGCCCTAGTGGCCATCCACGCCATTTTCAGCCGGATCGGTCGCGCCTTCCCCCTCTTCGGGATCGATAGCCTCTGGTCCGTGGTTCTGGCCTATTCCGGGGGCATCGCCCTGCACATCTGGACTATCAAAGGCTTCTACGAGACCATCCCCGCCGAGATCGAGGATGCCGCCAAGGTCGATGGCGCCACCCCTTGGCAGGCCTTCTGGCGGGTGCTCCTGCCCATGGCTCTGCCCATCCTGATGGTGGTGTTCCTGCTGGCCTTCATCGGGGCCATCATCGAGTACCCCGTCGCCTCCATCCTGCTCTACCAGCAGAAGAACCTGACCCTGGCCGTGGGCTCCAAGATGTTCCTCTACGAGCAGAAATACCTCTGGGGTGACTTTGCGGCCGCGGCCATCCTGTCCGGGCTCCCCATCACCCTGGTCTTCGTGCTGGCCCAGAAGTGGATGATCTCCGGACTCACCTCCGGGGGCACCAAGGGCTAGCCCCAGCTTCCCACCCTCCCGAGGACCTTGCGTCCTCCCTTCCCCAAGGAGCAAGCATGCGCATCAAGTCCCTCCTCCTCAAGGTCCTCGCGGTTGCGGCCCTGGCGCTGGCCTCCACGCTTCCCGCCCTGGCCACCCCCCCCGAGGGCTATATCGAGATCAACTACCACCGGGCCGACGGCAACTACGACGGCTGGGGCGCCCACCTCTGGAAGGACCCGAACATGCCCCTGCCGGATGTGGAGTGGACCAGCCCGATGATGCCCACGGGCAAGTCGGACTTCGGCGTCTACTGGCACGTGAAGGCCGACGAGTTCGGCGCCAAGATCCACGTCAACTACATCATCCACAAGGGCGACATCAAGGAGCAGGGCGGCAAGGACATGGCCTTTGACGGTCGCCAGTACAAGGCCATCTGGGTCCTGAACGGGGACCGCAGGATCTACTACTCCCTGGAGGACGCCCAGAAGGCCATGCCTGCCGCGCCCGCCAAGTGAACAGCGATGCGCACGGGGGCAGGGCCCCCGTGCGCCCTCTTCAGGAGCTCCCGTGACCCTCCGGAAATCCCTGGCCCTGCTGCTCGGGGCCGCCGCCCTCTCCCTCTGCGCCGGCCAGCCCGCCAGCTTTGCCGACAATCCCATCCTCTATTTCGTCCTGACGGACCGCTTCCAGAACGGCGACCCGGGCAACGACCACAGTTACGGACGTCAGCGCGAGGCCACGCCCCAGGCCGATGTGGGCACCTTCCACGGCGGGGATCTCAAAGGGCTCACCCAGAAGCTCAAGGAGGGATGGTTCACCAAGCTGGGGGTCAACGCCCTCTGGATCTCGGCTCCCTACGAGCAGATCCACGGCTGGGTCGTGGGCGGCAACGGCGAGTTCAAGCACTACGCCTATCACGGCTACTACGCCCTGGACTACACGATGGTGGACAAGAACATGGGCACACCCGAAGACCTGCGGGAGATGGTGGACACGGCCCACAGCCTGGGGATCCGGGTGCTCTTCGACATCGTCATGAACCACCCCGGCTACCTGTCCCTCCAGGATGCCAGCGAGTTCCACATCGACGTTCTCTGGCCCGGTTGGGAAAAGGCGACTCTGAGGAACTATCACAGTTACATCGACTACAACAACTTCAACTTCGGCGACTGGTGGGGCCGGGACTGGGTCCGGGCGGGTCTGCCCGGCTACCTCGACGGGGGGACGGACGACTTCACTTCCCAGATCTTCTACCTTCCGGATTTCCGCACCGAGAGCAAGGCCTTCGTGAAGCTTCCCAAGTTCCTCAGGAACAAACCGGGCACCCGGGCCGTGGACCTGCCGGACACGACGGTGCGTGGCTACCTGATCCGCTGGCTGACGGACTGGGTTCGGGAATACGGTATCGACGGTTTCCGTGCGGACACCGTCAAGCACGTGGAGCCTGAGGCCTGGGCGGAACTCAAGAAGGCAGCGGTGTCCGCCCTGGCGGACTGGAAGACCCGGAACCCAGGCAAGAAGATTGACGACGCCCCTTTCTGGATGGTGGGCGAATACTGGGGTGCGGGGCCTGAGAAGCACAAGATGCTCAACTACGGCTTCGACGCCATGATCAACTTCGACTTCCAGCGGAGCCTGGAGGATGTGACGGACCTGGAGGGACTCTACGCCCGCTACGCCAAGGCCCAGGCCGGGCAGGCGCCCCACATGCTGAACTACCTCAGCTCCCACGACACCCGGCTCTTCGACCGCTCCCAGCTGGTGGGCGGAGGCTCCGCCCTGCTTCTGGCTCCGGGCGCCGTCCAGATCTTCTACGGGGATGAAACGGCGCGTCCCGAGGGCCCCGTGCCGAAGACCGACCGCCAGCAAGGCACCCGCTCCGACATGAACTGGACCCGCATGGATGAGAAGGTCCTGGCCCACTGGCGCAAGCTGGGTACCTTCCGCGCCCGTCACCCGGCCCTGGCCCGGGGCGAGCACCAGCGTCTGGCCAAGGCCCCCTATACCTTCAGCCGCGTGGACGCCGCCTCTGGAGATCGGGTGGTGGTCTCCCTGGGCCCCCAGGGCGAGGTGAGCATCCCCGTCGCACCGGTCTTTCCGGACGGAACAACCCTGCAGGACGCCTACACCGGCCAGAAAGTCCAGGTCACGGGCGGATCCGTCAAGCTCCGGGCTGCAGGCTGCGTCCTCCTTGAACCTGCCGAATCCCGCTGAACAGGAGAACCCATGCCCCCCAAGAAGCTCCCCCTGGTGGCGTATTTCTGCATGGAGTACGCCCTCGAAAGCCGATTCAAGATCTACGCAGGAGGCCTGGGCATCCTCGCCGGCGACTACCTGAAGGGTGCCCGGGACCATGCGTACCCCATGGTGGGAGTAGGCATCCGCTGGAAGCAGGGCTATGGTGAGCAGCTCATCGAGCCCGGCAGCGGGAAGGTCTTCGACGCCTACAAGAACGCCACTCATGACTTCCTTGAGGACACGGGAGTCACCGTCACGGTGCCCATCAAGGGGCGGGATGTCCTGGTCAAGGTCTGGCGGGTGAAGAGCTTCGGCGTTGAGGACCTCTACCTCCTGGACACTGACTTCGAGGGCAACGACGGGGAGGCCCGCTGGATCACGGGCCAGCTCTACGGCTGGTTCGGCGAGGAGCGGGTGGCCCAGGAGATGGTCCTGGGCATCGGCGGCGTCCGGGCCCTGCAGGCCCTGAAGATCAAGCCGCAGGTATACCACTTCAACGAGGGCCACGCCCTCTTCGCCGGGTTCGAGCGCCTCCACCAGCGCATGGAGAAGGGGGCCTCCTTCGAGGACGCCTGGGCCCAGACCCGGGAGGAGGTGGTCTTCACGACCCACACCCCCATCGTCCAGGGCAACGAATCCCATCCCATCGACCGACTTCTCTACATGGGGGCTAACGTCGGCCTGACCCGGGCCCAGCTGAAACGCCTCGGGGGCAGCCCCTTCAACATGACGGTCGGGGCCCTGCGCCTTTCCCGCATCTCCAATGCCGTGGCGGAGCTCCACCGGGTGACCGCCAATGCCATGTGGAAGGGGGTCCGGGGGCGGAGCGAGATCATCGGCATCACCAACGCCATCCATACGGGCACCTGGGTCGACCCGAAGATGCTGGAACTGGGGGCTGCCTTCGACGGCTCCCCTAGGGCAGGGGAGGCCCTCTGGAAGCGGCACATGGAGAACAAGCGCAGGCTCATCGCCTTCGTGGAGGCCCGGACAGGCGTCAAGCTCCAACCGGACGTGCTCCTGGTGGGATTCTCCCGCCGAGCCGCCCCCTACAAGCGCTCCAACTTCATCTTCACGGAGCGGAAGTTCATCGAGCCCCTGCTCAAGGGCGGGCGGCTCCAGATCGTCTTCTCCGGGAAGGCCCACCCCCTCGACGACAACGGCAAGGCCATCGTGGAGAACATCCTGGAAATGACCCGGAAGTACCCGGGCAACGTGGTCTTCCTGGAGAACTACGACATGGAGATCGGGGCCATGCTGACCCGTGGCTCCGATGTCTGGCTCAACAACCCGCGGCGGCCCAAGGAGGCCTCCGGGACCTCGGGCATGAAGGCCGCCATGAACGGTGTTCTGAATCTCTCCATCCTGGATGGCTGGTGGCCCGAGGCCTGCCAGCACGGCATCAACGGCTGGCAGTTCGGTGATGGCTTCGAGAGCGGTGACGAGGCCGTCCTGGATCGCCACGACTTCCGGGCCTTCAAGAAGGTGCTGGCCGAGGAGGTCCTGCCCGCCTACTACGACCGGCGCGGAGACTGGCTCGCCATGATGGCGGCCTCCATCCGGACCACCCGGGAGGCCTTTGCCATCAAGCGGATGCTCGACGAGTACTACTGCCGGATGTACCGGCGCACCCATTAGGGAGAGCTGTCATGGCGACCTGTCTCCGGATTGTGCGCATCACCCCAAACGAGCAGCCTCCCGCTAGCGGACTCCACTGGCAGTCCCCGCTTCTCATCCTCGTCGTGATGCTTGTGGCCATCCTGCTGGTGGGTTGCGGCGGAGGGGGAGGCAGCAGCTCAACCGCCGGCTACCAGAGCCTGGATGCCAGCACCTCCACCACGCCCTCGCCGGACGCCTCCTACTACAATGTTCCGAGCACGGAGCTGGGTCCCCTGGTCAGCGGGTCCACCGTCACCTTCACCTTTTGGGATCCGCAGGCGAGCAGCGTCAGCGTGCAGCTCTACAGCGCCTGGGATGACGCCCTCAGCTCCCCGGCGGCTACCCTGCCGATGACCAAGGGGGACTCGGGGGTTTGGAGCAGCGGTTCGGTCTCCCTCCCGACCCAGAACTACTATGTCTACAAGGTCGGCAGCGGCTATGTCCTGGACCCTTACGCCCGGTCCATGGCCAAGTGGCGCCACACCTCAGCCGCTACCATCTCCGGGGACTCCACGGGCAAGGGCGCGATCCTGGATCCGGACCTGACCCTGCCGGATGGTGGCTGGATGGCCTCGGACTACTTCGACGGAACGGCCATGAAGGGGACAGACGGCACCACGGCGGCCCCCTACGCCTACGTCTCCAACCGGGATGCCATCGTTTATGAGGCCGGAGTGCGGGACCTGACCGTCGACCCCTTCCTGACCGGCTTCGCCACCGGGCACACCTGGGGCACCTTCAAGGGTCTCATCGACATGCTGCCTCACATCCAGAAGCTCGGCGTCACCCACATCCAGCTCCTTTGCCCCCTGGAGAATTACACCTACGACCAGACCCTCATCGGTACCCGGGAGACCAGTACCTCCTTGACCTCCGGAGCCAACTACAACTGGGGCTACGACCCCCAGAACTACTTCACCCCTACTGGAATGTACTCGGCCGACCCCGACACACCGGCCACCCGAGTCAACGAGATGAAAACCCTCATCAACGAGATCCACAGGCAGGGCCTGGGGGTGATCCTGGATGTGGTGTACAACCACACCGCCAACAGCAGCGTCCTCTCCGAGGGCAGTCTGCTGGACTACTACTACCGGTCTACGAGCAACAATGGCGCCGGAAGCCGGGATGTGCGCAGCGACGCCAAGATGACCCGGAAGCTCATCGTGGACTCCGTCGTCCAGTGGGTGCGGGACTACCATGTGGACGGCTTCCGCTTCGACCTCATGGGTGTCCTGGACACCGGGACGGTCCAGGCGGCTTACGCCGCCGCCACCGCCTACAACCCGAAGGCCATCTTCCTGGGGGAGGGCTGGACAGGCTTCTACAGCGGGGGCAGTACCGACTATAGCGGCACCTCCATCTACGCGGCGGACCAGACCCACGTCTCCGCCTTCTCCGGGATGAACGTGGCCATGTTCTCGGACAGCTACCGGCAGATCTTCAAGAACGGCTACCCGAATGATGGTGCTGCGGCCTTCCTCACAGGCCAGGCCCAGACTGCCACTGCCCTCCAGTCCAATGTGGCGGGGACGCCCTCGAACAGCTTCGCCCCGCCCAGCCCGGACAACGTCATCAACTACCTGACCTGCCACGACAACCTCTGCCTCTACGATGTCCTGGCCTGCGCCACCAATGTGGCGAAGTCGGACACCACCGACGCGGTCATCCTGCAACGGGCCCGGATCGGGTACGCCATCCTGCTGACCTCCCAGGGGGTGGCCTTCATCCATGCAGGGGACGAGATGTTCCGGACCAAGGAGACCACCGCCGCCTATGGCGCGGCCAACACCACCAGCAACAGTGGCCATACCCGGGTCTTCGTCTCCAACTCCTACAATGCCTCGGACGCCCTCAACATGGTGGCCTGGAGCCGGGTCTACGCCGCGGATCCCATTGGAGGCGGCTTCACCAACTTCGCGGTGGCCCAGAACGGCTACAAGCTCTACGCATACACCCAGGGGCTCATCGCCCTGAGGAAATCGACCAATGCCTTCCGGCTACCCGGCACCTACCGCACGACCAACCTGAGCGCCCTGGCCCTGTCCGGGGGGGCATCCACCGTCCTGGCCTTCGGCTACAAGGCCGTCTCCACAGACAGCACCGGGACCTACTACGTCTTCCACAACGCCGACACCTCCGCCCACAGCTTCACGGTGGACGTCAGCCTCAGCTCGGCCAATGTCCTGGCCGACGCCACCGCCGCCGGCACCTCGGCCATCGCCAGCCCCTCCGGGGTTGCCCTGAGCAATGGCGGACTCACCGTGACCGTGGATCCCCTCACGTCCATCATCATCCGGCTCTGAGACCCAGAAACCTGCCTTGATGACTCGTCACCGAATCGCTGTGCCTTAGGGATTACCCTTAGAATATACCAGTCCTGCGAAAGCAGATCACTGCGGCCGCCACATGGGGGCAAGCCATATCACGGGCTGCGGTCCTTCTGGAATCCTTCAGCCTTCCCTGGGGAAACAGGGCACGTGCGAGGTGTCCGGAGCAACGGGAAACGCAGGGGACCACCATCAAGCAAAAACCCCCGAAGTGTTGCCACTTCAGGGGTCTGTGGTGGCTGGAGACAGACTCGAACTGTCGACCTAGGGATTATGAGACCCTCGCTCTAACCACCTGAGCTACCCAGCCGGAAACTCTATGCTATCGCGGGTGTGGGCCTGTGTCCAGTGTTGTTTTCTGCGGGAGACTGGATATGGTGCGGGACTCAGAGGCTTCGGACTTGGTTCCGGCCGGTTGCCTTGGCTTGGTAGAGGGCGGTGTCCGCCTGGATGATCAGGGTGGTGAGTTCGATACGGTCTGCTGGGGCGGCTACGGCCAGTCCCAGGCTGAGGGTCAGGTGACGTTCCTCTGTCGGGAGCCTCAGGGGGGTCTCTTCGATCCGTCGCCGGATGCGTTCTGCGACCTCCCGGGCCTGCTCGGACCGGATTCCCGGCAGCAGGGCGCAGAACTCCTCTCCGCCGTAGCGGGCCAGGAGGTCCGCCTGCCGGAGCTCGGAATCCAGGAGGGAGGCGCAATGCCGGAGGGCCTGGTCGCCGCTGGCGTGGCCCAGTTCGTCGTTCAGGCGCTTGAAGTGGTCGATGTCCATCATGATCAGGGCGCAGGGGACCTGCTGGCGCCTGCAGAGCTCGAGCAGGCGGGGGCCCTCCTCGTCCAGGGCCCGGCGGTTGAGGAGGTCGGTGAGGCCGTCCCTGCGGGCAGCCTTCTCAAGAGCCCCGAGAAGCCGGTGGCTGACCATCAGGACCATGCCAAGGACCTGGAGCGTCCCCATGGCGATGCCCTCGAGAAAGTGGAGGGGACTGAGTTGCTGGAAGGCTGTGTCCAGGGGCAAGGGCGCCAGGGCTCGGAAGAGCAGGGTGGTGAGGTTGTAGAGAGCGTCCGCCACAAGGCATCCGGCCAGGAGTCGGCTGCTTCTCGCGACTTCGGGCGGACCGTGGCGGAGCAGGGTCCAGGCGCAGGCCAGGCTCCATGATGCGGCCATGACGAGGAAAAGGATGGAGCGCAGTCCGAAGGAGGGCCAGATGAACAGGAAGACGGCCTGGAAGGCGACGAAGAGCCCTGAAACGAGACTGGCCTGCCTGAGGGGCTGACCCCGGCCGCAGAAGGCCTGCATCCCTGTCCAGACCAAGCCCCCACTCAGGCAGACCAGCGCATTGCCGGATAGGACAACCAGAGCCTCTGGAGCATGCTCCCGCAGGGCGAAAACCATGCAGCCGAGTGCTGCCAGCCAGAGTCCCAGGGCCCATTGCCAGAGGCCCGGCTGCCTCTTCAGCATCCAGGCGAGGACGGTCATGGCCGCAGTCAGGGCGAGGGAGAGGGTGAAGGCGGCGACAGCAAGGGAAGGGGAGTGCAGCGTCATGGCGCTTTCGATGGAGGGCCTCTGTAGCCTCAGACCAGGTTCGCGCCCAGGTCCAGGGTGGTCTTTGGGGTTCGGAGGATACGCTCGTAGAGGGCTTCGTACTGGTCGATGACGGGGCCTTCGGCGAAGGTGTCAAGGGCTCGGTTGCGGGCAGAGGTGCCCATGCGCTTGCGGAGAGGTTCGTCGCGGAGCAGGGTGAGGACATCCCGGGCCATGGCGTCCACATCGCCCAGGGGCTCCAGGTAGCCGTCGACCCCGTGGCGGATGACTTCGGGCAAACCGCCGACCTGGGTGGCCACCACGGGGACGCCGTAGGACATGGCCTCCAGGGCTGCGAGGCCGAAGCTCTCGGTGCAGCTGGGGAGCATGAAGACATCGGTGCAGGAGAGGACGCTGCCGATGTCGAGCTGCTTGCCGGTGAAGCGGACCTCGTCGGCGAATCCCTGCTGGCGGGCGTAGGCCTCGGCCTCGGAGCGGTCGGGGCCATCCCCCACCATGACCAGACGGCAGGGGTGCTGCAGGCGGACCCTCTCGAAGACTTTCACCACATCCATGACCCGCTTGACGGGGCGGAAGTTGGAGATGTGGGTGATGACATCGCTGCCGCAGGGGGCCAGCCAGGAGCGGCAGCCGGGGCGGGCCTCCTCCGGGGGGGTGATGAAGTTGGGTATGACATCGATGGGACGGTCCACCTGGAAGGTGCGGTAGGTCTCGTCCTTCAGATAGTCGGAGACTGAGGTCACGGCGTCGCTGGCGCGGATGGCCAGGCGCACCATGGGCAGGTAGCTGGGATCCGAGCCCACCACGGTGATGTCGGTGCCGTGGAGGGTGGTGACCACCTTGAGGCGGTCCCCCAGGGCCATGCGGGCCAGCAGGGCAGCGCTGGCGTGGGGGATGGCGTAGTGGGCGTGCATGATCTCAAGGCCATGGCGCTCGGCGACGTCGGCCATCTTGGAGGCCAGGGCGATGGAGAAGGGGGCGGACTCGAAGAGGGGGTAGGTGGCGGCGGTGACCTCGTGGAACCAGACGTGGTCCTCGAAGCCGTGGAGCCGGGGGGGCAGGGCAGTGCTGAGGAGATGGACTTCGTGGCCTCGGGCGGCCAGGGCCTTGCCCACCTCGGTGGCGACCACGCCAGAGCCTCCGAATGTGGCGTAGCAGGAGATGCCGATACGCATGGTTCAACCTCGCGTGGGATTATGATGGGAACTGACCAAGGAAGACTTCATGCCATCCCTCATCCTCATTGTGCTCTATCTGATCAAGCTGCTGATCCTTCTGATCTTCATCTCCAGCATCCTGTCCTGGTTCCGCCCTGATCCGAGGAATCCAGTGGTCCGTCTGATCCGCTCCCTGGTCGATCCCCTGCTGCACCCCATCCAGCGCATCATCCCTCCTGTCGGTGGCATGGACTTCAGTCCGCTCATCGCCTTCCTCATCCTGATCTTCCTGCAGCGGGTCCTCCAGCGCGGCTTTCTCTACTAGAGGCAATTGATGAAATACACCCCCCTCGACATCCAGCGTCGTGAGTTCGAGAAGGCCTTCCGAGGTGTGGACCGGGATGAGGTCCGCAGCTTCCTCCATGAACTCGCCGGCGAGTGGGAGGAGGTCCTCCAGGAGAACCAGCGGATGCGGGCGGAGATCCTGGATCTCCGGGAGCGCATACAGCAGTACCAGGAGCAGGACCGGATCTTCCGCGAGACCCTGCTCCAGGCCCAGAAGACCCGGGAGGAGCTTCTGGAGGGGGCCCATCGGGAGCGGACCCTGATCCTCAGGGAGGCGGAGTTCAAGGCGGAGGAGCTCGCCCGCGAGGCCCAGACGAAGGCGATGGCCTTTGAGGGGGACCTCAGGGCTCTGAAGCTGGAGCGGATCCGAGTGCTCCAGGACCTGGACGGGCTCCTGGGAAGGGCGCGGCGCTTTCTTCAGGAGGAGGCACCCGACATGTTCCCACCCGCCGAGGTGACCCGTCTGCTGGATGATGTCTTCCCTGAGTCGGATGCCCCCGGAGGGGAATCCCGCTAGCTGCAAGAAGAGCGACCGCCCGCAAGGGGCGGTCGCTTCAGGGGGGCAGGGGGCTCAGCGGATGGACTTGAGGGAGGGGTCATCCAGCATGGCCCTGACCTCGCCAGCGTGCTTGCCGCTGGGGGCGTACTGCAGGTACTTCTGGAAGTTCTGCTTGGTGCTCCGCAGATTGTTCTCCGCATAGTCGCACATGGCCAGCAGATAGTAGGCATCAGCGAACTTCGGATCCACCTCCAGGGCCTTCTTGAAGAAGGTCTTGGCCTTGGCCATGTTCCCATTGTTGTAGGCCTCGACGCCCTGGTCGTAGGCCTTCTCTGGCCTGGGCCCCACCAGGGCATCCAGGGCGGCCTGGTACCGGGCCGCTTCCGCCTCATCGCCCTTGGCCTTCAGGATGGTGGCCAGGGCATTCAGGGTCACCTGGTCCTTCCCGTCCCGGGCCAGGGCGGCCTTAAGGGGGGTCTCGGCGCGGCTCCAGAGTTCTGCCTGCCGGCTGGCGTCGGTCCGACCAGTCTCGAAGAGGACTACCCCGTAGACGCGCTCAGCCTGGGCGAAGCTCTGATCGGCCTGGGCACGCTTGTCCTCGGGCAGTTCCTCCCGGGCCTCCTTGAGGTTCTGGTAGGCAACCTCCATCTTGGGCAGGGCCTCGGCGTAGGCCTGACGCTGGATAGCCGCCACGGCGGCGTTGAATGCATCGGCGCCGATGGCCGCCTTGTTGGGCTTGGCCTCCTCAGAGACCTGTACGCCCGTTGCCCGGGCCTGGTCAGGTGTCAGCAAGACGAAGTTCTGGACCAGATTGTCCCCCAGGGGGATCTTGACCTGCACCTGCTGGGGGACGTAGCCCTCGGCACTCACGGCGACCTGGAAGACCTTGGGGTCGAGGCCGACCTGGATATAGCTGCCGTGCTGGTTGCTTTTGACGGACTTGGTCCAGGTGATGTCGGTGCGGGTGAGGGTGATGTCGGCGCCGGCGATGGGCTTTCCTGCTGCATCCCGGACTTGGCCGGAGATCCGGCCGGTGGTGTCGGCCTGGGCACTGATGCAGATGGTGGCGCCCACGAGGGCAAGGACGATGCGGTTCATGGAAACCTCCCGGCATTCAAGCTTGCACGCTTCCCTGTCGAAGTTGTCATGAAGAAGTGCTGGCTCTTACTGTACTTGTGGTAGGCTCCAGGTCAAGCTGCGGGGAACTCATGAATGGCATCACCCATAGACCGGTCTGGTGGGTCTGGCGGATCCTGGCCAGCCTCGCTCTGGTGCTATGTCTGGTTCCTGCCGGGTGGGCCGGGGACCTGGCCGCGCCCAGTCCGGCTATCGCTCTGGCCCACCGGACCGAGGAACTGCAGAAGGCTCTCCGCTCCGGTGATCCGGCTGGGCTGCAGTCCGCCATCCAGAATGTGGAGTTGCTGCGGCGCACCTATGGAACCCTGGACCTTCGGCCTCTGGTTGATGCCATGGCGCTCTGGGCCAGGCAGCAGGGGGACGAGGGACGCCCCGAAATCGGGCTCAAGGCGGTGCAGGTGGTCGACCGCTGGGCGCCCAAGTCACCCGTGATCCTGGGCACCAGCATCATCCTCCAGCGCCAGCAGGGTCCCCTGGGCTACTTTTTCAGTCTCTCTGAGGTGATGGAACTCACCAAGCTCCGCATGAGCCATGACTCTCAGCGCTGGCTCTGGCTGGTTCAGCATCTCGCCTGGCTCCGCTTCATGGTCACGCTGCTCCTCTGGGGTTGGGCCCTGGCCATGGCCATGCGCTACCGCCGGGTACTCCGCTACCTCTGGGAGGAGCCCCTCCTCAAGCGGGGACTGCCTTCCATCCCGGTGGCCATCGTCGGGGCCTGTCTCATGACCCTGCCGGTTTTGGTGGGCCTTGATCCCGGCCTCTGCGCCGCGCTCTGGCTCTGGCTTCTGGCCCCCTTCCTCACCTCCCGTGAGGTCCGCATCGCCGTGGCCGTCCTCCTGCTCCAACTGGTCCACCCCGCCCTGGGACTTATGGAGCCCATGGCTCACCGCGAGCCCCCCAAGAGCTTGGTGGCACTGCAATCCCAGCCCATTCCCGGCCTTCTCCTCCAGGAGCGGATGGTCAAGCGGCTTCCAGTGGGGGACCAGACCTTCCTCCGGGGCTGGGCGGAGCTTCAGGAGCAGCACTGGGCCGAGGCCCAGCAGACCTTTGCCGCTCTGGTCCCCTCCCATCCGGATCGGGCTGAGGTGCTCAACAACGAGGGGGTCGCCTGCTACCAGTTGGGGCGCTTCGAGGAGGCCCAGCGCCTCTTCAATGACGCCTACCGGCTCAGGCCCGTCAGCCCGCAGGTGCTCTTCAATCAGAGCGTGATCGCCTTCCGCCAGCTGGACAGTGCCACGGGTCTGGCCAAGCAGGACGAGGCCCGGAACCTGGATCCGGTGGCCTTTTCCGACATGAACCTGGCCAGCCAGTCCCGCAGCGAGCAGCGCACCTTCGCCATGCCGCTGCCGGATACCCCCGCTCGGATCGGGCAGGCTGTGAAGGGGTACTCCATCGAGCTTCCATCCCATTTCCTGCTGGTTCTGGTCTATCCGCTGGTGGCTGTCATCGCCCTGTTCTGGAGGGTGCGCCGGAGTCTCCGCCGGGCCCATCCCTCCCAATGCCACCGCTGCGGGGATCCCTTCCACACCACCGACTCCCCCGACGTCTTCATCTGCTCCAAGTGCCATCACCTCTTTGTGCTCAAGGACGGTCTCCACGGGGACAGCCGCAAGCTCAAGGTGGACGAGGTGGGCCGCTTCCAGGGGGCCCAGCGGCTGATCCACCGGGTCCTGAGGGTGTTACTGCCAGGCTTGGACGACGCCTTCCTGGGGGATGCAGGGGCTGGCTTCGCCGAGTTCAGCCTGATGGCCTTCGCCCTGGGCATCGTCTTGGCCACCGGGCGCTCTGTGCGCTTTCCCGGCGAGATCCTGGCCGACCCGGTCTCGACCTGGGTGCCCGTGGGGGTGGTGCTGCTGGTGGTGATCTATCTGCGCTCCTGGCTGAAGTTCCTGCCCGGTAAGAGGTCCTGACATGGCACTCGAAGGCTCTCTACGCGATTTCGATCTCTTCTCCCTCTTCAACATGATCAAGACCCAGGGGAAGAGCGGCACCCTGGTCCTGTCGCGGGGGCAAGAGTTCGTCAAGGTCTTCTTCGAGCAGGGGGACGTGGTCGGGTGTGACTCCAACCAGGTCCGCATCGAGGACCGGGTGGGAGCCATGCTGGTCCGCCTGGGTCGCCTCTCGGGTGACGAGCTGCTCGCTCTGATCCAGCTCCAGCGTCAGACCCTCAAGCGCATGGGGACCCTTCTTCTGGAGTCGGGGAAGATTACCCCCCAGGACCTCCAGGACGCCCTCTTCAGCCAGGCCATGTCTGTCATCTATCGGACTTTCCGCTGGGTGGAGGGGGACTACCGCTTCGACTCCATCCTGCCCGTGGAACTGGATCGGGAGAACTTCCCCGCCATCCCGGTGGATACGGTCCTCATGGAGGCCGCCCGGGTGATGGACGAGTGGCCCGAGGTCCAGCGTCGGCTGCCCGATCACGCCACGGTGCTCTGCAAGTCCTCCCGTGCCATGGCGCTCCAGCTGGACATCGAGCAGGAGTTGTCCGGAGTCTTCGATGGAGGGCAGACCACCAGCGGCGGATCCTCGGGCCTGAGCCACGAGCAGGAGACTGTCCTGACCTACTTCGCGGAGCCCCAGAGCATCGCCGGGGCGCTGCAGATCACCCGTTACGATGAGTTGGACACCTGCAAGCGCATTGCCGAACTCCTGGAGTCCGGGCTGCTTGAGGTGGCCCTCCAGGCCATCCCTGTCCCCCCACCCGCCTGGGGGGCCGCGCCCCAGTCGGCCACCAGCCAGCGCGAGCCCGCCAAGCCCCTCTCCTGGTTCTGGGCCATCGTGGCCATTTTGTTGGCGGCCCCTCTATTGACCTATGTCCGGAGCGGAAGGGAGTCCCTGAATCAGGGGCTGGCGAGTCTCCAGCGTGCTGATATCCGCACGGTCAGCGATCCCGATACGCGGGACCGACAAGACTGGGCCCTGCGCCTGGCCAGTCCGGCCGACGGCGGAGTGGGCCTGGCCAACCGGGTCGGCATCGTGCTGGAGAAGGCGCGGAATCCGGTTCCTGACTTCCGGCGGCTTCCCGAACCCGGAGCTCCCGCCAGGGAATCTGGCGGAGCGCCTAGCGCCCGCTGAAGACCGGGGGACGCTTCTCCCGGAAAGCCTGGAGCCCCTCCAGGCGGTCTCGTGTGTGCTCCAGGGAGAGGTAGAGTCGTCTCTCCTCGGCCAGGGCCTCCTCCAGTTCCAGGGATCCCCCGAGGCGCACGGCCTCCAGAATGGCCGAGAGGGCAAGGGGGCCCCGCCCGGCCAGTTGCCTGGCCAAGCGGCGGGTCTCGGCATCGAGCTCTTCGGGGGGGACCGCCCGGGTGACCAGTCCCCAGGCGAGGGCCTGCTCGCCGGAGAGGGGTTCGCCCGTCAGGAGCATGTCCAGGGCCCGGGAGGCGCCGAGGAGTCTGGGGAGCCGCTGGGTGCCCCCATACCCGGGGATCAGTCCGAGCCCGCACTCGGGCATGCCCAGGCGGGCGTCCAGGGAGGCCATGCGGAGGTGGCAGGCCAGGGCCAGCTCCAGCCCCGCGCCCAGAGCCCAGCCGTGGATGCTGGCCACCACGGGCCTGGGAAAGGCCTCCACTCGGCCCAGGATGGCCTGGACCAGGTCCAGTCGGGCGGCGGTGGCTCCTGGCTCCCCCGCAGTCACGGCCTTGAGGTCGGCCCCGGCGGCAAAGCCCCGCCCGGCCCCGCGGAGAACCACCACCCGGAGCTCCGGTGCGTCCCGGAGTCCCGCCAGGACAGCGTCCAGACATTGGAAAGTGTCCATGTCCAAGGCATTGCGCTGCTCTGGACGGTTCAGGGTCAGCCAGGCGATGCCCGATTCCATCTCGACCCGCAGCAGGGACATGGGGACCTCCACTCCCCATTGTAGACTGGGGGCATGAGCGTCCCCTCCCGCCTGAATCCTCCCCATTCCCTGACCTACCGGGAGGCCCTGCGGGGCTTCCTCCGGGAGGACTGGGGCACCCAGGACTGGAGCACGGCCACGGTGCCCGACCGCCCCGTCACGGCTCGGATCCTGGCCAAGTCGCCCCTGGTGCTGGCGGGACTGGGCATCGCCTGCGAGGTCTTCCGGGAGGTGGATCCCGCCCTGGAACTCCGGCCCGGAGCCGAGGATGGCGAAGCTGTGGAGCCCGGACGTGAGGTGCTTCTCATCCTGGGTTCCAGCCGGGCCATCCTCTCTGCCGAGCGGGTGGCGCTCAACCTCCTGCAGCGGCTGAGCGGTACCGCCACTCTGACCCGCGCCTTCGTGGAGGCGGTGGCCGGTACCCGGGCCCGCATCCTGGACACCCGCAAGACCACGCCCGGGCTGAAGCTCATGGAGAAATACGCCGTTCGCTGCGGTGGGGGCTTCAATCACCGGCTGACCTTGGGGGATGGCCTCATGCTCAAGGAGAACCACATCGCCGCCGCCGGGGGCATCGCTCCGGCCGTCCTGCGGGCCCGGGAGGTGGCCCCCTCCCTGGTGCGGATTGAGGTGGAGGCCGAGACCCTGGACCAGGTTCGGGAGTGCCTGGCGGTGGCCGGCATCGATGTGGTGCTCCTGGACAACATGAGCGATCCGCAGATGGCCGAGGCGGTGCGTCTCCGGGATGCCGCCGGGAGCCCGGTCCTGCTGGAGGCCAGCGGCAATATGAGCCTGGCCCGGGTCGCATCCGTAGCCCGGACGGGGGTGGACTTCATCTCGGTGGGGGCCCTCACCCACAGTGCCCCGGCGGCCGATCTCAGCCTCAGGATGGCCTGATGACCCAGGGGATCTACTGCAACCGGACGCTCAATCTGCGGGCCATCAAGGCCATCGGCTACGACATGGACTACACCCTGGTGGACTACCGGGTGGATGTCTTCGAGCGGCGGGTCTTCGAATACGCCCAGAACCGGCTGGTCTCCATGGGGTGGCCGGTGGGGGGCTTGTGTTTCGACCCCTCTATGGTGGCCCGGGGTCTGGTCATTGACACGGAGCTGGGGAACGTGGTCAAGCCCGACCGCTTCGGCTTCATCAAGAAGGTCATGCACGGGACCCGGGCCCTGGAGTTCACCCAGCAGCGTCAGGCCTATGCCCACCTCACCGTGGACCTCGCCCAGCCCCGTTGGGTCTTCCTGAACACCCTCTTCACCCTCTCGGAGGGCTGCCTCTTCGCCCAGGTGGTCGAGCTCTTCGACGAGGGGCGCCTGGAGGGTGTCAAGAGCTATGCCGACCTCTACCGGCGGGTCCGGGCGGCGGTGGATGCCCAGCACTTCGAAGGGCGGCTCAAGGCCGAGATCGTAGCGGATCCTGACCGCTACGTCGTCCAGGATCCTGAGGCGGCCCTCACCCTGCTGGATCAGCGGGCGGCGGGGAAGCGGCTGCTCCTGGTCACCAACTCCGAATGGTCCTACACCGACTCGATGATGTCCTATGCCTACAACCGGTATCTGCCAGAGGGCACCACTTGGCGGGAGCTCTTCGATCTGGTGATCGTCAGCGCCCGCAAACCCGACTTTTTCACGGGCCGCCAGCCCTTCCTGGAGGTGGTGACCCCGGAGGGCCTGCTGCGGCCCTGCACCGAGCCCCTGGCCAGCGGCCGGGCCTACTACGGGGGCAGCGCCGTCCAGGTGGAGGCGGAGCTCGGCCTGTCCGGGGACGAGATCCTCTATGTGGGGGATCACATGTTCGGCGATGTCCATGTATCCAAGAGCGAGCTGCGCTGGCGGACCGTACTGATCCTCCGGGAGCTGGAGGGTGAGGTGAGGGCTCTGGAGTCCTTCCGCGAGCAGGATCGCATCCTGGCGGCTCGCATGGAGGAGAAGGCCGCCCTGGAGGCACGTCTCTCCCAGGGGCGGGTGGACCTCCAGCGGCTCCGGGCCGGCTACGGCCCCAGGCCCGGGCTGGACGAGCATGAGTTGGAAGGCAGGGTCCAGGATCTGCGGGGCGAGATCCGGAACCTGGACCTGGACATCGCTCCCCTGGCCAAGGCGGCCATGGAACTGGCCAACCCTCGCTGGGGGCTGTTGATGCGGGCGGGCAACGACAAGAGCCACCTGGCCCGCCAAGTGGAGCGCTACGCCGATGTCTACACCTCCAGGGTCAGCAACCTGCTGAAGGCGACCCCCTACGTCTACCTGCGCTCAGCCCGGGGCAGCCTGCCCCACGACCCCAGCGCCCCCGGGGGGACAGGATTGGAGTAGGGGCGGACCCTCAGCAGCGCAGTTCCAGGTCCTGGTAGTGGTTCAGGGGCCTGCCCTGGTAGATCTGCCGGGGGCGGTAGATGCGGGTGCCAGGATCCTCGATGACCTCCTTGTAGTTGGCGATCCAGCCCGGCATCCGTCCGATGGCGAAGATGACGGTGAACATCTCCACGGGGATGCCAATGGCCTGGAGGATGATCCCGCTGTAAAAGTCCACATTGGGGTAGAGCTTCCGCTCCAGGAAGTAGTCATCCTGGAGGGCTGCCTCCTCCAGGCGCTTGGCGATGTCCACCAGGGGGTCCTGGATGCCCAGCTGCTGCAGCATCTCATCGCAGCGGGCCTTGATGATGCGGGCACGGGGGTCGTAGTTCTTGTAGACCCGGTGGCCGAAGCCCATGAGGCGGGCCCGGTGGCTGCTGTCCTTGCGCTTGACCTGCTCCAGGAAGCGGGTGCCGTCGTCGCCCTCGGCCTGGATGGTACGGAGCATCTCGATAACGGCCTGGTTGGCCCCTCCGTGGAGCGGTCCCCACAGGGCGCAGACTCCGGCAGCGGCACTGGCGAAGAGATTGGCCCGGCTGGAGGCCACCATGCGGACGGTGGAGGTTGAGCAGTTCTGCTCATGGTCAGCGTGGAGCAGGAAGATCAGGTCCAGGGCCTTGAGCACCGCGGGATGGATGGGATAGTCCTCGTCGGGATGGGAGAACATCATGTGCAGGAAGTTTTCGGTATAGGCGTACTTCCGCTTGGGGTAGATGGAGGGGAGCCCCCGGGACTTCCGGTAGGCGTAGGCCGCCAGGGTGCGGACCTGTGAGACCAGCCTGGCGGCCATCTTCTCGAACTCCACGGGGTCGTAGTCCTCGGCCAGCTGGGGGATGAAGCAGCTGGCTGCGTTGATCATGGCCGAGAGGATGGCCATGGGGTGCGCCGAGGAGGGGAAGCCCTCGAAGTGGAAGCGCATGTCCTCGTGGATGGTCTGGTACTCAGTCAGGAGGGAGGAGAAACGCCGGCGCTGGACAGGGGCTGGCAGGTGCCCGTAGATGAGCAGGAAGGCGGTCTCGACGAAGGAGGAGTCCCGCGCCAGCTCTTCGATGGGGATGCCCCGGTAGCGGAGGATGCCCTGTTCTCCATCGATGAAGGTGATGGCGCTCTGACAGCTTCCGGTGTTGGCGTACGACTCGTCGTAGGAGATGTAGCCTGTCCGGTCCCTCAGCTGGCGGAAGTCGACACCCTTCTCACCTTCGGTCCCCACGATGACGGGGAACTCCACAACCTTCCCATCGAGCTCGAGCTTCGCTGTCGTCATGATCAAGGCTCCTTGCCCGTATGATGCACCCTGGTGACTCCGGATTCCCTATCGACTGCATTGCGGTGAGCCTGATTCCCGGCATGCTGTCGGTGGGGGTGCCGTGCGCTCCGAAGTGAAGAAGCCTATGAGGCGGGGAGGATGGGTTGGGACGGCTGATCGGGTGGCTAGGATGTCTGCTGCGCCGGCCTGGCGGGGGCTTGGCTGGGCTGTGCCTGCTTCTTCTACTGCTCGGGCCGGGACGTCCGGCCCAGGCTGAGCCTCGTCCAGTGGATTCCAGACATATTTTAATTATTCACTCATATTACAAGGGCTTTCTATGGACAGATGAGGAACAGCAGGGCCTCGCCTCCGTCCTGGGACCGGCAGTGGGGGCGGAGAACATCTACGTCGAGTACCTCGACACGAAGCGCTTCTACTGGGAGGACTACCTGCAGCAGTTGGCCCAGGTCCTCCGCCGGAAGTACCGGGACTTCCGGCCTGATCTGGTTCTGGTGACGGACAACAACGCCTTCGACTTCATGAGGCGGTACGGGGACGGGCTCTTCCCCGGGATTCCGGTGGTCTTCTGTGGCGTCAACAACCTGGTGGATGGGGACCTGAAGGGCCATCCCAACTTCACGGGTGTGAGTGAGGAGGCCGACCTCAGGGGCAGTCTGGATGTGGCCCTGTCCCTCGTGCCCGGAACCCGTTGCGTGTATTCCATCCACGACTCCACCGAGACCGGTCGGATCGTGGCCGAGCGCTTCCGGGCCCTCTTCCCCTCCTACCCGGCCATCCGCTTCGTCCCCCTGGAGGGGATGGACCTGAAGGACATCCTGGCCAGGCTCCACAACCTGCCGCCCCACACCATCGTCTTCCATCCTTTCTTCGGACGGGATGCCTCCGGGCAGAGCTGGCCGTACGAGCAGAGCATGGCGCTGGTGGCGGAGAACGCCAAGGTGCCGGTATTCAGTGCCTGGGACTTCAACCTGGGGCACGGTGCAGTGGGGGGGGTGCTCACCCGGGGTGCCGACCAGGGGGCCGCCGCCGCCCGGATTGCCCTGCGGATCCTCAGCGGGGAGCGCCCCCAGGACATCCCCGTGGTCCGGGATCTTCCGGGTCGGCTCATGTTCGATGGCCGGGAGCTGGAACGCTTCCGGATCCCCCTCCAGGCCCTCCCCAAGAGTAGCGAGATCATCAACCAGCCCGAGTCGGCCTTCTCCCGCTACCGTACCCTCCTGATCACCCTGACGGGCACAGTGGCGCTGCTGGTGACCATCATCGCCATCCTCTCGGCCAACATCAGCCGCCGCAAACAGGCTGAAGACGACCTGATCCGCTACCAGGCCCACCTGGAGGATCTGGTGCAGGAACGCTCGTCCCAGCTCCAGACGGCCAATGAGGAGCTGCAGCGCGATCTGGTGGCCCGGGAGCGGGCGGAATCGGCCCTCAGGCGGGCCGAGGCGAACCTCCGCAACATCTTCGACCACGCCGCGGAGGGGATCTACCAGGCTTCGCCCGGAGGGCATTTCCTGGCCGTGAACCCGGCCCTGGCCCGGATGGCCGGATATGCCACCCCCGCCGAGATGGTCCGGGTCGTCGAGGACCTGCGGACGGACTTCTTCGTGGATCGGGTGCAGCGCCTGGACTTCGAGCGGCGCCTGGCGGAGGAGACCGAATTGCGGGCCCAGGAATCCATGATCCGCCGCCGGGATGGCCAGATGCTCTGGATTCTGGAGAGCGCCCGGGTCAAGCGGAGGCCCGATGGGAGCCTGGAGCACTTCGAGGGCTTCATCCAGGACATCAGCGAGCGGCGCAGGGACGAGGAGGCGCTCCGGAATTCCCAGCAGCTCCTGGACAGCACCTTCGCGAGCCTTCTGGATGCCCTCTTCATCATCAATGCCGGCTCCCGCACGGTCCGGGACTGCAATCCGGCGACCCGCCAGCTCTTCGGATACACCCGTGAGGAGCTCATCGGGGCCTCGGCGCGGATCCTCCATGTGGACGAGGCCTCATACCAGATCCTGGAGGTGCGGGCCCTGGAGGCCTTCGCCACCCACGGCTTCCTGAACCTGCCCAACTTCCAGATGCGCCGCAAAGGGGGCGAAGTCTTCGTCTGCGAGCTGGCCCTCATGCCCCTCCGGGACCAGGTTGGCACCCTCACCAGCTGGGTCTGCGTGGTGCGGGACATCACAGAGCAGCGGCAGATGGAGGCCAAGCTCGACCTCACCCGGCGCAAGCTTCGGGCCCTGACCGCCGAGCTGAGCGCGGTGGAGGAGCGGGAGCGTCGGGCCATCGCCACCCAGCTCCACGATGAACTGGGTGCGGTGCTGGCTATGGTCAAGGTCAAGCTGGCCACGCTCCTGCGGGAGGCGGAGGGGGCACCCATGGCGGCCGCCCTGGAGACCATCCACGGTCTGGTGGGGGAGGCGGTGAGCGCCACCCGGAGCCTCACCTGGGAGCTGAGTCCCCCTGTGCTCTACCAGCTTGGGCTGGGGGCCGCCATCGAGTGGCTCTGCGAGGCCTGCGAGGAGAAGAACGGCCTGGCCATCGCCTTCACCCAGCTGGGGGAGCCCGCGGGGATCAACGAGGAGATGCGCTTCCTGCTCTTCTCGGCGGTCAGGGAGCTGCTGCTCAACATCGTCAAGCATGCCGAGGCGAGCCAGGTCACCGTGACCCTGGCCTGGACCGAAGGGCGGGTGCTCTGCTGCGTGGAGGACAACGGCAAGGGCTTCGTCCTCTCCGAGGTGGGTACCTTGAGAGAGGCCCACCGGAGCTTCGGGCTCTTCAACATCCAGGAGCGGGTGGCGGATCTGGACGGACGGGTGGACATCGTCTCCGTCCCGGGGCAGGGGACCACCGTGACCCTCGTGCTACCCTTCGGGGAAGAAGGGCACGCATGACCACGATCCTGATTGCAGATGACCACCGCGTGGTGCGGGAGGGGCTGAGAACCCTCCTCGCCCAGGAACCCGATCTGGATGTGGTGGGCGAGGCTTCCGATGGCAATGAGGTGCTGGCGCTGGCCGGAACCCTCAACCCGGATGTGGTCATCATGGACATCGCCATGCCAGGGCTCAACGGGATCGAGGCCACCAAGGCCATCGTGGCCGAGCGGCCCGGGATGCGGGTCGTCGCGCTCTCCATGTATGCCGATCGACGCTTCGTGACCCAGATCCTCAGAGCCGGGGCCATGGGCTATGTGCTGAAGGAGGCCGCCTTCGAAGAACTGGCCCGGGCCATCCGCACCGTGGTGGGGGGGAAGCCCTTCCTGAGTCCCTCTGTGGCCGGCTTCGTGGTGGAGGAGTTCGTCCAGCAGGTGTCCCCGACACCTGAGAAGTCCCTGGCCCTCCTCACGGCAAGGGAGCAGGAGGTCCTCAAGCTGCTGGCCGAGGGGCGGCGGGCCAGGGAGATCGCCCAGGAACTCAACATCGGCCAGAAGACGGTGGAGGCCCATCGCCAGAACCTGATGAACAAGCTGGACCTGCACAGCATCGCGGAGTTGACCCGCTTTGCCATCCGCGAGGGGCTGACCACGGTGTGAGCCCGACACCGGCTCTTGCATGCTGCAGAGCGGAAAAGCCTCCGGATCGCGGCTGAGCGCGAGGAGAGCCGGATCCTTGAGGGGCGCCCAGGTCGCCGCCTTCCGATGGGTGAACAAGGTCTCCGCAAGGGGGCTCCGCCCCATCCCAAGGCAGGAAACCCCACGCCACAGGATTTCCTCCAGACATGGCTTCTGGACGGGTTCCCGTCCTGACTCGGTCGCGTATCAAGCTGGAGCCTCGGTTTTCCAAGAGGCCAGGCTGTGCTCCGGGCGGGCCTTGGTGGGTTCGGATGTAATCGATTAAAAAATCACGATTTACTACTTGTTGCTGACGAAGAATGGAGCTTGACATAGGTGAAAACACCTAGAGACTGGAGGTTGTATAGGAGGTGGAAATGCTTACATGGACCCAGGTGTACAACCCGGTGATGGGGAACGTGTTTCTCTCTGCCGCCGTGGCGGCCATCCCGGTGGTCGTTCTGCTGGCCCTGCTGGGCTTCGCCCATGTCAAGGCCCATTGGGCTGCCATCCTCGGGCTGGTCTGCTCGCTCTCCATCGCCATCTTCGTCTACGGCATGCCCGGCAGGCTCGCCGGAGCGGCGGCCCTCTATGGCGCATGCTACGGCCTGCTGCCCATCGGGTGGATCATCCTGGGGGCCATCTTTGTCTATGACATCACGGTGAAGACCGGGGACTTCGAGGTGGTGAAGCACTCCATCGCGGGCCTGGCGGATGACCGGCGCATCCAGGTGCTTCTCATCGGCTTCAGCTTCGGGGCCTTCATCGAGGGCGCCGCCGGCTTCGGTACCCCCGTGGCCATCGCTGGCGCCATGCTCATCGGCCTGGGCTTCCGCCCCCTCAAGGCGGCTGTCCTCGCCCTCATCGCCAATACGGCACCAGTGGCCTTCGGTGCTCTCGGAATCCCCATCATCACCCTGGCCAAGGTGACCGGTCTGCCCGAGAACGCCCTCAGTTCCGTGGTGGGTCGCCAGATGCTGCCCTTCTCCCTCATTGTGCCCTTCTGGGTGGTGTGGGCCATGGCCGGCCGCAAGAAGATGTGGGAAGTCTGGCCCGCCTGCCTGGTCTGCGGCGGCAGCTTCTCCCTGACCCAGTTCATCGTCAGCAACTACTTCGGCGCCTCCCTGGTGGCCATCTTCAGTTCGGTGATCTCCCTCGTCGCCACCGTCATCCTTCTGAAGTTCTGGAAGCCCAAGAACACATGGCACTTCGACCATGAGTCCGCCGACACCCGCGAGGCCGAGGCCGCCAGCCGTCCCAGCCACAGCACCGGGCGCATCGCCCGTGCGTGGATGCCCTGGGTCATCCTCTGCGCCTTCGTCTTCGCCTGGGGCCACCCTACCGTCAAGACCTATCTGAACGGCGGTGCCAAGGGGCATGAGAACTTCCTGGTCGGCAAGTCTGTGGTCAAGGTCCCCGTGCCCGCCCTGGACAAGGCCGTCGTCAAGGCCCCCCCCGTTGTGGCCAAGCCCGTTGCCGAGGAGGCTGTCTACACCTTCAACTGGCTCTCCGCCACGGGCACCAGCCTGCTGCTGGCCGGCATCGTCAGCGGCCTGCTGCTGGGTCTCTCCGTCAAGGAACTCCTGAAGATCTTCTTTGGCACCCTGAAGCGCATCCGGATCTCGCTGCTGACCATCACGGCCATGCTTGCTCTCGGCTTCTCCACCCGCTATGCCGGTCTGGACGCCACCATGGGCCTGGCCTTCGCCTCCACCGGCATGTTCTTCCCCTTCTTCTCCCCGCTCCTGGGCTGGCTGGGCGTGGCCCTCACCGGCAGCGACACCTCCTCCAATGTGCTCTTCGGCGGTCTGCAGAAGATCAGCGCCGAGAAGCTGGGGATCAGTCCCATCCTGGCCTGCGGCGCCAACAGCGCGGGCGGCGTCATGGGCAAGATGATCGATGCCCAGAGCATCGTGGTGGCCGGCGTGGCCACGGGACAGCAGGGCAAGGAGGGCGAGATCCTGCGGGGTGTCTTCTGGCACAGTATCGCTCTGGCTTGCCTTGTGGGTCTCGTGGTCTTCCTCCAGGCCTATGTGCTGACCTGGACGGTCCCGGTGATCCAGGCCGTGGCGAAGTAGAATCGAGGGGGCCCCTGGGGTCCTCTCTCTGTTGTGTCGAGGTGGGCATGTTCGAAGCATTCGAGGCCAGGGCCCGGGCCGCTGGGGCCGAAGTCCATCACTTTCCCACCGCCTCCGGGGCGATGGACTTTCTCCGCGAGCGCCTCAAGGCCGAAGGGGTGGCCGAGGGGGGTGAAAGGGCTGTGCTGGCTCCCGGATTCCCCATGGACCCCTGTCCTGGTCTCATCTGCCCGGTGACCCGGGAAGCTGCCCGGACCGCTCGGGTGGGGATCACCCGCATGGGTTGGGGGCTGGCGGACACCGGTACTCTGGTCCAGGATTCGACGGCGGTAGAGCAGCGCCTTGCCTCGAGCCTTCCCTGGGTTCACATCGCCCTCTTGCCCACCAGGGCTCTGCTGCCCGATCTGGCGAGCCTGCTGGAGCGGGTAGACCCGGATCGGGCGGCCTACCTGGCCTTCATCACCGGGCCCAGCCGCACCGCCGACATCGAGAGGGTGCTGGCCATCGGAGTCCACGGCCCGGAGAAGCTGGTCATTGTGTGCGTGGATGATCTGGAGGTGGCGCCATGAGCAGGGTCTTCGCCAAGCGCGTCACCAAGGCTCTGGAGAACCCCAACCTGGGAGGCATCCTGGACCGCTGGAACTACCCGGCCACCCGGGCCAAGGCCTTTGAGGGCATCGACTTCGAGGCCCTGCGCACGGAGATCGCCGGGATCAAGGGAGAGGCCGCCGGGCGCCTGCCGGAGCTGGCGCAGCAGTTCCAGAAGGCCGCCGAGGCCAAGGGAGCCAGGGTGCTGCGGGCCAGCAGCCCCCAGGAAGTCCTGGACTACATCCTGAGGCTCTGTCAGGCCAAGGGCATCAAGCGGGTCGCCAAGTCCAAGTCCATGGCTTCCGAGGAGATCCACCTGAATGAATTTCTGGCGGAACACGGCATCCAGGCCGATGAGACGGACCTGGGCGAGTGGATCTGCCAGCTGGCCCACCAGAAGCCCTCCCATATGGTCATGCCCGCCCTGCACCTCACCAAGGAGGAGGTGGCGGATCTCTTCAGCGCCGAGGTGAAGCAGGTCTTGGACCCTGAGATCCAGGGTCTGGTGAAGGTGGCCCGCAGGGAGCTTCGGGAGAAGTTCTTCGAGGCGGACCTGGGGGTTACCGGCGCCAACATCGCCATCGCCGAGACCGGCACCCTGGTCTTGATGACCAATGAGGGCAATGCCCGCCTGGTCTCCACTCTGCCCAAGACCCACGTGGCCATCGTGGGCATCGAGAAGCTGGTGCCGCACTTCCGGGATGCCGCGCCCATCCTGCGTGCCCTGCCCAGGAATGCCACCAGCCAGCTCATCACCAGCTACGTCTCCATGATCACGGGGCCCGTGCCCAACGATGACGGGACGATGAAGGACCTGCACATCATCCTCATGGACAACCAGCGCACCGCCATGGCAGCGGACCCGGAGTTCAAGCAGGCCCTCCAGTGCATCCGCTGCGCGTCGTGCCTCAATGTCTGCCCGGTCTACCGGCTGGTGGGGGGCCATGTCTTCGGCCACATCTACACCGGGGGCATCGGCACCATCCTCACTGCCTGGTTCAACGAGCTGAAGACCACCGAGGACATCCAGGCCCTCTGCATCGGCTGCGGCAAGTGCAACGAGGTCTGCGCTGCCAAGATCGATATCGCGGGACTCATCCTGGAGCTGCGCCGTCGCCTCGGGAAGAAGGAGGGACTGCCCTTCATCCAGAAGACCGCCCTGCAGATCATCAACAATCGCAAACTCTTCCACGCCATGCTCCGGGCTGCCTCCCTCGCGCAGAAGCCCTTTGCCAAGGACGGCTTCATCCGGCACCTGCCCATGTTCCTCTCTAACCTAGCGGAGCATCGCAGCCTCCCGGCCATTGCCGAGCGGCCCTTCCGGGATCTCTTCCCCGGGATTCAACAGCCCAAGGGCCGTGAAAAGGCGGTCTTCTATGCGGGGTGCGCCATCGACTTCATCTCCCCCCGGGTGGGCGTCGCTCTGGTGAAGGTGCTCAACCAGGCCGGAATCGAGGTGCTCTTCCCCCAGGCCCAGTCCTGCTGCGGCATTCCCCACTGGGCATCCGGGGCCGATGAGATGGCCGCCCTGGCTGCCGCCCACAATGTGGGGCCCTTGGATGTGGGGGATGCGGACTATGTGGTCACGGCCTGCGCCACCTGCGCTTCGGCCGTGGAGAAGGAGTGGCCCCACCTGCTGCGGAAGCAGGGCATGGAGGGTCTGGCTCAACGGGCCGAGGCCGTGGCGGCCAAGAGCCTCATGTTCACGGAACTGGTGAACCGCCTGATCCGGGAGGGTCGCCTGAGGGCCAAGGACGGGCTGGAGCTGCAGCGGGTCACCTACCATGACTCCTGTCACGCCAAACGCCACCTGGGGCTCTCGAAGGAGCCTCGGGCGGCCCTGGAGGCCGCGGGGTACGAGATGGCAGAGATGGCGGAAGCCGACACCTGCTGCGGCATGGGCGGCTCCTACACCGTCAAGCAGCCGGACATCTCCATGGGGATGCTCAAGCGCAAGCTCGAGAACGCTCAGGCCACCGGGGCCCGCTTCCTCTGCGCCGAGTGCCCTGGCTGCCTGCTGCAGTTGGGAGGCGGCCTCGACAAGGCCGGGGCCCCCATGCAGGCCAGGCATCCGGCGGAGCTGCTGGCGGAGCGTCTGGAAGGCCCTGAACACGACTGAGTTCGCATCACCCCTTGTCCTGTGGAGTCCCTGGAATGCTGGATCCTGTGATCATCGAAGAGCTTGAGGCCCTGGTGGGCAAGGAGAACGTCCTCACCGGCAAGGTGGATCGGGTGGCCTACAGCTACGACGCCACCGCCGATCTGCCCCGCCAGGCCCCTGATGTGGTGGTGCTGCCCACCACAGCCGAGATGGTGCAGGAGGTGGTCCGCTTGGCCCGCCGCCACCAGATCGCCATCTACCCCCGAGGGGCCGGAACGAACCTCAGCGGGGGCACCATTCCGCTCAAGAAGGGCATCGTCCTCTCCTTCCAGAAGATGAACCGCATCCTGGAGATCGATGCCGCCAACCTGACGGCCACGGTGCAGCCCGGCGTCGTCATCAATGGCCTCAATGCCGCTGTGGCCGCCCACGGCCTGATCTATCCCCCCGACCCCGGCACCGTGGCCACCGCCACCATGGGGGGATCAGCCTCCGAGAACTCCGGCGGGCTCCGGGGGCTGAAGTACGGCGTGACCCGGAACTATGTCATGGGCATGGAGGTGGTGCTCGCCAGCGGGGAGAAGGTCCGCTATGGCGGCAAGACCGTGAAGAACGTCACGGCCTACGACTTCACCAATCTTTTCGTGGGCTCCGAGGGGACCCTGGGCATCATCACCGAGATCACCGTCAAGCTGATCCCCGCGCCCCGCCACCGCCGCACCATGATGGGGGTCTTCAAGACCCTGGCCGACGCCGGGAACTGCGTGGCGGGCATCATCGCGGCCCAGGTCATTCCCGCCACCCTGGAGATCATGGACAACATGACCATCCGGACCGTGGAGGACTTCGCCCACATCGGTCTGCCCGTGGAGGCCGAGGCCCTGCTGCTGATCGAGGTGGATGGCATGTCCGGGGAACTGGTGCAGGCCGAGGCCGAGGCCGTGGTCCGTGAAGTCCTGGGCAACCAGGGTGACCTGCGCACCGCCGAGACGGACCAGGAGCGGGACCAGCTCTGGACCGCCCGCCGCAATGCCCTGCCGGCCCTTGCTTCCCTCAACAACACCGTGATCCTGGAGGATGCCACGGTGCCCCGCTCCCGGATCACCGACATGCTGGTGACCTGCCAGGAGATCGGACGGAAATACCGGCTCACCCTGGGCACCTTCGGTCATGCAGGGGATGGCAACCTCCATCCGACCATCCTCTGCGACAAGAACGACGCGGACGAGATGGGGCGGATGCACAAGGCCGTGGACGAGATCTTCAAGGCCGCCCTGGACTTCGGGGGCACCCTCTCGGGGGAGCACGGCATCGGCATGGCCAAGATGAAGTATCTGAAGGACGAACTCGGCCAGAGCGGCCTGGACCTCATGCGCAGCATCAAGGAGTCCCTGGATCCCGGGTACCTGCTCAACCCCTGCAAGATGGTCCCGGTGCGGGAGAGCTGAGGCATGGCCGTGACGACGAAGACCTATCACGACGAGCTCGCCATCGTCCGGAGCGAGTTGGACAAGTGCATGAAGTGTGGCAACTGTATGGCGGTCTGCCCTGTCTATGGGGCCGACCGGGTGGAGTCCGCAGTGACCCGTTCCCGGATCGCTGTGGCCGAAGCGATCCTTGCCGGGGAGCTGGAGCTGAGCGATCCCGAGGTCCACACCATGCTCTTCAACTGCCTGGTCTGCAAGTCCTGTATGAGCAACTGTCCCACCAAGGTCAGCTTCGACCGGATCATCCTGGCCCTCCGCGCGGCCCTGGTGCGGGAGAACGGTCTCCCCTGGGTCAAGCAGCTCATCTTCTCCAGCCTCAAGCACCCCAGGCTCCTGGGCGCCGGGCTCAAGGTCGGCGCGGCGATGCAAGGCCTGGCCTTCCGCTCCGCCAAGGAGGGACGCTCCATCTCGCCCCGGACTCCCTTCGCCCTGCTAGGCGCGCCCCTGGGTTTTGATCGAGACCGCAAGATACCTTCCATCTCCGGCAAATCCCTGCGGGACCAGCTCCCGGATGGGATCCCCGTCGAGGGCAGCACCCTCAAGGTGGCCTTCTTCACCGGGGACTCCCTCAACCACTTCTATCCCCAGGCCGGGCGGGATCTGGTGGAGGTGCTGACGGCCCACGGAGTCGAGGTCCACATCCCGAAGGCGCAGGGCTGCTGCGGCATTCCGGTGCTCGTCCACGGGGACATCGAGACCGCCCGCAGTCTGGCGAGGCACAACCTGGACACCTTCGAGGCCGCGGGCTGCGATTACCTGGTCACGGGCTGTGGCTCCTGCGGGAGCGCCTGGCAGCACGACTATGTGGAGATGCTCGCCGGGGACCCGATTTACGGTCCCAAGGCCCGGCACTGGGCCGGGCGGACCCATGACATCTCCACCTTCCTCACCCGGGTGGTGGGGCTGCGGGCGCCCCGGGGCAGGGTCGAGCGCAGCGTGACTTACCACGACCCCTGCCATCTGAAGAAGGCCATGAAGGTCTCCAGCGAGCCTAGGGAGATCCTGAGGGCCATTCCGGGCCTCACCTTCAGGGAGATGTCGGCCCCGGACGCATGCTGTGGCAGCGGGGGCTCCTTCGTCCTCTCCCACTACGAGACTGCTTCGCTCATCGGCCGGAAGAAGGGCGAGGACATCCTGCAGACCCAGGCGGATGTGGTATCCACCGGCTGCCCCGCCTGCATGATGCAGCTCGGGGACCAGGTTGGCCGCTGCGGTGGCCAGCAGGAGGTGCTGCACTACATCTCACTCCTTGCAGAGTCATACCGCCGCGAGGGCTGAGGGGCAGTGACTGAAGTCAAGGCGGGACACGGCCTGGAACACCCCGGGCCCCGGTCGTGGTAGAAGTGGAGTCCACGCAGTCAGGGGGTACGGGTTTTGGGCAGGCCGCTTTTCACACCAGATGTCTATGTGGTCTCGGATGATCCGGAGGTCCTGATCCAGGCCGTGAAGGCTGGCAGCCGCACGGTGCAACTGCGGGACAAGGTGGCGGACCGCTCGGTACTGGCCACCAAGGCGAGGGTGGTGCTGGGCCTCAAGGATGCCTTCGAGTTCTCTTTCATCCTGAACGATGATCCCGAGCTGGCCCTGGAGCTGGGGGCCGACGGGGTCCATATCGGGCAGGACACCCCCACGGCCCCGGTGAGGGCCCTCATCGGGAAGGCACTGACCCTGGGCAAGACCACCCACAGCCCCGAGCAGGCCCGCTTGGCCTGCCAGGAGGGCGCGGACTACATCTCCGCCGGGCCTGTGCATCCCACCCCCACGAAGCCGGGACGCCCGGCCGTGGGCCTGGACTATGTCCGGGAGGTGGCGGCCATGGGGGTCTCCTTCGTGGCCATCGGGGGCATCGACCTCTCCAACGTGGAGGAGGCCCTGGAGGCCGGGGCCCGGGTCATCGGCATCGTGCGGGCCCAGGACCGGCTGCCGGAGCTGCTGGCCAAGGTGAGGGCTCGGCGGTGATCCTCACGGTGAACGGCAAGGAGCGCGTGGCGGCCCCGGGGACCACCCTGGCTGTCTTCATCGAATCGCTCGGGGTGGGGGCCACCGGCCTCATCGCCGAGCTGAACGGGACCATCCTGAAGCGGGATGCCTGGGGCCAGACGGTCCTGAACGAGGGTGATCGCATCGAGCTGGTCTCTCTGGTGGGAGGAGGTTAGGACATGGTGGACAAGGCGCAGCGCGATCCCCTGCGGATCGCCGACAGGACTTTCGGGAGCCGCTTCCTGCTGGGCACGGGCAAGTTCGGACGCAAGGCGGACATGCGGGAGGCCATCCTGCGCTCCGGCTCGGAGATCGTGACGGTGGCGGTGCGGCGCATCGACCTGGAACAGACCGAGGAGAACATCCTCAGCTATGTGCCCGAAGGGACCACGCTACTGGTGAACACCAGTGGCGCCCGCAGCGCCGAGGAGGCCGTCCGCATCGCCCGCATCGCCCGGGAGGCGGGTTACGGCAACTGGGTGAAGATCGAGGTCATCAACGACAGCAAGTACCTGCTGCCCGACAACCAGGCCACCCTCAAGGCCACCGAGGTGCTGGCCGCTGAGGGCTTCGTGGTGCTCCCCTACATGAACCCCGACCTCTATGTGGCCCGAGCTCTGGTTCAGGCCGGTGCGGCGGCGGTGATGCCCCTGGGCTCCCTCATTGGCTCGAACCAGGGGATCCGGATGGAGGCCATGATCGAGGTGCTTCTGAATGAAATCGATGAGGTGCCTATCATTGTCGATGCGGGCATCGGGAAGCCCTCCCAGGCCGCCCAGGCCATGGAGATGGGGGCCGCTGCGGTGCTGGTGAACACCGCTGTGGCCGCCTCCCAGGACGCCCCCCTCATGGCCGAGGCCTTTGCCCAGGCCGTGGAGGCGGGCCGGAAGGCCTTCCTGGCCGGGCAGGCGGCCGTTTGCGGCGTGGCCCAGGCCTCTTCCCCCCTCACCGGCTTCCTCCACGGGCAGGCGTGATGGCCGGCCTTTCGAGACTCCGGATCGAGGATTGTGGAGAGCTCTTTGCGGATGATGATCCGCAACTGCTGGAGAACCTGGCCCAGGAGGCCCAGCGCCTGACCCGACGCCAATTCGGCCGTACCATCAGTCTCTTTGCGCCGCTTTACATCTCCAACCACTGCCAGAACGCCTGCCTCTACTGTGGTTTCCGGGCCCTGGCGGGCATCCAGCGCCAGAAGCTGGACCAGGCGGGGATCGACCGGGAGTGTCGTGCCCTGGCGGGCATGGGCATCCAGAGTTGCCTGCTGCTCACGGGCGAGTCCCGCACCCAGTCTCCCCCCGAATACATCGCCGAGTCTGTCCGCACCGCCTCGAAGCACTTCGCCGCGGTCTGTCTGGAGGTGTACTCTCTGGAGCTGGACGAATACCGGGAGCTGTACAAAGCCGGGGCCGAGGGGGTCACCATGTTCCAGGAGACCTACGACCGTGAGCTCTATCTGGAACTGCACCCCAAAGGACCCAAGCGGAACTTCGAGTACCGTCTGGAGGCGCCGGACCGCATGGCCCAGGCGGGCTTCCGCCAGATCACCCTGGGAGCCTTGCTGGGTCTGGCGCCCTGGAGGGAAGAGGTGCCGCGGCTCTTCGCGCACCTGCGCCGCCTGGAGAAGAACTACCCCGGGGTGGAATACGGGCTCTCCTTCCCAAGGATCCGTCCTGTGCCCGGCGACCCCCGCAGCTACAACGCCATCTCCGACCGGGATCTGGTCAAGGTCATCGCCCTGGCGCGCATCCTCTTCCCCCGGGTGGGCATCACCCTCTCCACCCGTGAAGATGCGGTCTTCCGGGACCACATGCTGGGCCTGGGTATCACCAAGATGTCGGCGGCCTCCTCCTCCTGTGTGGGGGGCTACACCCCCGAGACCCGGGATGACCGGGAGGGGCAGTTCCACATCCACGACGACCGCAGCGTGGCGGCGGTCAGAGACATGCTTGTGGGGCAGGGCTTCGACCCCGTCTTCACCGACTGGCGGCATATCGGGAACGCCTGAAGCATGGAAAGAGCGGCCCCTGGACCCCCTTTCAGGGGCCCGGGGGTTTTCTGTGCTCGGCATTTTCACTCGGGACTGGTAAAATGAGAGATTCTGCCCATGCTGGGGGGTGTGTCCCCGGATCGGGCCCGCTCTCCAGGATTCGCATGACGCCCATCGATAAGATCCGTAACATCGCCATCATCGCCCACGTCGATCATGGCAAGACCACTCTGGTGGATGCCCTCTTCAAGGGTGCCCACATGTTCCGCGACAACCAGCGCGTGCAGGAGCGCGCCATGGACTCCAACGACCAGGAGCGGGAGCGCGGCATCACCATTCTGGCCAAGACCACGGCCCTCCACTGGGGCGGCTACCGCTTCAATATCGTGGACACCCCTGGTCACGCCGACTTCGGCGGCGAGGTGGAGCGTGTGCTCTCCATGGTGGACTCCGTGCTGCTGGTGGTGGATGCCTTCGATGGCCCCATGCCCCAGACCAAGTTCGTGACCCGAAAGGCCCTGGCCCTCGGCCTGCGCCCCATCGTGGTCATCAACAAGGTGGACCGCCCCGGGGCCCGTCCCCACTGGTCCCAGGACCAGGTCTTCGAGCTCCTCATCGAGCTGGGAGCCAACGACGAGCAGCTCGACTTCCCCTGCGTCTTCGCCTCCGCCAAGGAGGAATACGCCATGCTCGACATGAATGATCCGGCCGAGACCATGGATCCCCTCTTCGACACCATCGTGAAGCACTGCCCCCAGCCCAAGGGCAGCGCCGATGCGTCCCTGCAAATGCTGCTCACCCTGATGGACTACAGCGACTTCGTGGGGCAGATCGGCATCGGCCGCATCGTCAACGGCAAGCTCAAGGTAGGCGAGACCGTCTCCCTGGTGAAGCGGGATGGCAGCATCCAGCAGCACCGTGTGACCCAGCTCTACGGCTTCGAGGGGCTCCAGCGCGTCCAGGCCACGGAGGCCAGTGCCGGTGAGATCGTGGCCCTGGCCGGTATCCCTGACATCCGGGTGGGCGAGACCATCGCCAGCCTCGAGAATCCCCAGCCTCTTCCCTATGTGGAGATCGACGAGCCGACCATTGCCATGATGTTCATGGTGAACAATGGCCCCTTCGCCGGTCAGGACGGCAAATATGTCCAGAGCCGTCGCATCCGCGAGCGTCTCACCAAGGAGCTTCAGTACAACGTGGCCCTCCGGGTCGAGGACACCGAGAGTCCCGACTCCTGGAAGGTCAGCGGCCGCGGTGAGCTCCATCTCTCCGTGCTCATCGAAACCATGCGCCGCGAGGGCTTTGAGCTCTGCGTGAGCCGCCCCGAGGTGATCATCCACACCGACGAGGCGACCGGCGAGAAGCTGGAGCCCTACGAGGATGTGACCATCGATGTGCCCGAGGCCACCATGGGCGTGGTGATGGAGCAGATGGGTCTGCGCAAGGCCGAGATGCAGGACATGGCCAACGAAGGCGGCCGTGTGCGTCTGCACTTCAAGATCCCCAGCCGCGGCCTCATCGGCTACCGTTCGCAGCTCATGACCGATTCCCGGGGAGAGGGTATCCTCAACACGCTCTTCAGCCACTACGGCCCCTACAAGGGTGAGCTGCCCGGCCGCAAGAACGGCGTGCTGGTCTGCATGGAGCAGTGCGAGTCCGTGGGCTTCGCCCTCATGAACCTGGAGGAGCGCGGTGTCATCTTCATCCAGCCCCAGACCAAGTGCTACGAGGGCATGATCGTGGGCGAACACGCCCGCGAGAACGACCTGGTGGTGAACGTCGCCAAGGCGAAGAAGCTCTCCAACATGCGCTCCAGCGGCAGTGATGACGCCACCCGCCTGACGCCTCCCCGGGAGCACACCCTGGAGCAGGCCCTGGAATACATCGAGTCCGATGAGCTGGTGGAGGTCACTCCCAACTTCATCCGCATGCGCAAGCGCGTGCTGAACGAGAACGATCGCAAGAAGGCCCAGCGCCAGGGTTGATCCCCGGTCCGGTCTCTGAGAGCCCTCCCCTTCGGGAGGGCTTTTTGCATCTGCCGAAGCGGGAGGGATGAAAAAAGTGCAGCTGGCTTCCATGAGTTAAGGGGGAAGTGGCTGCGCCCCGTCTGGGGCGCAGCCCTGGGAGGACCACCAAAGAGGGGGCTTGGGACTGGCATGGCCACTGGATGGCGTGCTTGGTAAAAAGTGGCATATTATTGTTTATAAGTTAAAGAATTGTGTCATTAATTTTAATCATGGCTATGAATCATAGCTAAATATTTTTATAACATTAATTAAGGCTTAAAATAGGAAATGACACGGCAATGCATCGTATTACAATGCAATTGCCTATATCGATAGAATTCAGCATTTGTCGGCATTTTTGCTGATCGTGCTGGACCTATGGTCCTGTCTGTTGTTTCCGATTTATGAGAGGTTATGCCATGTTTGACGGTCTGCGCCGGATGGGGGTCCGCACCCGGCTCCTGGTCTCCATCGTGGGGCTCACCCTGCTTCTGGCGGTGGCGGCCTCCCTGGTGGCCGCGCGCTCGCTCCGGGAGGCCCAGAGCGGTGCCCAGGCGGCCAAGGGGCTGAGCCTGGCTGCCCTGACGGCGGAGGGGGCCCGGGCGGGCTTCCTGACGGACGATGTGGGCTACATGGAGCGGACCCTGGAGGGGCTCCGCCAGGACGGGGATGTGGTCTTCGGGGCGGTGGTGGGGATTGACGAGGGGGGTGCCCTCAAGCTCAAGGCCCTGCGCTCCACTCCCAAGGCCCAGGGGATGGACCTGGCCTCCCTGCTCAAGCCCGTGGCCGCCGAGAAGGGGGAGCGCTTTGTGCTCGAGGTCTCCCCGATCCGTCTGATGGGCGTGCGCATCCATGAGGAGAACCCCATGGATCCGGGGCAGCGCTGGTACCTGGTGGTGGGGGCCGATGATGTGGCTCTCAGGAGCGCCAGCCGTGTCAACAACCTCCACATGCTGGGGCTGGGCTTCGGCATGCTGGTGGTGGGCAGTCTCGCCGCCCTCTGGCTGGCCCAAGTGATCGTCAAGCCCCTGGTGGCCATCCAGGGACGGCTCAAGGACATCTCCGAAGGGGAGGGGGACCTCTCGGCGCGGCTGGATGAGGGCCGGGGTGACGAGTTCGGGCAGCTGGCCGGACACTTCAACCACTTCACCTCCAACCTGCAGGAGATGGTGCGCCAGATCGCCGCCATCAGTGGGGAGATCGCCACGGCCTCTCTCCAGGTCCACGCCAGTGCGGGGGAGATGGCCTGCACGGCGGAGTCCATCGCCATGGCCGCGGAGCAGCAGCAGGACAGCGTGGTGCGGACCCGCAGCAAGGTGGAGGCCATCACCCGGTCTTCGGTGGCCATTGACGGTGCGGCAGAGGCGGCCCTGGAGGTCTGTGGCCAGGCGCTGGAGGCGGCCGCCTCTGGGCGCCGGGCGGTGGACGGCTCCGTGGAGGGCATGGGGGTCATCGGTCGGGACTCCAAGCGCATCGCAGGGATCCTGGTGGTGATCAATGACATCGCGGGGCAGACCAACCTGCTCTCGCTCAATGCGGCCATCGAGGCGGCCAAGGCCGGCGAGCACGGCAAGGGTTTCGCCGTGGTGGCGGAGGAAGTCCGGAAGCTGGCAGAGCGCTCGGCTCAGGCCACCCGGGAGATCCGGGAGCTCATCCAGACCTCTGAGGCCAACGTCCTGGACGGCACGGCCTTGGTGGACACCGCCGGCGAGGCCCTCGGCAGCATTCAGCAGGCCATCGCGGGCAGCGAGTCCCGCATCCGGGAGATCGGGGCCCAGAGCCGGACCCAGAGCCAGGACAGCGCGGCGGTGGCGAGCCTCATGGATGGCCTCTCGGGTCTGGCGGCCCAGAATGCCTCGGCCACTGAGGAGATGGCGGCGACGCTGCGGGAGTCTACGCAGGTGCTGGACGGGCTGGAGCAGGCGACCCGGCGCCTGAACGGTCTGGTGGGACGCTTCCGGGTCTGATGGGGGAGAAGATGATGAAGCTCTGTTTCGGCCTTGCGGGGTTGCTCATGGTGGGGAGCCTCCTGGACGCCCAGGACTTGTCGGCGTCCCAGACCGCCCGCTTTGTGAAGGTGTTGCTGGACAGTAGCCATGTGTCCTCGCTTACCTGTGCGGATCCGGGCATGAAGGATGCCCTGGAGGGCGCGGGGATACGCCTGGATGGGTCCGCGCCGGCGATCTTCTGCAACAACCCCGGTCTGGCACGCATGGCGGCGGGCAGCGGCAAGCTGGTCATCGGCAGTCGACGGGACATGGCGGCCCATGCGGCCATCGTGGTGACCGGGGAGGGGGGCAAGCCCAAGTTCCTGGTCAACCCCGCGGTGCTCAGGAAGTCCCGGGTGCAGCTCGGGGACGCCATTCTCAGGCTGGCCGAGCAGCACTAAGCCGGATGAGTTCGTCCAGATAGCCCAAGGGGGAGGCGGTTCCGGAGTCAGGGGGCACCGGCAGCCTTCTCCCTGGATTTATTGAGGATCATCAAAAAGGAGGGAGGAGCGGGGCTCAGTCCTTCTTCCGGTAGGCCTCGTCGGTGCCCTGGAGGATCCACTTGCGGCCCTCCTTGCGGTAGGTGGCGTGGCGCTCTGTGGTGCCGCCGATGCGGGCCCGGTGCAGGGTGGCATAGAGCTCGAAGTGCTCTGTGGGGTTGGCCAGGCGGATGCGATAGGTGACCTTGGCGCCATCCCGGGTGGGCTCCAGCTTCAGGGCCTCCACGAACTCCGCCTGGGCGGCGGGCACCTCGAAGCCCCGCGGGGCGCTCCGGATATCCTTGGGAGCGGCGGGCAGCAGCTTGAACTCGAAGCGCTCCCGGTCCCCCTGGGGCGTCCGGAAGACGGCGAACCAGCCGCTCTTGGTCAGAGTCTCGGCCATCTGGACGTATTTGGCGAACTCGGGGGAACCCTTCACGGGAGCCACGCTGTTGGGCACCTGGAGGCAGACGGTGACGGGATAGTCCTGCTTGATGTCCCGCTCGGCCTCCCGCTTGGAGAGCTCGCCGCTCCTGGACCCGCAGGCCAGGAGGAGGGTGAGGGCGGGGATGATCAGGAGGGGGCGCATGGGGGCTCCGGGGATCAGACGAGCTCGAAGGCGTTGAAGAAGTGGTGGATCTCCGCTTCGGCATTGGCCTGGGAGTCAGAGCCATGGACCGCGTTGCGGGTGATGCCCATGCCGAAGCGCCGCCTGAGGGTCCCCGGGGCTGCCTTGTCGCTGTCCGTGACGCCCATGAGCTCCCGCCAGCGGCGGATGGCGTCCTCGGCTTCCAGGGCCAGCAGCACCACGGGGCCTTCTGTCATGAATGTTTCCAGGTCTGGAAAGAAGGGCTTGGCGAGGTGCTCCCGATAGAAGCCCCGGACCACGGGGGAGCTGAGGGTGGTCAGCTTCATGCCGCGGAGGGTGAAGCCAGCCTGTTCGATGGCCGTCAGGATCTCGCCGATATGGCGGTCTTGGACTGCGTTGGGCTTGATGATGCCGAAGGTCATCTCCAGTGCCATAGGGCCTCCACTCCAACAGTTTGCGTCAATGCGCCTCCCCGGCAAAGGCCTCCGGCCACGGGCGGCACTGTGAATCCCGGCCATTCATGGGTACACTCAGAGCTTTGACGGGATCGGATCCAGAATGCTCGACAATCTGCTGAAGAAACTCATCGGCTCCAAGAATGACCGGGAGCTCAAGCGCCTCTGGGCGAAAGTCCAGCTGATCAACGCGCTGGAGCCGCAGTTCCAGGCCATGAGCGATGAGGAACTCAAGCAGTGCACCCCCGCCCTCAAGACCCGCCTGGAGGAGGGGGCGACCCTGGACGAGATCCTGCCCGAGGCTTTTGCCGCTCTCCGCGAGGGATCCCGGCGGGTCCTCAAGATGCGTCACTTCGATGTCCAGCTGGTGGGCGGCATGGTCCTCCACGAAGGCAAGGTCTCTGAGATGAGGACCGGCGAGGGCAAGACCCTCACCGCGACCCTGCCGCTCTATCTGAACGCCCTTGCGGGCAAGGGCGCCCATCTGGTGACGGTGAACGACTATCTGGCTCGGCGTGACGCGGAGTGGATGGGGCGCCTCTACACCTGGATGGGGCTCACGGTGGGCATCATCCAGCACGGTCTCTCCGACGAGGAGCGCCGCGAGGCCTATGCCTGTGACATCACCTACTGCACCAACAACGAGTTGGGCTTCGACTATCTCCGCGACAACATGAAGTGGTCCCTGGAGGAGTTCACCCAGCGCGGCTTCGCCTTCGCCATCGTGGACGAAGTGGACTCCATCCTCATCGATGAGGCCCGGACGCCCCTGATCATCGCGGGCTCCAGCGAGGAGGACACCTCCAAGTACTACCGCATCGATGCCCTCATTCCAAAGCTTGAGATCGAGGTGGACTACAAGGTCGATGAGAAGGATCGCCAGGTCATGCTCACCGACGATGGCATCCGCCACGCGGAGCGCCTCCTGGGGGTGGCAAACCTCTACGACCCCAGCGCCATCGACACCCTCCATGGCATGAACCAGGCCCTGCTCGCCCACAACCTCTACAAGAGGGATGTGGATTACATGGTGCGTCCCCGGGAGGATGGCCGGGGCGACGAGATCGTCATCGTGGACGAGTTCACGGGCCGCATGATGCCCGGTCGCCGCTGGTCCAACGGTCTCCATCAGGCCATCGAGGCCAAGGAGGGGGTGGAGGTCAACGCCGAGAACCAGACCCTGGCCACGGTGACCTTCCAGAACTTCTTCCGGATGTACACCAAGCTGGCGGGCATGACCGGCACCGCCGAGACCGAGGCCCGGGAGCTGCTGCAGATCTACAAGCTCGAAGTGGTGATCGTCCCCACCAACAAGCCCATGATCCGCAGGGACTTCGCCGACGTGGTCTATGCCACCCGGAAGGGCAAGGTCAAGGCCATCGTCGAGGAGATCAAGGAGCTCCACGAGAATGGGCAGCCGGTGCTGGTGGGCACCGCCAGCATCGAGTCCAGCGAATTCCTGGCCGAGCAGCTCAAGGTCGCCGGAGTGCGCCACGTTGTCCTCAATGCCAAGCACCATGAGCGGGAGGCCGAGATCATCGCCCAGGCCGGCCGCAAGGGAGCCGTGACCATCGCCACCAACATGGCCGGTCGCGGCACCGACATTCTGCTGGGTGGCAATCCGGAGGGCCTGGCTCGCCTGGAGGCCCGCAAGCGGAGCATCGAGCTCTATGACGAGGAGGGAAGGGAGACCCCCGAGTTCTCGGCCCTGGTGGAAGAGATGGCCCGACAGACCGAGGCGGAGAAGGAGGAGGTCCGGGCTTCCGGAGGCCTGCATATCCTGGGCACGGAGCGTCACGAGAGTCGCCGCATCGACAATCAGCTCCGCGGGCGCGCCGGCCGCCAGGGCGACCCCGGTTCCTCCCGCTTCTATCTGAGCCTTGAGGACGACCTCATGCGCATCTTCGGCGGGGACCGCATCAAGGCCATGATGTCCACCCTGGGCATGAACGACGAAGAGCCCATTGAGGCGGGCATGGTGACCCGAGCCATTGAGCGGAGCCAGAAACGGGTGGAGACCCAGAACTTCGAGATCCGCGAGCACCTGCTCAAGTACGACGATGTGATGAACAAGCAGCGCATCTTCTTCTACGGGCTGCGCACGGAGATCCTCAAGGGCAACACCCGGGAGTACGTCCTCCGCATCGCCGGTGAGGTCTGCGAGGGACTGGTCCACGACTACCTGCCCGAGAAGGGCGAGAAGGACATCGAGGGTTTCAAGGAGCGCTTCGAGCAGCTCTTCGCCCTGGCGGAGGTGGACTTCGAGGCGCTGGCTGCCCTTTCCCGGGCCGAGGCCATCCAGAGCCTGACCACCCTGGTGCAGTCAGCCTATGAGGAGAAGGAGACCCGCCTGGGCAGTGAGGAGATCCTGCGTTGGCACGAGCGGGTGGCCATCCTGCAGATCATCGACTCGGCCTGGAAACGGCATCTGCTGGTCATGGACCACCTGAAGGAGGCCATCGGCTTCCGCGGCTACGGCCAGAAGGATCCCCTGGTGGAGTACAAGCGGGAATCCTACGAATACTTCGAACAGATGCGCTTCGGGTACGAGGACGAGATCATTTCCTACCTCTACCGGGTGGAGCCTCAGCCCGCCTATATGCCGGATTCGGACTTCTTCCGGGAGGCCGGGGATGTCCATGAGCTGGGACCCGACGAGACCGGTCTTCTGGTGGATGTCTCCGATAGCGGTGAGGGGGTCCAGCGGGTCCTGCGCTTCAATGCCGGGGGCATCGACGAGGAGTAATCGTCATGGAGCTGGTGATCGTCACAGGGATGTCGGGAGCCGGGCGGCGCTCGGTCCTGAGCGCCCTGGAGGACGCTGGCTGCACGGCCCTCGACAATGTTCCGGCCCGGCTCCTGGAACCGCTGCTGGAGGTTGAGAGCAAGCTCAATCCCACCCGCCTGCGGCTCGCCGTGGGGATGGACAACCGCCATGCCAGCTTCGTGGAGGAGTTCCTGCCCCTCATGGAGTCCCTCCAGGATCGGTCCATCCCTGTTCACGTGATCTTTGTGGAAGCCGATGATCCCGTGCTTCTCCGCCGCTTCTCCGAATCCCGGCGTCCTCACTTCCTGGCCCGGGGCGGAGATGTGGCCCAGGCCCTCCAGGAGGAGCGGGCGCTGCTGGCTCCCATCCGAAGGGCCGCCAGCGCCGTGGTCAACACCAGCCATCTGAATCTTTCCCAGCTGCGCCGCACCATCGCCGGGCTCTTTCCCGGACTCTCAGCGCCCGGCACCACCCTTCGCCTGGTGAGCTTCGGCTTCAAGAACGGTCTGCCCACGGATGCCGACATGGTCCTGGATGCCCGCTTTCTGCCCAATCCCTTCTACATGCCCGAGCTTCGTCCCCTGACCGGGCGGGACCAAGCCGTGCGGGACTACCTGCTTCAGTCGGATGACTTCAACACCTTTGTCGCCATGGCTGAGAACTGGCTGCGCTGGGTCTGGCCCTTCATGGAACAGGAGGGCAGGGCCTACCACACGGTGGCCATTGGCTGCACCGGCGGTCAGCACCGCAGCGTAGCCCTGGTGGAGATCCTCGCCGCCCACCTTCGGGAGACGGTGGCCTCTCTCGTGGTGCAGCATCGGGAGCTCGCTGAGTGAAGACAGGCCTCTCCCTGCGTTTCCTGGTGGCGACCCTGGTGCTCGCCCTCATTCCCCTGTCGGCGCTCTGGACGCTGGAGCGCGGAGGGCCCCTGGACCGGGAGGCCACGGTGCTGGTGCGCCGGGGTGCCACCTTGGATCAGGTCGCCAGCCAGATGGAGAAAGACGGCGTGATCCGCTCCGCCGCCCTCTTCAAACTCTGGGCCCGGGCCCGCAGGCTCCAGCTCATTCGGGGGGAGTACACCTTCTCCCCTGGAGCCAGCCTCGCGGGGGTGGCGGGCAAGCTCCGGCGGGGTGAGATCCACTACACCAAGGTCGTCGTGGTGCCCGGGATGCACGCCTGGAGCCTTCAGCGTCGTCTCAAAGACTTCGTGCCCGAAGAGGTCTTCTGGACTCTCTGGAAGAGTGGGCGGCTGGCCAGGGCGGCGGGTTTCCCCGGGGCAGAGAGCCTGGAGGGGCTGGTGGCCCCTGCGACCTACCGATTGCATCATGCCATGGAGCCCGAGGAGATCATGCTGGACATGGTGGAGTCCTTTCATGATCGGGTGCTCCCCACCCTTGAAGGTGGCGTCCTGCCCCCCTATGACACCCTCAAGCTCGCCTCCCTGGCGGAGAAGGAGACGGCGCTGCCGGAGGAACTGCCACGGGTGGCTGGGGTATATGCCCAGCGGCTCCGGATCGGTATGCCCCTCCAGTGCGATCCGACCAGTCAGTACGCCCGGTGGTTGAACGGGGACCTCCGCTTCACGGCCCCCACGGCAGAGGATGTCAGGCGTCCCAGCCGCTTCAACACCTACACGGTGCCGGGCCTGCCCCCGACCCCCATCGCGGTGCCCGGGCCCGCAGCCATCGCCGCCGCCAAGAGCCCGGAGATCAACGGTGACCTCTACTTTGTGGCCACCGGCCACGGAGGGCACCGCTTTGCGGCGACCCTGAAGGAGCACAACCGGAATGTGACGGCCTACCGGTTGGCCTTGCGCAGCCGCTGACCCGGAAAAGCATTCCTGGATGCCGCAGACCAGGACCAGGTCTTCTGTTCCCCGGAGGGTGAAGGCCCTCAGGGCCTGCCACGCCCGGCTGCCAAGCTGCCCCAGGGTGGGTCCGGCTGCTAAGATGATCCTTCGTCATGAGGGGGAGTACATGAAAGCAGTCATCACCGTCCTGGGTTGTGATCGCGTGGGCATCATCGCCGGTGTGACGGCTGTCCTGGCCGAGACGAACACGAACATCCTGGACATCTCCCAGACCATCATGGGAGAGCTCTTCACCATGATCATGATGGTGGACACCGCCACCACCGCCCTGGACTGCCGGGAACTGCAGGAGAAGCTCGCCGCCAAAGGGCAGGAGCTGGGGGTGGAGATCCGGCTCCAGAGGGAAGACATCTTCAAGAGCATGCACCGCATCTGAAGTTCCGCTCGGTGCAGTCCTCCATCTCTTGCCTATATGGTGAAATAAATGTTTAATATCAATGAGATCGTCGAAACCAACAGCATGATCGACCAGGAGAACCTGGACATCCGCACGATCACGATGGGCATCTCGCTGCGGGACTGCGCGGCGGAGAGCTCTCTGACCTCCCGGCGCCGGATCTACGACAAGATCACGAGCTGTGCCGAAAAGCTGGTGAAGACCGGGGAGGAGATCGAGCGGGAGTTCGGCATTCCCATCATCAACAAGCGCATCTCGGTGACGCCCATCTCCATCGTGGCCGAAAGCAGCGATGAGCAGAACTACACCCGCTTCGCCGAGACCCTGGACAGGGCGGCGAAGGAGGTGGGGGTCAACTTCATCGGAGGCTTCTCGGCTCTGGTCCACAAGGGCTACACCCGGGGCGACCGCGCCTTGGTGAAGGCGCTCCCTGAAGCCCTCTCCACCACCGAGAGGGTGTGCGCTTCGGTCAATGTCGCCACCACCAAGGCCGGCATCAACATGGATGCGGTGCGGGACATGGGCATGATCATCAAGGAGGCGGCCGAGCTCTCCGGAGACCGTGGTGCCCTGGCCTGCGCCAAACTGGTGGTCTTCGCCAATGTGCCCGAGGACAACCCGTTCATGGCCGGTGCCTTCCATGGGGTCGGCGAGCCGGAGTGCGTCATCAACGTGGGCGTCAGCGGGCCCGGTGTCGTGGCCAATGCGGTCAAGCGGACCCAGGGACAGGACTTCGGGGCGGTCTCCGAGGCCATCAAGAGGACCGCCTTCAAGATCACCCGCGTGGGGCAGCTGGTGGCTCAGGAAGCCTCTCAGCGCCTGGGGGTCCCCTTCGGCATCGTGGACCTCTCCCTGGCACCCACTCCGGCAGTGGGAGACAGTGTGGCCCACATTCTGGAGGCCATGGGTCTGGAGAAGTGCGGCGGACCCGGCACCACAGCGGCTCTGGCCCTGCTCAATGATGCGGTCAAGAAGGGTGGTGTGATGGCCTCTTCCTATGTGGGGGGGCTTTCCGGGGCCTTCATCCCGGTGAGCGAGGATGCGGGCATGATCGAAGCCGCCCTCTGCGGGGCCCTGACCCTGGAGAAGCTGGAGGCCATGACCTGCGTATGCTCTGTGGGCCTGGACATGATCTGCGTCCCCGGGGACACCAGCGCCTCCACCCTTTCGGCCATCATCGCCGACGAGGTGGCCATCGGCATGGTCAACCACAAGACCACCGCGGTGCGCATCATCCCGGCCCCCGGGACCCAGGTGGGGGATGTGGTGGAGTTCGGCGGCCTGCTGGGTTCGGGGCCGGTCATGCGGGTGAATCCCTACTCCGCCCGGGACTTCATCCTGCGGGGTGGCCGGATTCCTGCACCGCTGCAGAGTCTGAAGAACTGATCCCGCAAGTCGGAGGCCAACGGGAAGGGGCCCCTGCGAGGGCCCCTTCCTTCGGCTGAGCGCGAGGGTCAGATGCCCCGTTCGCTGAAGACCTCCCGGGCCACCTGGAGACCGTTGAGGGCCGCCGGGAAGCCCGCATAGACAGCCATCTGCATGATGACTTCCAGGACCTCCTCCCGGGTGCAGCCCACGTTCAGGGCGCCATGGAGGTGGACCTTCAGCTGGGGCGCTGCATGGCCCATCGCCGTCAGAGCAGCTACCACGGCGATCTCCCGGGATTTGAGGTCCAGTTGGGGACGACTGTAGATGTCCCCGAAGGGGAACTCGATGAGAAGCCGGGCGAAGTCCGGGGCCAAATCGGCCAGGGAGGCCACGACCTTCTCTCCGGCCTCTCCGTCGATCTCCTGAAGCTTTTTCCAACCGCGCTCGTAGCGGCTCATGGTGGGGGCTGTCATGGCTCACCTCTTGGATTCAGGCATTCCTGGTACGTCTGGATCTTACGGTCAAGGATATCCCCGTCGCTTTGAGCCGCCTCACAAACGCCAAGCAGGCAATGTCTGAGCTTTGATAGCGACGGTGGCCGCTGGCTGAGCGTCCCACAGGGCGTAAGAGGCTCTCGGATTCGTAGAAGCGGAGCGTGTGAGCCGTGAGGCCCGTGTGGGTGGCCAGTTCGCTGATGGATAAGGGTCGGGGTGTCCATGGCAGCATCCAGCCTACGCCTTCGAGTGCACTCGAAGTCAAGGACTCGGATGCTCCTGAAATAAAGGGCCCCCGGGGGTCCCGGGGGCCGGAGGGCAAGGGCAGCCGGATGCCTACAGGGTGTTGCCGGTCTCGTTCTGGAGCCAGTTCTCAATGGTGGCGGACGGGACGCCCAGCTTCTCCAGGTGCTCGGTGGCCATCTTGAGGCTCTGCCCCTCGTCTCTGCAGATCAGGAGGCGCCGTTTCCAGGCTTCGACGGCCTTGGGTTTGAGCTCAGCCTCCCCTTCCGCCATGCGTTTCTCCAGCAAGAATCCGAGGTTGTTGGCGGCCTTCCGGTGGAAGGGGGCGAAGGTCAGGGCCTTTTCATAGGCTTCCGTGGCCTCCACGGGGTGCTTGCGGACTTCCAGGGCCACGCCGTAGGCGTTCCAGACATCCGGGTCCTCAGGGGCCAGCTCCATGGCCCGGGCCACCATGCGGTGCTGCTCGTCCTGCCTGCCCATGGTGCGGTGGCACTCGGCCAGGCCCAGGAAGGCGCTGTACTCCCCCGGGTCGGCCTCCAGGGCGGACAGGAAGGCCTTCTCCGATTCGGCGCAGTGCCCGTTGTGCATCAGTACATAGCCCAGTTGCACCTGGATGTCGGCGGCCTCGGGGTCGCGGGCGAGGGCCTCGCGGTAGCAGCGCTGGGCATCCTCCCAGCGCTCCTCCTCCCGGGCGAAGTCACCCATGGCACACCAGGGCTTGGGATCATCGGGGTTGGTCTCGGCTGCAAGGGTGAAGTACGAGGTGGCGGTGTCGGCGTCACCCATGTCCTTCCGGAGTTCGCCCATGAGGGAGAAGGCCTCCGCCAGGGCCGATCTCCCGGGAGCGAGCAGAACCACCTTGTGCATCTCCGCCAGGGCCATCTCCAGGTGGCCCTGTTCGGAGAAGAGCTCGGCCAGGATGAAGTAGCTGTTGAGTTCCCTGGGCATGAGGGAGCGGGCCCGGTGGATGCAGCGCAGGCCGTCCACCAGTTCCTCCTGCTTGATGAAGAGCTCACCGAGGCTGTGCCAGCCCCAGAAGAAGGAAGGGTTGACGTCCAGGGATGCAGTGTAGTGGCTCTCGGCGCCCCTGGGGTCGTCGAGCTGCTCGCAGGCCAGGCCCAGGAGCCTCAGGGTGCGGGCGTCCTTGGGATCCAGGGTGAGGGCCTTGAGCAGGCAGGCCCGGGCCTCCGTGGGATCGCCATGGCGCAGGGCGAGGAGTCCCAGGAGCTCCATGGTCCTGGCATCCTGGCCATCAAGCTCCATGGCGCGCCTGAGATCCGCTTCCCCATCCTCCTCGAGGATGAGCTTGAGGTAGCCCAGGTTGCGCAGGTGGGCGGCCTTGGCGGGTTGTTCCGCCACCAGGGCCTCAAGGTCCTCCAGGAGGGGGATGAGCTCCTCCGGGTCCGGGACCTCGCCGATGGCCAGCAGACGCTCAAACCAGATCTCCCCATCGCGGCGGTTTTCGGCCAGGAGGAGATCCAGCACTTCCGCAGCCTCCTCGTGGCGGCTGCGCGCGTTCAGGGCCCGGGCGAGACGCAGGCTGTCCACCTGCGAGCGCGCAGAGACATGCTGCAGATCGTTGATTTCGGGATCCAGAAGCCGGAGCCAGGGTCGGGGCATGTTCACCTCGTTTGCTTGGTCCAACAGATTAGCAGCCCAGGGAGGGATGGGCCTGTTTCAAAAAGATCAGTCTTTTCCTGGCGGAGCTGCCCAGGGTGCCGGGGAAATTCAGCGCTGCAGGGCCTTGAGGGCCTGGCGGATGGCCTGGTCGAGAGGGGGGCGCTCCTGCTTCAGCTCTCGGATCACCGGCAGGACCAAGTCCTCCTTGAATCCCAGATTGGTGAGGGCCGAGCGCAGGTCCGACTCCCAGGTGTCGGTGCTGGTGGGGAGGCCCTCCAGTCCTTCGAGCCCGGTGAGGCCCCCCAGCTTCTCCGAAAGCTCGAAGCAGAGCTTCTCGGCGGTCTTCTTGCCGATCCCGGGAATCCGGGTGAGGGTCTTCACATCGCGGCCGCGCACCGCCTGGATGAGCTCTTCGAGGGGCAGGGCGCCCAGGGCGGCGAGGGCTAGCTTAGGGCCGACGCCATCCACCTTCACCAGCAGCCGGTAGAGCTCCTGCTCGGGGATAGTGGCGAAGCCGATGAGGGAGAGCTCGTTCTCCCTGAGGATGAGCTCGGTGTGGAGGATGGCCTCCTGGCCCTCTTCCGGGAGCATTCCGTAGGTTCCCAGGGAGATGGCGCAGAGGTAGCCCACCCCGGCGCACTCCACCATGGCCCGGTTGGGGTGTTTGCGAATGAGGGTCCCGCGCAGCCGTCCGATCATGGCTCCAGCATAGCTGGAGGTGCATCGAGCAGCTCCCGGACTTTGCGGCTGAGGTCCTTCATGTTGAAGGGCTTCTGGAGGAACCCTGTTCGCTCCGGGTGTTCACTGACATCAATCACCATGCCGTCCGTATAACCCGAGATGAACAGGACCTTCAGATGAGGGTTCGCCTCGATCATCCGATCCGCCAGTTCCACGCCGTTCATGTGGGGCATGATCATGTCGGTCACCAGCAGGGCGATGGTGCCCTCGAAGGTCCGCATGGTCTCCAGTGCTGCCAAGGGGTCCGGGGCTTCCAGGGCCCGGTAGCCCCAACCGCTCAGAGCACTCTTCACCAGGGTCCGGACAATGGAGTCATCCTCCACAACCAGGATGGTCTCCGAGCCTCTGGAGGGAGCCGGGACGGGGTTGCACGGCTGGACGGCTGGTGCCTCCTCGGCAAGGGGGATGTAGATCTTGAACAGAGTGCCCTGTCCGGGTTCGCTGTAGACCCAGATGTGCCCTCCACTCTGGCGGACGATGCCATAGACCGTGGCAAGGCCCAGTCCGGTGCCCTTGCCCTTCTCCTTGGTGGTGAAAAAGGGCTCGAAGATGTGGCTGAGGGTCGTTTCATCCATACCACAGCCGTTGTCCCCAACGCTCAGGACAGCGTAGGAGCCCGGTTCGATGCTCTGGTGGCGCGCCCTCTGATGATGCTCCTCGATCCGGTCCCGCCAGGTCCGGATCTGCAGCCTGCCCCCCTGGGGCATGGCATCCCGGGCATTGATGGCCAGATTCATCATCACCTGGCTGATCTGCCCCTGGTCCACCACGACGGGGGTGGGGTCCCGGGTGAGGTTGATCTCCAGGGTGATCTGCTCCCCGATGATCCGCTGGAGCATCTTGGCGGTCTCGGAGACGACTTCGCCAAGCTCGCAGAGCTGGGGGACCAGCTTCTGCTTGCGACCGAAGGTCAGGAGCTGCCGGGTCAGGTCCTGGGCGCGTCTGGCGGCCAGGAGGATCTCTTCCAGCTCATGGGCCGGGGGATCCTGGATACTCGCCAGCATCTCGGCGTTGAGGTTGATGATGGTGAGGAGGTTGTTGAAGTCGTGGGCCACGCCGCCCGCCAGTTGCCCGATGGCATCCATCTTCTGGGCCTGAATGAGCTGGGAACGGAGATGTTCGCGCTCCTGCTCCGCCTTGATCCGCTCGGTGACATCGGTGGCCATCAGAAGGATGGAGGTCTGGCCCAGGACCTCAATTCTGGCGAGGGAGCCGAGAAGATGGACTTGGCTGCCGCTCTTGTGTCTGAACACCATCTCTGCGAGGTGGATGGAACCCTGCTCCTGCAGCTGGCGAACCATATCCACCCGCGCCTGCGGATCCGCCCAGAGTCCCAGGTTGACGGCGCTCCGGCCGATGATCTCTTCGGGGGTCCAGCCCAGGGATTCATGCCAAGCCGCATTGGCCTCCATGATCTCTCCGGTAGTCATGGATGAAATGCTCATGATTGAGGGGCTGGCGCTGAAGGCCAGGGCGAAGAGCCGCTCACTGGCTTCCAGCTGCTGCTCCCGGAGCTGGAGTTCGGCGAAGTGGCTCTTGTGGATAGACTCCTCGCCCAATCCGAGGATCTTGCGGCGGAGTTGATCCCAGTGCTCCGGATCTTCAGAGCGCCGCTGCATAGACTTCCTCGATCTCCCTGGGGGAGGGGCGCCTGGGGTTGGTGACCATACAGGGGTCCATCAGGGCCTTTTCCGAAAGGGAGGCCAGGTCGGAGCGGCTGACGCCCAAGTGCCCCAGGGACTGGCGCACACCCACCTGTTCGTTGAGGCTCTGGATGGCTTCAACGAGCCCCTCGCGCCCCGGGTCCGCAAGACCCATGCGCTCCCCCATCATCTGATAGGCCTGGGGCGCCGACTCGTGGTTGTAGCGTACGACATGGGGGAGAAGGATGGCGTTGCACAGGCCATGGGGCAGGTCGAGAAGGCCGCCCAGGCTGTGGGCCATGGCATGCACTGCGCCCAGGCTGGCGTTGGAGAAGGCCAGCCCGGCCAGGAGGCAGGCCTGCATCATGCCTGACATGGCCTCGGAGTCCTGGAGGTCCCGAGTGCTCTTCCGGAGGTGCAGGGAGACGAGCCGGATGGCGTCCTGGGCGTGAAGGTCCGTGAGGTAGCTGGAGGCGTTGGAAGCCAGGGCCTCCACGGCATGGGTGAGGGCATCCATGCCCGTGCAGGCGCGGAGGAAGGGGTCAGCGGTGCTCAGGGTGAGGGGGTCGATGAGGGCGACGTCCGGCACGACTTTGCGGCTGATGATGGCGAACTTCCGATGTTCGTCCGGGTTGGAGATGATGGCGAACTGGGAGACGTCGGCTGCGGTGCCTGCGGTGGTGGGGATGCAGATCAGGGGCGGTCCGGGCCTCCGGACTTCGTCCACGCCCTCGAAGTCCGTGATGGCACCGCTGTTGGTGGCCAGGACGGCGATGCCCTTGGCGCAGTCCATGGGTGAACCCCCACCCACAGCCACGATGAGCTTGGCTCCGACATCCCGGAGGCACTGAGCCCCCCGGGTGCACTCGAAGGTCCTGGGATTGGGGGAGACCTCTGCGAAGACGGAGCAGTCCAGTCCGGCGGCCTCCAGAGAGGCGAGGACCTGGCCGGTCCAGCCTGCCTGCTGGACGCCGGGATCGGTGACCACGAGCACCCTGCCACCACCCAGGTTGGATGCATAGCGCCCTGCCAGGGCCAGTGCCCCGGGGCCCTGGATGAACTCGGGGGCGAGGAACTTCCGGAGTTCCAGGCTGTGGTGGGCGGCGGTGGACATCTCAACCTCGATTATCCTTCGGCGGGACGGCCTTGCCACTCAAATTGCGGGTCGTGTGACGGACGGCTTTCAGGAGACTTTCCCGGTCGCTGGATCCATAGACGGCGTCTTCAACCTGGTCCGCCAAGGCCTGAAGCTCGTCTCTGCAGGCGGGGTACCGCTCTCCAAGGCGCTCGAGCCAGTCGCGGAGCGTCTCCCCTGGCGCAGGCGGGCAGACCCTTTGGACACGTTGGAGGAGAGGGGCCAATTCGGGGATGCCGCCAAAAGCGGAGGTGCGCAACCGCCACACCCACAGCATGAGCCCCCCCAGCAGGAGCAGGATGAGCCCGGAGGCCGAGAGAACGGCTGCATGCCGGGTCCCGAACACCCCCATATCCATGGCCAGGGACTGGACCATGCGGAGTCCTGCCACCTGGTCCTCTCCAGAGAAACGGACAACGTAGCGATCCCAGTGGAAGGACAGGGCGTCCCGGACGAGCCGCAGCCATCCGGAGAGGGCAGAGCCCGTCTCCTCTGCTCCCAGAGGGGTGGGATCCGCCACCACCCACATCTGGGTGGCGTCATCGTGGAATTCGACCCAAGCGTGGGCTTCCCGCTGGGACACCAGCCAATAGTCCGGGCCTGCGATCCATGGGCCCAGGCGGTAGCCCAGGACGACTCGGGCGGGGACCCGGCGGGTCCTCAGGGCTGCGGCCATGGCGCTGGCAAAGTATTCACAGTGTCCGGCCCTGCTTCTCTCCAGGAAGTCCCGCATCGGGTCCGTGGCAGTGCCCGATGGGTTGTCGAGGGTGTAGGTGTAGGTCCTTAGCTCGGCTTCGAGGGCTCTGGCCAGGGATCGGGGGGCCTGGGGGTCCGGGGCCACCCTCAGGCTCCAGAGGCGGGCCGGGTCTGCAGAGGAGTCCGTCCGGGTGAGGAGAGCCCGGCGTCCCGCGCTGAGTTCTTCTCTCTCCAGGGCCTCCCCCTCCATGAGCACGGCCAGGCTGGAGGCCCGCCGGGGCAGGAGTTCCCAGCCCATGGCTCCCCCGGCCTGTGGGCCCAAAGGGCGCCCATGAGGGGAGCGCAGGGTCAGCAGGCCGTAGGGCAGGGGGATGAGTCCATCGGCGGTGGGCTCCAAGCGGAACTCCAACTCCCCGGGGGAGGGGGAATCGGGCGGCACCCTGCGCAGCCCACGCCGGGCCGGTGTGCCAGGCCAGACCTCCCAGCGCCCCTCGCTGAAGGTTTCGAGGGTCCGTCCGCGCAGGAGGGCCAGGTGCTCCGATGTGTGCTTGCGGGCAGAGGCATCGGGGCTGCTGGGGACCACTCGGAGGACTGTAGCCTCCTGTCCTCTGATGGGGCCTCGGCCCGAGAGCTCCAGGGATTCCGGAAAGGCCAGACTCCCCCCCAGACGGCGGAGGGTCCACATCCCGGTCCCGCTCGGAGAGTCTGCGCGGGGGAGGCTGACGAAGCAGAGGCCGGCCAGGAGAGCGGTGCCGACTGTCCAGGCCAGGATGGGACGGAGCGGGAGGTGGCCTCCCGGTGCTTCCCAGGCCTGGTCAGCCAGGGTGGTGGCTGCCGCAGCCGCCCAGAGAAGACCCCAGAGGGCGAAGTCCGCAGCAGGCAGGCCCATGGCGGCCACCAGGAAGGAGAGGAAGGCCATCAGCAGGACCTGCCTGCGCTGGGCGGTCCCCCGGGGCAGGGCAAGCCGGATTCCGCACAGGACATGGATCAGGAGGACCAGGCTGAGCAGAAGCCCTGCACGGGCCAGGATGAGCGCCAGGAGGATGGCGACAGCCAGGAGCTCCAGGGGACGGCGCCAGGACCCGAGTCCGATCCGGGCCCGCTGGCACACAGCTGCCAGAAGCAGCGGGACCCCCATGGCGCAGCACTCCGTGAAGCTGAACAGTCCCGTGGCGACCAGGGCTGTGAGGGAGATCCAGGGGGGCAGGTGATCAGGCCAGCGGCGGGGTCTCATGGCTCGGAGGCTCCATCCGTGAGAATTTGTGAGGTGGTCTCCTGCTGCCAGGAGCGTATGATCCCCCTATGGCTGAAGGATTTTTTGGGTCTGGTAAAATACATTGAAATGGGTTTTCCTCCCCGTGCATCGAACCAATCATGCCATCGCCATGGAACTCTGCCATCCGTCTGACACCACCCAACATTCTTCTGGAGGAATCATGCGTAGACTGACTGTAATCCTGGCGCTCGGCGCCTCCCTCAGCCTGATGGCCCAGGAAGGCCAGAAGTGGGTTGTGGGTCAAGCCGTCTTTGCTGATTTCAACAGCTCCACCCACTTCAAGAGCTCTTTCGGTGGTGGTGTGGGAGCCGGCACTTGGCTCAATGACCGCTTCGGTCTGGATGTCCGCGCCCTCTACCTGCCCCTAAAGGAAAAGGTGACCGGAACCAAGAGCAGTGAGGCCAGTGGTCTGGCTTCCCTCCTCATCAACCTGCGTCCCGGCGCGGACAACTGGAACCCCTATGTCTCCCTGGGCCCCGGCCTCTCCAGCGTAGGGGGAGGACTCAGTGGCACCGGTGAGAAGGAGACCTGCTTCAACTACCACGCTGGCCTGGGGGTCCTGGGGCATGTTCAGCAGAACCTGGCGCTCCAGGCCGATGTCCAGGCCCTTCGGGTGTACGTCGGTAACGGGGGCATCAATCGGACCGAGCTGCTGGCGACCCTGGGTGTGGGCTATACCTGGGGCGGATCCAAGACCCTGACCGTGGCCCCCGAGCCTGCTCCTGCGCCAGCGCCTGAGCCTGCCCCGGCACCTGCCCCTGCTCCCGAGCCTGCACCGGCACCGGCTCCGGCTCCGGAGCCCGCTCCTGCTCCTGCTCCCGAGCCTGTGGTGGTGAAGCCCGCGCCCGCTCCAGAGCCCGTGAAGATCATCCTGGATGAGGCCACTCTCCACTTCAAGAACGGCAAGGCTCAGCTCGGGCCCAAGGCCGTGGAGGCCATCAAGCGTGTGGCGGCCAGCCTGCAGGTCTACAAGGGTGAGTACACCCTCAAGGTGAGCGGTCACACCTCCAGCACCGGCAGCAAGGCCGTGAACAAGGCCCTGAGCAAGCACCGCGCCGAGGCCGTGGCCAAGGTGCTGATCGACAACGGTGTCAAGGCCTCTGCCGTGAGCGTCGAGGGCTGCGGACCCGACAAGCCCATCGCCGACAACGCCACCGCCGCCGGCCAGGCCAAGAACCGGCGGGTCGAGATCGATGTCAACCTGCTCGGCGCCAAGGCCGAGATCCGGGAGCATGAAGTCACTGAGTAGCCCGGTTCACCGGGGGTTTGGAAGGGCTATCCCCTTGACCCATGGGACTCGCTCCATGGGGAAACAAACGGGAATTTCGATGATTTTTGGAGGATAAAATGGGAAAATTGACCGTCATCCTGGCGCTCGGCGCCTCCCTCAGTCTGATGGCCCAGGAAGGCCAGAAGTGGGTTGTGGGTCAAGCCGTCTTTGCTGATTTCAACAGCTCCACCCACTTCAAGAGCTCTTTCGGTGGTGGTGTGGGAGCCGGCACTTGGCTCAATGACCGCTTCGGTCTGGATGTCCGCGCCCTCTACCTGCCCCTAAAGGAAAAGGTGACCGGAACCAAGAGCAGTGAGGCCAGTGGTCTGGCTTCCCTCCTCATTAACCTGCGTCCCGGCGCGGACAACTGGAACCCCTATGTCTCCCTGGGCCCCGGCCTCTCCAGCGTAGGGGGAGGACTCAGTGGCACCGGTGAGAAGGAGACCTGCTTCAACTACCACGCTGGCCTGGGGGTCCTGGGGCATGTTCAGCAGAACCTGGCGCTCCAGGCCGATGTCCAGGCCCTTCGGGTGTACGTCGGTAACGGGGGCATCAATCGGACCGAGCTGCTGGCGACCCTGGGTGTGGGCTATACCTGGGGCGGATCCAAGACCCTGACCGTGGCCCCCGAGCCTGCTCCTGCGCCAGCGCCTGAGCCTGCCCCGGCACCTGCCCCTGCTCCCGAGCCTGCACCGGCACCGGCTCCGGCTCCGGAGCCCGCTCCTGCTCCTGCTCCCGAGCCTGTGGTGGTGAAGCCCGCGCCCGCTCCAGAGCCCGTGAAGATCATCCTGGATGAGGCCACCCTCCACTTCAAGAACGGCAAGGCTCAGCTCGGGCCCAAGGCCGTGGAGGCCATCAAGCGTGTGGCGGCCAGCCTGCAGGTCTACAAGGGTGAGTACACCCTCAAGGTGAGCGGTCACACCTCCAGCACCGGCAGCAAGGCCGTGAACAAGGCCCTGAGCAAGCACCGCGCCGAGGCCGTGGCCAAGGTGCTGATCGACAACGGTGTCAAGGCCTCTGCCGTGAGCGTCGAGGGCTGCGGACCCGACAAGCCCATCGCCGACAACGCCACCGCCGCCGGCCAGGCCAAGAACCGGCGGGTCGAGATCGATGTCAACCTGCTCGGCGCCAAGGCCGAGATCCGGGAGCACGAAGTCACCGAGTAGCCTTTGCCTCAAGGGTGATGGGAAAGGCGGCGGGGTGACCCGCCGCCTTTTCATGGTTCCAGGACGGCCTGGAGGGCATCCCGCTGGGGGCCGCGGCTCTCTGCTGCGATGACCCGCGTCAGCTGCTCCAGGGTCGCCGGGGGACCCAGCGCCCTGATGGCGCGAGCGGCGGCGACCCGCAATTCCAGGGGTTCGGCCGTCGAGAAGATCCTGCCCTTGCGTTGGACCAGGGGCAGCAGACGCCCGGAGGTCCCCTCCTGGGGGATCTGGGCCAGGGCCTCCACAGCCTTGATCCTGAAACCCAGGGCAATCCGCGGGTCGAGGGCCATGTCGAGGATCACGGGAAGGGCGCTGGTGGCCTGGATCTGGATGAGGCCGAAGAGGATCTCGATCCGGGTCTCGGGATCGGACTCCGGCAGGCGTTCCTGCAGGATCGGGGCGGCCTTGGATCCAGCCAGCTTCCAGGTGGCCCTGACGGCTGCCTGGCGGACCCGGCGGTCAGGGTGGCTCAGGCAGGGCTGGATCTCGGGCAGCATGGAGGCATCCCCCAGCTCCGCCAGGAGATTCAGGGTATTCCGCACCAGATACCAGGTGGGGGCGCTGAGGCTCCGGTGCAATGCCGGGAGAGGGAGGGGGTGCAGAGCCCTGATCACGGTCATGAGGTGGGCCCGCCGACGCCGGTCCGGCTCCTCTCCCAGGGCCTCGATCAGACGATCCATGGCCGGTTCCCCCATCTCTCTGAAGAAGGGGAGGGCCATGGGCTCCATGGCCTCCGGGTTCCAGAAGACCGGTGCGGAGAGTGCGAGGGACACCGCCGCCGGGCTGCCGAGGGCCTCCCGGAGCCGGGCCAGGCCGGCCTGACGCCAGTCTTCGTCGGCCTCCTGGAGGGCGCAGAGGGACTCCAGGTCCAGCATGAGCCTCAGGGCCGCCTCCAGATCCCCCTTCGCCAGGAGGGTCAGGCCGATGGCCTCCAGGGCTTCGATGCTGGAACGGTGGACGTGCATCAGGGGTTCCCAGCCGAAGTGGGCGGAGATGCCCTCCAGCAGGGGGCCTTCCTCGGTTTCCGGGAAGGCGGGATTCTGCATCCAGTGGGAGACGCCTGCCAGGGTTTGGGCGGCGGCTTCACGGCGGACGGGGTCCTCCAAGGGCAGGGCCTCCAGGAGGATGTCGAGGAAGCGGATCAGCAGCTCCTTGTGACCGGAGTTGAGGAGTTCCCGGAGGAAGGCCAGGCGGCGGTCCAGGTTCAGCTCCCAGAAGAGGTTCCCCTCGATGACCCTCTGGATCCTGGCTTCCATGGACAGTCTGTCCCACTCCATGAGCTGCAGGAGACCGCTCAGGGTACCCTCTTGCATGCCGGGCAGCTCCCCCAGAACCTCCTTCAGGGCCAAGCGGAGCCCCTGGGGGCTCAGGGGAGCGGAGGGCAGGCCGGCTACCACTGCAGCCTGGTCCTCCGGCGACAGACCCGCAAGGGAGGTCCGCAGGGCCTCCAGCGACTGGCGGTCGGGGAGCTGGTCGCCCCAGCCCAGGGAGAGGGCAATGGGGGCAAGTGGGACGAGGTCCGCGGGCGGGCCAGCGGCGAGGGCTGCGGCCAGGGCTTCCCGCCACAGCGCGGGATCGGACAGCGTGGAGGAAGGGGGGGCTTCGTCCTCGTTTTCGGCTTCACCCTCGCCTGCGTGGACAGCCTTGTATTGGGTCTGGCTCAGGCTGATGAAGCGCAGGTCCAGCCGCCCCAGGACCGAGAGGACGCCGCCCTGCTCCTCGATGCGGGCCGGCTTCAGGATGAGGACTTCCAGGAGGGCCTGGAGCTCTCCGGTGGGCACGCCCTTGCGGATGACGATCCCGCTGATCTCCCGATCCGCGAACTGGCGGTGCAGGGCCACGATGTGGAGGTTCCGGCCCTCCATCGGGCTGCCGTCCACGAAGAGCTTCTGGGCGGAGGCGGCGATGTGGACACTGGGTCGGTCCTCCAGCCATTCGTCCAGGCTTGCGGCCAGGTTCTCCAGGGCGGAGCGGGAGCGGGGGTGGCTCCCGGTGTACATCTGCAGGGCCTTCAGGGTGGCCTGGAAGGCCGTGGCGAAGTCCTGGAAGCTGATCATGTCCGGCAAGGCCTCATGGGATCCGACCATTCTCTCCGCAGCTGTTCGTAATGTCCCACCAGGAATGCAAGACGGCGCTTGGCCTCCTTCTTGGCTGGCTTCGTGTTCATGCTCCGGACGATGTCCCGCGCCAGCTCCAGCCAGGACTCGCCCCGGGCCAGGATGCCCTCGGTGGTGACGGGCTGGAAGGCGCCGGAGATGGCCGTGAAGTGCACCAGGCTGGCAGCACCCAGCTTGCTGAGCTTGTCCGCGTCCCAGAGGCAGGCCGTCTCCAGGGGCTTGAGGCGCTTCCCCAGGCGCAGCCCCACATGATGCTCGATGGCGTGGCGCACTGCGGGGATCTTCTCCCGGGGGAAGTCGGTGTCCTGGAGTATTTCCTCCACGGCTTCACTGGCGGCCTGGCCATGCAGGTCCTTCCCCTTGGCGTCCCTCAGGAACTTCCGGACATCGTGGAGCCAGGCTGCGCACTCCACCACCTCCAGATCAGCCTCCAGGCTGGTGGCCAGCCAGCGGGCGATCCGGACCACCGCCAGGGTGTGCTCGAAGCGATAGTCGAAGATGGCCTCAGTGTGGCCGTCCACCTCATGTCCCACGCCCCAGAACTGCAGGGCATCCGGGGCCGAAACGGTCTGGATGGCCTCGCGGCAGGCCTCTCTCCATGGTCTCAGTGTGCTCATGCCATGAGGGTAACCGCTTTCGCGGCGGTTCAGGCCCTGCGGAGGACGAGGAGGGTCAGCTCCGGGGGCATGAGAAATCGGTTCGGGGGACCCCAGAAACCAGTTCCGGGGCTGGTGTGGATCCACATGTCCCCGACCCGGTCGAGTCCTTCGGGGTGGTCGAAGAGGGCCTTCACGAGGAGGGTCCAGGGGAAGTACTGTCCCCCGTGGGTGTGTCCAGAGAGCTGAAGACAGATGCCTGCCCTGGAGGCGGCCTCCGCCCCCGAGGGCCTGTGGAAGAGCAGCAGGGTCGGGACCCCTGCAGGGGCTCCTTCCAAGGCCAGGGGCAGGGAGGGTTTGGGCGAGGGGCTGGCGGGGTCCGGCATCCCGGCGACCACCAGGTGAGCCCCCGCGTGCTCCAGGGTGCGGTTCCCATTCTCCAGGACGGTCCAGCCCATGCCGCGGATGATCTTCAGCCACCGCTCAGCTCCCGAGTAATACTCGTGGTTCCCGGTGACGAAGAAGATCCCGTGAGTGGCCTTGAGGTCAGCCAGTCGCAGGGCGAGGGGCTGGACCCCATCGGCCTCGGCGTCCACCAGGTCACCGGTCACCGCAATCAGGTCCGGGGACTGCCCGCTCGTGAGGTGGATAAGGTGATCCACCTGGGAGCGCCGGACCATGGGCCCCAGGTGGAGGTCGGAGATCTGGACGATGCGGAAGCCATCCAAAGCTGGTGGCAGGCTCCGGATGGGGATTTCGACCCTCCGGAGGCGGACGGGGCGCAGGGCTGTCCAGGCCCCCCAGGCGCAGGCCAGGACGGTGAGGACGGCGGCCGTGGGGACCGTCCAGGGGCGGACGGGAAGACGGGCCAAACTGAGGAACCCCTGCAGGGCATCCATGAGCAGGAGGGCGACCAGGTAGGTGGAGGCGAGGCTGAAGAGGGAGAAGGTGACCCAGAAGAGGGGGGCCAGCCGGTGGGAGAGCCAGGGGATCCGCTGGAGGAATGGCGTGAGCAGGACGAGGACTGTGAAGACACCCAGCAGGCTCCATAGCCATCCTGCGTGGCGGGCCAGGGGTGGGCACAGGGTGAGGGTCCTGATGCCCATGTAGGCTGAGGCGCCGCAGAGGACGCCCAGCAGGACGAGCAGGAAGATGAGCATGCGGAGCGCCATGGGGATTCCGGTTCTTCCAGCATGGCAGGACCTGGCGGGCTTGTGCGAGGGGGCGAATGGCTTCCAAGCCGCTGGCGAAGCCCTCCTAAGGATACCGGGTCGACTACAAGGGGAGAGCCGATCGGCGACCCGTAGCGTGCGGGCTGCCGGTCGGCTCTCGGTCTTGGCGCGGACTCAGCCCAGGTCTTCGAATACTGTGTAGACCATGGTCTGGTTGAGAAGGATGTAGGCCACTTCACCAAAGGTGATGGGGCCGGTGATACTGCCGGTCCGCTGGCCCTCCAGCCCCGCATAGAGGAAGTTGAGGATGCAGTTGCAGCTGAAGGCCGGCTGGTCCTGCCGCTTGGCCATCTCGCTGGAGAAGCTGGCAGCGTAGTCTGCAACGGGCTCCGCGAAGCGGTAGACATTACCCGGGAATACCGCGGCATAGAGGTTGACGATGCCCGCTGCGGCATCCACGGATTGGACGCTCACGTTGATGCAGGCACCCGAGTAGTCGGCCACCAGGGGCAGCCGGGTGTCGAGCTTGTTCCGGGAGATGTACTCGGCCAAGTTCTGCTTCTCGCCGTCCACCATGCAGTCGCCGATCTGGAAACCCCCTTCCTGGAAGGTGATGGCTGGCCCCTTGCCCTGGCGGAAGAGGTTCAGAAGCTCCACCCGGGCCGTTTTCTCCGATGGGAGGCCCGCGTGGAGGACTACGGCGGCATTGTCGCAGCACTCTCCGGTGAACCCGTTGAAGGCCTTGGGGGTGACCTTGCCCAGGTCAGAGAGGTGGACCCCCGCCACCCATCCCACCAGGGGCGTATCGAAGACGCCATCGTAGGTGGCGCTGTCATGGCCGAAGGTCAGGAGCGCTTCGCTGCCCGCCGGGAGGATGATCCAGGAGCATCCGTTGTCGGCATAGTCCTCGGGGATCCTGGGCAGGTCGTCCACACCATAGGTTTTGATGGCACTGCAAGACACGAAGGAGGGGAACTCCGTCAGGAAGACCCGGGAGCGGTCAATGACACCCCCGTCTTCGGTCATGAAATAGGGGATGGTCCCCCCTATCCAGTTGCCGCGGGGAAGGGCCTTCAGGAGGGATTCCTCTCCTGCGATGAGGAGCGGGGCGCCACTTCTGATTCTGCCGGTGGCTTCTTCGAGGGTGCAGAGGCTTGGCATGGTTCGCTCCTTCTCAGCCCAGGGCCAATTCGAGGTCGCCGGCTGCGATCTTCTCGTTCTTGGTGAAGTACTCGTGGCACAGCTCGATGGCTTGCTGGATGGAGGCTTCCCCCCCCTGTCCGGCCACCCGCTTGATGCGGTTGAACGCGATCTTGGTGGCCAGGACCTTGAACTGGAACTCGTGCTGGCTCACAACCAGGGCTCGCCACCGTGGATCTGTCTTGGGGGGGATGTTCATGGGGCACCTCGTGGGGAATGAGATGCCTCTCCATCGGCAGGGCGGGGGGCAGCTGTAGTTTTAAAGATGGATAAAGAATAATTAATAAATTTTATTTCATATAGGACGCCAATGCTGATCGGGCCATGGCGATCTCCTGGTGCATCTCCCTGTCTGACCAGGGGGGGCAGACCTCTTCCAGACAGTGGATGAGGGGCTGAAGGCCTTCGGCCGCCCGGAGCCCCACCAGCCTCACCCCCTCCAGGGCCATGCGGGCCTCCGTGGCCAGGACCTGCTCCAGGGCGTCGGTGGTCCGCAGCAGCTTGCGGGCGGCGATGGGGCCCATGGAACAGTGATCCTCCTTCCCGGCACTGGTGGGGATGGAGTCCACGCAGGCCGGGTGGGCGAGGCCCTTCATCTCACTCACCAGGGCGGCGCTGGTGACATGGGCCATCATGAAGCCGCTCTCCAGCCCGCCATGACGGCACAGGAAGGCCGGGAGGTCCGAGCTGTTGGGGTTGTTCATCCGCTCCTGGCGGCGCTCGGAGATGCTCGCCAGATCGCAGGCGGCGATGGCCAGGAGATCACAGGCGAAGGCCGGGTACTGTCCATGGAAGTTGCCGCCGGAGCGAGACTCCTGGGTGTCGGTGAATACCATGGGGTTGTCCGTGGCGCTGTTGAGTTCCCGTTCCAGGATCTCCCCCGCAAAGCCGAGGGCGTCCCGAGCGACCCCGTGCACCTGGGGGACGCAGCGCAGGGAGTAGGCATCCTGAACCCGTCGGCAGTTTCGGTGGCTCTCGCAGATCTCACTGCTTTCGCCCAGGAGCTCCCGCAGGCGGGCCGCGGAGGCCAGTTGCCCCGGGTGGGGTCGCTGGGCGTGGATGCGCGGATCGTAGGCCAGTCTGGAGCCCCGGAGGGCCTCCAGGGAGAGGGCGGCGATGTCGTCGGCCAGAGGTACAAGTCGGCGCAGCCGGGCCAGGGCCAGACAGCCCAGGGCTGTGATGAACTGGGTCCCGTTGACCAGGGCCAGGCCCTCCTTTGCCTCCAGAACCAGGGGCTTGAGGCATGCGTCCGCCAGGGCCTGGGCTCCCGGGAGGAGCCCCTCTGTTCCCCTGGCCCACCCCTCCCCGACCAGCAGCAGCCCCATGTGGGCAAGGGGCGCCAGGTCCCCGGAGGCCCCCACGCTGCCCTGGCAGGGGATCACCGGCAGGACTCCCCTGTTCAGGCACTCGGCCAGCAGCTGGATGGTCGCTGGCCTGACTCCGCTATGGGCCTTCAGAAGGCAGTTGATCCGGGCGGCCATGAGGGCCCGGGTCTGGGTTCGGTCGAGGGGTTCTCCGGTCCCGGCGGCGTGACTCCTCAGCAGGTTGAGTTGGAGCTGTCCGAGCTGCTCTGGAGGGATGATCACCTCGGCGAACTTCCCGAAGCCGGTGTTCACACCGTAAACAATCCGGCCTTCCTCCAGGATCCGGTCGATGACGGTGCGGTTGGCCGCGACGCGAGCCAGGGCATCCGGATGCAGGGAGACCCCGGCACCCCCGGCAATGTCCTCCAGGGCTTCAGCGCACAGTGAACTGCCGTCCAGGGTGTGCATGGGAACCTCCTACGCAGGATGGGGCGTGCGTCCCTTCCATGCCAGGGGATCAGGCTCTGTTCCCCACGCAGTGCCTGGAGATTCCGATGCCGAGTGCGGCCAGGGCCGAGCCGAACCAGATCCAGACCAGCTCGGACCAGATCACAGCCACCCCCCGGCTTGAGAAGAACCTGACCAGGCTGATCGGGCTGACCCGGATGGGGCGGAAGGGTGCGAAGTACCTGACCTCGGAAAAGGGCCAGAGGAAGGCCACCCCTTGGCCACCAGAGGTGCATGCGTCCAGGCATCCGTGGGATACGGCGCTGACGAAAAGGAACCAGCAAGCCAGGGGGAAGGGGTGCTTCCAGAGACGCAGCACTCCCGCCACCAGCACTGCCGAGGCGGCGGCGAAGAGGAGGGAGTGGCTGAATCCGCGGTGCCCGAAGGCGGAGGTGTAGGGAATGCCCAGCTTGAAGGCCACCACATCGAGGTCGGGGAGCATGGACAGGACGATGCCGGCGACCAGGACTGCTCTGGGAATCCGGCTTCGTCCCACGGCAAAGCTCAGGGCAAGGGGAACGGCGGTGTGGGAGAGTGCAGTCGGCATTCTTTGATTATTGCATTGTTATTTCATTCACAAGGAGAGGCTCTGCTCACAAGGGTCAAGGGCAGAGTGCCCCGGTTAAGATCGGTGGTGCACGGGATGGCGGTGGGGCCCTTCGCGCAGGACCGGGAGGGCAGGATGGACAACCCACGGACCCAGAAACTCTGGATCTGCACCTTGACGGCCTTCTTCTGGCTGGCCCAGTACATCTACCTGCCCTTCCTTACACCGCACCTCCTGTCTTTGGGACTCTCCGCCACCCGGGTGGGGATCATTGTGGGGGCCTATGGACTCACCCAGTTCCTGCTGCGCATCCCCCTGGGGATGCTGGTGGACCGGGTGGGTCACCACCCCCGCTTCATCCTGGGCGGAGCCCTGCTGGCGGCCCTCTCTTCCCTGATGCTCCTGCGCGTTGCCTCCCCGGGGATGCTCTTCCTGGCCAATGCCCTTTCCGGGGCCGGCTCCGCCACCTGGATTTCCTTCCTGACCCTCTATGCCAGCCATCACAGCCCCGGAGAACAGACCCGGGCCCTGGGGGTCATCAACGCCTTCTACAACCTTGGGATCCTCCTGGCTTTTCTGGTGGGTGGAATGGTCATCACGCGGCAGGGGATCCATGCCCTCTTCCTGCTGAGTGCGGGCTTCGGCCTCCTGGCCTGTCTGATCTCGCTGGGACTGCGCGGGGAGGGCACCCAGCCCCGGATCAGGGCCGAGGAGACCGGGCGGGGGCTCCTCACGCGCCGCCTTGGGCTCTGCTCCTTCCTGGGGGCCGCGGTCTTCCTGATGCTCTTCGCCACCGTGTTCTCCTTCACCAACAGTACCGCCCGGGCCCTGGGGGCCACGGGCGGGCAACTGGGACTCTTCGCCATGCTCTATTGCCTGGGCTGTGTGTTGGGCTCCTTCCTCCTGGGGACCTCCTGGGCCCAGCGCACGGGGGAGGGGTGCTGGTTGGCCCAGGGCTGCATCGTGGTGGGGGCTTACTGCGCGCTGGTGCCCTGGATGACTCATCCGGCCTGGCTCATGCCCCTCCAGCTGGCCTGTGGGCTGGCCAGCGGGGGGGTGACCTCGGCCCTCATGGGCTTTGCGGTCAAGGGGGTGTCGCCAGACCGGCGCACCACCGCCATGGGGGTCTACCAGTCCATCAACTGCCTGGGGACCACCCTGGGGCCTGTCCTCATGGGGCTACTGCTGGACCACATCCAAACCCGCCCGGCCTTCATGGCCGTGGGCGGGCTGGGGTTGGTATGCGCATGCCTCGCCTTCGGGATGCCAGGGGGACGGGTGCGTGTCGGGGATCCTGCTTGAAGAGGTGAAAATCTACCTGGCCTTCTCGGCGACCTTGGCGAGGAGCTCCTTTACCGCGTCCTTGTGGACCATGAAGGTCAGCATCTTCAGGCGCACGTAGTCATCCCGGTAGAAGTAGTAGCCGGGAACGCCCCGCTGTCCAGACCGGGAGCTGTCCTTGACCAGGAACCAGTCCCGACCTTGGCGGTGGGTGAAGCCCACGATGTGGAGGCCGTGGTCATCGTCCGTGGTGTGGTTGTCGATCCGCATCTCCCGGCTGGACTGGTCGATGGCGTCCTGGGGGATGTCATAGGAGGGGATGATGGCCACATCGTGGTCTGCGTCGTAGCCCGGTTCGCTGACATCACCGCCGATGGCCACGGTGTAGCCCTTCTGGACGGCCCCCTTCAGGGCGGCGTACCAATCATCCAAAGGCACATTGAGGTAATCCGTGCTGTGCCACCAGTTGTCCGGGAACTTGTACTCCCCGTCCCGCCAGAAAGGCTGGGCCAGGGTGGACATGGGCTCGACGTAGGCATTGAGGTCCAGCCTCACCACCTGATCGAGGTACTGTTTGGGGGTGAGGTCCCGGCCATCGACCTTGAGGGTCACCGGCGGCCTGCCCATGTGCTTGTCCAGGATGAGTCGCACGGAGCCCACCACCTGGGCCTCGTCCCAGATCTGGTGCTTCTTCACATAGTCGAGGTAGGAGCTGATCTCCTCGATGAGGAGCGTGTGGTTGAAGACGGTTTCGCCGGGCTTGAGGCCGGTGTAATCGGCCTCGGGCACGATGCCGTACTGCCTCCAGCGGGCCAGCACTGCGTTGGACTCGGAGCCCTCTGCCACCAGGCTGCTGCCCTTGGTGCGGACGAACTCCTTCACCTTCTCGACGTATTCCCAGTAGACCGTGTACATCTCGGAGAACTTGAGGTTCGTGCCATGGAGGCGGTGGACTTCCGACTCCAGGAAGGAGGTGGTGGAGAAGCACCAGCAGGTGTTGGTCCACCACTGGCGCTTGGGGGGGGTGTGCCAGAGCACTTTGAAGTCGGCCAGGGCGGTGGGGTGGTCGACACCGGAGAGATCCATGCCCAGGCGTTGACCCACCGGAGGTTCCGCCTGCTTGTAGACCTCGCCCTTGGCGGCGGCGAGGAACTGGTCCCGGGCGGCGATCTCGGCCTGCTCCCGCGGCAGCAGGGGGCTGTCGAAGTACACCGCGTGGTCCTTCTCCGGAGTCGCGGCCCCCAGGGGAAGGAGCCCCAGCGCGAGCAGGCAGGTGAGGGTGGTCCGGGTCAGGCGCATGAAGTCCCCGCAATGACAGGTTCCTGTCCAGCATAGCGGAAGTGCCTCGTCATGTGAGGCAGGCAGGTGATCTCCCTCTGGTCAGGAAGGAGGCAGGGGTGGAGAATCGAGCTGTGAACGCCCTCCTGGAACCTCAGCAGCTCATGGAAGCCTTTGCCGCCTTCACCGCGGCCTCGGAGCAGCTCCAGGGGCAGTACGAAGCCCTCCAGGGGCGGCTGGCCAGGCTCCAGGACGAGCTCCAGACGGTGATCGAGGCTGTGCCCTTCGCCCTCTGGGTGGTGGGGCAGGAGGGGGAACTCCGCTTCTCCAACCGTCCTGAAGGCATGGAGGGCGAGTTCCTGGACGGGCCCGAACCCTGGGCGCCCGGGGCCCCCGCGGGCCTGCGGCAACTGCGGGATTCCGAGGGGCGCGAGCGCTTCTTCGAGCAGGAGGTCCGCCCCACCTCAGAGGGGCGGCTCATCATCCTGCGGGATGTGACGGAGGCCCACCTGCGCGCCCAGCAGGCCACGCGGGAGGAGCGGCTCCAGGCCATGGGGCTCATGGCTGCTGAACTGGCCCACGAGATCCGGAATCCCCTGGGCAGCCTGGCCCTCTTCGCCGGGATGCTGGTGGAGGACCTCCATGCCCAGACGGATCAGCTGGAGCTGGCCCAGCGGATCCAGGAGGGGGTCCATCGCCTCAACACCCTGGTTACCAATACCCTCACCTTCAGCCGCGACCTGAGTCCGGTGCCGGCGGCAATCCCCCTGGCGGACTTCTGGGAGGAGGCCCACTTGGGCATCCACCGGGGCGAGGGGATCCGCTGGGAGAACCGTATTCCCAAGGGGGCTTCCTGGCTCGGCGACCCGGCCCTTCTGCGGCAGGTGGCCGTGAATCTGCTCCAGAATGCCGTTCGGGCCCTCGAAGGCCGGGCGGATCCCCGCCTCCGGCTCTCCGCCTCCCGGGAGAGCGTGGAGGGTTCGCTCCACTGGCATGTCACGCTCCAGGACAATGGCTGTGGCATCCCCACTGAGGCCATGGGCCGGATCTTCGATCCCTTCTTCTCCACCTTCGGGGGCGGGACCGGGCTCGGGATGGCCGTGAGCCATCGTATCCTGGTGGCCCACGGGGGGCTCCTCTTCCTGGAGAGCGAAGAGGGCAGGGGTACCAAGGTCCATCTCCGTCTGCCTGCTTCGGAGAGCTGAATCCCGGACGCCTGGGGCGCTTCCTGGTATCCTTCCGCCATACCGTTCCTTTCATACCATCTGTTCATCCATGTCATCCCAAACCCATCTCCTGCAGTTCATCGACGCCTTCCAGCGGGCCCTGGCGGCTCTCGCAGGGGCGGAGTCCGGACAAACCTGGGCTTTGCAGGCGCTCCAGTCCCTCCTTGACCGGCTCCTGGAGGAGGATGCCCCCCTGGTCATCTCGCAAGGGGGGGGCAGGCTGAGCCACCGGGGGGTCCCCATCGAGGACGGAGTCGAGTCCGCCGGTGCGCTGGCCGCCCTGCTGGCCGAGCGGGATCTGGAGGCCCTCGTCTTCCGTGCGGGAGCGGGGCCGGACGACCTCCAGATGCTCTTCTTCGCACTCCTGATGCCCCCGGATCGGGTCCGGGAGATGGGGGGGGCAGCGGCCATCCTGGGGGAGGCGGCTCCCGTCCAGGCCATTCCCAGGAGAGACGAGCCCCCGACCCGGACCGAAGTGCCGCAGGGTCCACCGACGGCCGAGGGGTTGGCGGGAGATCTGGGGATGCTCTTCATGTCGGTGGTGCAGATGACCGCCGCCCCTCCCCGCTCCGGGGTCAGCTCCCCCTGGTCTCAGGACCAGAGGGAGGCCCTCTCCCGGGCGGGTCTCCTGCAGCCGGACTTCTCTGGCCTTGCGGGGACCGGGGAGAGCCTGGGGCTGGGGGAGGTGGACACACCGACCCTCCGCAAGGCTCTCCGCATGGCCCTGTCGCAGTTGGATGCCGGCCTGCAGGGAAGCCTGGTGCTCGGTCTCCCCTCCCTGCCCAGCCGGGAGCAGGCCCTTCTCAGTGCCCTGGACTACCTCGCGCCGGAGCTGCTGGCCCAGGCGGTCAGTCAGGTGGCCCGCCGCGACTCGGGGTCCCGCTTCGAACTGGGCCTCCTGGTCTCGGCCATGCTGGTGGGGATCCATGATCGGGGTCTTGCCCTGGAGGCCATCCGGGGCCGACTCCAGCTTGACGGCTGGAGCCTGCAGGAGCTGGACGAGCTGCAGGAGGCCATCCTCTGGGAGTGCCAGGGGACGGACACCAAGGTCCGCCTCACCCTCATGGAACGCGGTATCTTCGATCTCGATGTCCGGCAGGCCAGGACCTTCGCGAGGGACTTGGTCCGGGGACGCAGGCAGGATCAGCTCCGGAACCTGGTGGTGCAGCTGGAGTCCGGTTTTGTCAGCCCGGAGGTGCTCCGGAGGCGTTTCTCGGCCCAGATGGCTGCCGATCTGGCCGACTGCCTGGAGGGGCCCGGCCTCGCCGATGACCTGGGGCGCAGGCTCCAGAAGCTCCTCCATGAGCATGTCTCAGGGGAGAACGATGAGGAGGTGGTGCTCTGGAGTACCCAGGGACTCGAGTCCCTGCTTGTCCACTGGATGCAGGAAGGGGATTTCGAGGGCATCTACCAGGAGATGATGGCCCTCAGCGAGATCATCCTCCTCCAGAGGAGTGGGCCCGAGTGGAAGCTCCAGGCTGTCCGCAATCTGTTGGCCCGTCTGGGGAGCCCCGTGAATATGGCCCTCCTCTCCCCCATGCTGCACCAGAAGGGGGATCCGAGGACCCACATCCAGCTCCATGCCCTGCTCTCCCTCATGGGCCGGCCTGCCGCTTCCTATCTCATGGCCTGCTTGGAGATCGAAGAAGATCGTGAGCGACGGGCCCAGATGCTGGATGCCCTTAAGGCCATCGGGAGGAATGCGATCCCGGCTCTCCTGGAGGCCCTGGATTCCCCGGCCTGGTTCCAGGCCCGCAATGCTGCCCTGTTGCTGGGCGAGATCGGGGATGCCACCGTCTCTCCGGAGCTGGCCAGGCTCCTCCATCACGGGGATGCCCGGGTCCGACGCGCTGCCATGAACGCCCTGGCCGCCCTCGGGTCTGCAGACGGGGCCGCGGCGGCCCTGGCGCCCTTCCTGGCTGCCTGGGAGGGCGGGGAGCGGGACGAGCTGCTGGAGGTCCTGTCCCGCCTCCGCTCGGTCCAAGCCGTACCGGCCCTCGCTGAGTTGCTCCGGCATGGCCGCTCCCAGTCCGGTGAGACCGCTTCCCTTCGGGTCCGGCTGGTGGAGGTCCTGGGAGCCATTGGCCTGCCGGAGGTGGTCGAGCCCCTCAAGGACCTCTTCCGGAAGAAGGGCTTCCTGGGGGGTCGGGAGCCCGAGTCCCTGAGACTCTGCGCGGCCCGGGTGCTGGTCTCCCTCCGTTTCCGGGAGGCGAGGGAGGCCGTGGCCACGGTCCTGGAGCTGGAGCCCAGCGAGGAGATCCGGGGGATGCTCCGTCAGTATCTGGTGAGCTGAAGGGACTCAGGCTCCCCGGAAGGGTTCAGCGAGCCGGCTCATCCCTTGCCGGAAGCGTTCCGGCTCCGGCAGGAGACTGGCCACCAGGAATCCCTCCCCGGGGAGATCGAAGAAGTGCCCCGGGTGGATCAGCACGCCCCGATCCCTGAGGAGCTCCAGGACGAAGGACTCTGCACTGTCCAGCGCCGGACGCCGGAGGATCACGGACCAGCCGCCCTCCACGGGCAGCCTGGAGAGGGCGGGGGCGGATCTGAGGATCCCATCCAGCTCTCCCAGGTTCGTCCTCAGGCGTGCGATGAGCTGCGCCTGGATGTCCCGGGCCCCGGCCAGGGCCACGGGGGCCAGGGCCTGGGCGGCGGCCGACACCGAGAGGAACTGGTCGGCAATGAAGCTGAGGGGCTCCAGGAGGGCCCGCGCGGCCTCCCCCCGGGCGATGATCCAGCCCAGCTTCACCTGGGGGAGGGCGGCCACCTTGCTGAGTCCCGAGAGTACGAAGACGGGACAGGGTGGGGCCTGGGCCTCCAGGGCGGTGGACAGGTGCTCTTCCGGGGCTTCCAGGGCATAGTCCGCGAAGACCTCATCCACGATGAGGGCCAGGTGCCACTGGGTGCAGAAGGCCAGGACCCGGTCCCACTCCTCCCGGGAGAGGAAGTGCCCGGTGGGGTTGTTGGGGTTGACCAGGATCAGGGCCCGGGTACGGGGGCTGCAGGCCTCCTCAAGGGCCTCCAGGTCCAGATTCCACCGCTCGTGCCAGTAGGAGGGGACGGCCGTGGCGGTGATGCCCTCCAGGCGGGCCAGCCACTCGAAGAGGGGGTAGCTGGGGGAGGGGACCAGGACCTCGTCACCCGAGTCGCAGAGCAGCTTGAAGAGCCAAGTATAGCCCTCCGATGTGGAGGCTGTGAGGAGGACCTCTGAGGGCTCCACACCCCGACCATGCCAGGCGGCCACGGCCTCCCGGGTCATGAGGGAGCCCTGGCTGTCCGGCCGGTAGCCCTGCTGCACCGAAGCGGCCAGGATCTCTGCCAGGGCCTCGGTGGGATAGCTCAGGCCGATATTCGTCGGATTTGAGACGGTGAGATCCAAAATTGGATGGTGGGCCTCCTTGAACTCGGCCAGGAGCCGGGTGAGGGCATTGGGGCTGAAGGACTCGGGGAGGCGTCGGCTGGGGTGGCGCATGAGTGTGCTCTCGAGGGAACAGTGTGCCTCAGGAGCGGAGAGGTTGGGCATGCGAAGCCGAGTCCACCCAGACTTCCAGGGCCTGCAGCTTCTCCCCGGCCTCCGGGTGGGCGGCTTTCAACTCCTCCAGCAGGATCTGGAACTGTTGCCTGGACAGAAGCTTGGGGTGGGGCGGACACTCCCGGCGGCTCCGGCAGTGGGCCTCCCAGCGCTCCCGTTCCGCCGGGCAGAGGCTCTGGGGCCAGTTGCGGGCCCGGTAGCGGAAGAAGAGCTCCGGAAGGCGCGGGTCCTGGAAGGGGAGCTGCAGGGCGCCGAGCTCCCCGGGGGCCGTCCGGTGCATCCGGCCAAGGAGGCGCCGGTCCTGGTCGGAGAGGAAGGGGCCGCCATACAGGGAGAAGTCGGGATCGCCGCAGGTGCCGGGGCCCCCGGAGAAGTAGGCGGCGCGGACCCGCTCCAGGAATGCCGGCTGCTGCTGCAGGTTCTCCCCCCGCTTGAGGGCCTCATCGATCCTCAGCTCATAGCGCTCGGCGAGGGCCGGTGTCAGCAGGCGCAGGTCCCGCATGACCATGGGGCATCGGTTCGCGTGGATGGCCTTCACAGGCAGGCGTTCCCAGCCCCGGGCCGCCAGCTCCGGACCGGAGGTGAAGAGGCGCTCCCGGAGCTGGTCCTGGTGAAGCTCCAGGAAGGGCTCTGGGCTCTGACGCAGGTCCCAGGCCAGGACCTCATTGGCGCGGGTGGGGTGGGTGCCCAGGGGCCAGACCAGGGACAGGCAGCCGAGGGTTGCCTTGAACTGGCTGGAGACATGCAGGATGGCCTGGGGGTGCCCGGGGTCGAGCTGCTGGATTACCCACTGCTTGCTGCGGCAGTGGAGAGCGTAGTCCCAGAGGCGGGGCTGGGCGCTCTTGAGCTTACGGGCCAGGGCCACTGTAGCCCGCACATCCGCCAAGGCCGTGTGGGCCCCGGCATGGGGGATGTCATTGGCTTCGGTCAGGCGCTCCAGACGGAAGCTGGGCTGCCCCTCGGCGTCTACCGGCCACTCCAGGCCATCGGGCCTCAGGGCCCGGGCGGTCCGCAGCACATCGATGAGGTCCCAGCGGCTGTTCCCGTGGGCGTATTCCCGGGCATAGGGATCGAGCAGATTGCGGAAGAGGGTGGCCCGGGTCAGCTCGTCATCGAAGCGCAGGCTGTTGTAGCCAACGGTGCAGGTCCCGGGCCGGCTGAGCTCCGCGTGGACCTGCCCGATGAAGTCCGCTTCGCAGACGCCCTCGGCCTGGACCTGGGCGGGCCAGATGCCTGTGAGCAGGCAGGCCTCCGGGTTGGGCAGATAGTCAGGGGCCAGCCGGCAGAAGAGCTCCAGGGGCTCCCCTACGGGATTCAGGTCCAGGTCTGTGCGGAGTCCGGCGAACTGGGCCGGGCGGTCAACCCTGGGGTCCACTCCGAAGGTTTCATAGTCGTGCCAGTAGAAGGTGGAGGTCATGGCCTTTCCCATGGGTGGATGGCCCTATCATAGCGTCCCGGGGGGCATGGCCCTGTGGTCTCCCTGGGACCTGGGCTCCCCTTTTGAGTAGACTGGAGGATTGAGTCTGGCTCATGACCGAGGAGGGCGGATGCTCCGCAGAAGGACAATCATCAGGGGAACCGGAAGCTGCCTGCCCGAGCGGCGCATTCCGAACAGTGCATTCGCAGAGCACACCTTCTACCAGGACTACGACCAGCCCTTCCCCGAGGGCAAGACCGCCGATATCGTCGCCAAGTTCCAGGAGATCACTGAGATCGCCGAACGTCGCTATGTGGGCGAGGGCACCCTGGCCTCCGATCTCGGATTCGAGGCGGGCAGGGCGGCCATCGAGAATGCCGGAATCGACCCGGAGACCCTGGACTACGTGATCGTGGCCCACAACTTCGGCGACGTGCACCCGGACACCCTGCAGACCGATCAGGTGCCCGCCCTGGCGGCCAGGGTCAAGGCCAAGCTGGGCATCGCCAATCCCGAGTGTGTGGCCTACGATCTTCCCTTTGGCTGCCCCGGCTGGGTCCAGGCGGTCATCCAGGCCCACTACTACCTGCAGTCCGGGGACGCCAAACGGGCCCTGGTGATCGGGGCCGAGACCCTCAGCCGGGTCTCCGATCCCTTCGACCGCGACAGCATGATCTACGCAGATGGCGCCGGGGCTGTGATCCTGGAGGCCCAGGAGCATGAGGCCGAGGTGGGCATCCTCTCCCATGTCACCCACACCGATGCCCTGGAGTATTCCCAGCTCCTCTGGCTGGGGACCAGCTTCAACACCGGGAACGGGGATCGCCAGCTCTATACCAAGATGAAGGGCCGCAAGCTCTACGAATATGCCGTCAGTCATGTGCCCCAGGTGGTGAAGAAGAGCCTGGACAAGGCGGGGCTCAGCCTCTCCGATGTGACCAAGGTGCTCATCCACCAGGCCAACGGCAAAATGGACGAGGCCATCCTGAAGCGCACCTGCCGCCTCTACGGCGTCAGCGAGCCCCCCGCGGGCATCATGCCCATGACCGTCTCCTGGCTGGGCAACAGCTCCGTGGCCACCGTCCCGACCCTGCTGGATCTGATCCGCAGAGGGCAGATGGAGGGCCATGCCCTGGAGAGCGGCGACCTGGCTGTCCTGGCTTCGGTGGGTGCAGGGATGAACATCAACTCCATCGTCTACCGGATGCCCTGAGATCAAGGCACCAGCCCGTAAGGAGGAAAGGCGGAGCCCCGTGCTCCGCCTTTCCTGTCCCATGTCTTTGTCTAGTTTGCGGCCTGGGCCTGGTGGACGAGCTTGGCGAACTTCTCGGGCACCAGGCTGGCGCCGCCCACCAGACCCCCGGCCACCTCGGGGATGGCCAGCAGCTCCTCGAAGTTGTCGGGGCTCACACTGCCGCCATAGAGGATGGGCACTGCCTGGCCGGCCTCCCCCAGGAGGGTGCCCAGCTCCTGCCGGATGAAGGCGTGGACTTCTCGCACCTGATCGGGAGTGGCCACGCGACCGGTGCCGATGGCCCAGACAGGCTCGTAGGCCAGCCAGAGGGGGCCGGGGCCCACTTCCGCGAGGATGGCCAGCTGGCGGCGGAGGACCTCAAGGGTCTGGCCGGCCTCCCGCTCCGCCAGGCTTTCACCCGCGCAGAGAAGGGGCAGGAGGCCATTGGCCCGGGCCGCCCGGATCTTGGGGACCAGGGTGGCCTCCGTCTCGCCGTTGTAGAGGCGGCGCTCGCTGTGGCCCAGGATCACGCCGTCACAGCCTGAGTCCTGTATCTGGGGCATGGAGACCTCACCGGTGTAGGCCCCCTTGGCCTCGGCATGTCCGTTCTGGGCGAAGACCTTCATCTTGGCAGGGGCGACGCGGTTCTTGACCGCCCGGATAAGGGGGAAGGAGGGGGCGATGCCCACCTCAACGCCCTTCCTGGGCTTGTAGGCGGCCAGAAAGCCCTCGCAGAAGGCGGCGGCCTCCTGGCGGAGCAGGTTCATCTTCCAGTTGGCGACGACGATCTTCATGGGAGTCTCCTGATGGGTTGTCTGGGAGGGGTCAGCGTGCAATGGGATTTGACCACCCTGAAGGACTGTCTTGCCGCAACTTGCGCGCAGCCGCGGCCTGGGGTGCCTTGGGGGTGGAAGCCCATCGTCTCAGCCCAGGGCGGCGACGCCGGGGAGCTCGAGACCGGAGAGGTATTCCAGGCTGGCACCGCCCCCGGTGGAGACATGGCCCATGCGGGGGCTGACCCCGGCCTTGTTGGCGGCGCTGACGCTGTCACCGCCGCCCACCACAACGAAGGCACCCTTGTCGGCGCAGGTGGCCATGCACTCGGCCAGGGCCAGGGTGCCGGAGGCGAAGCAGTCCATCTCGAAGACCCCCATGGGACCATTCCAGAGAATGGTTCTGGCCTGGGAGAGGGTCTCGGAGAAGAGGGCTACGCTCTCGGGGCCGATATCAAGACCCATCTGGCCCTCGGGGATCTCAACCCCCTGGGTGATGGTGCAGGTGGCGTCGGGCTTCAGCTCGGCGGCCACCACATGGTCCAGGGGCAGGAGGATCCGGGTGCCCTTGCCCTCCGCCTCCGCCAGCAGCTCCTTGGCCAGGTCCAGCTTGTCGTGTTCGCAGAGACTTCTGCCGATCTCGACTCCCTGGGCCTTGAGGAGGGTGTAGCTCATGGCGCCGCCGATGATGATGGCGTCGGCCTTGCCGATGAAGCCCTTGATGAGGTCGATCTTGTCGCTCACCTTGGCGCCGCCCATGACGGCCACCAGGGGCTTTTCGGGGTTGTGCAGGATGCGGCCCAGGGCCTTCAGTTCCCTCGCCAGGAGGAAACCGGCGGCGGTGCGGTCCTTCGGGAAGTCGGCCACCATGCCGGCCACCGAGGCATGGGCCCGGTGGGAGCATCCGAAGGCGTCATCCACATAGGTGTCGGCCAGACGGGCGAGGGCCTGGGCGAACTCGGGCTTGTTCTTGGTCTCGCCCTTGTCGAAGCGCAGGTTCTCCAGCAGCAGGACCTGGCCGGGCTGCAGGGCGGCGGCCTCCTGCTCCACGGCCTCGCCGGTGACCCCGCTGGCCAGCTTCACATCCAGGCCGGCCTGGGTCTTCAGATACTCAGCCACGGGCGCCATGCTGAAGGCCTCTTCGTACCCGGTCCCCTCGGGGCGACCCAAGTGGGAGGCGAGCACCACCGAGGCGCCGCCATCCAGGAGGTGCTTCAGGGTCGCCAAGGTTTCAGTGATGCGGGTGGCGTCTTTGATGCTGCCTTCCTTGATGGGCACGTTGAGGTCGGCCCTGAGAAAGACGCGGTGTCCCTTCACATCGAGTTCCGGCAGTGTCCTGAAAGCCATGGATTCCTCCTCTGGTGGGGCCCTGAAACCGTATCAGACTCGTGGCTTGCGGAAAATACCGATCCAGCGTGGCGACGAGGAGGGACGGAAGGGCAACCCTTGATAATCACCCACTTCGCCCTGGAGGGAAAGTCCGGAGGCCCCTGTCATGGCAAGCAGCTCCGCGGGTTCGTAGACCCGGACCGACTCCACGGCCTCCCGGCTTGAGCCCGTCCCCAGGTGGTGGATGCGCATCTGCTTGATGACCCGATCGGCCTCCAGGGAGCGGGTGATGTGGACCCGGTAGCCAGCCTTCTCCTGGACCTCCTCGGTCACCAGATCCCGGCGGACGAGGTGAGCGTTCATGAAATCGAGGAGGAGGACCCCCCCGGGCTTGAGCAACCGACTGAGGCTGTCCAGCAGGGCCCGGTTCTGGGCCTCATCGAAGTAGCCGAAGGGGGTGAACCACATCGTGATCCCCGCCAGGACCCCTGGGCGGACCGGGATGGACCGCATGTCCCCGCGGAGGAGCCAGTCCCGCAGCTCGGGCGGAGCCAGGCCCAGGAGGGTCTCCGAAAGGTCCAGACCGAAGGCCACGGGGTTGCGCTTCCGAAGGTGGGCGAGATGCCTGCCCGAGCCGCAGCCCAGGTCCAGGACAGGACCTGCGGCCAGCTCGGGTGCCAGCCGCAGGGCCGTATGGACGGCCAGCCTGGCCTCATCCTCGTTCCGGTGGGCGTAGAGGGCGGCGTAGTCGGCGTCGAACCAGTGGGTGAACCAGTCGTCCGGGGCCCCCATCTAGGCCCCGCCGATGGCCATGTCCTCGATGAGGAGGGAGAGGCCTGCCTGGGAGCCATACCAGTGAAGGTCACTGCCCACAGCCACGATTCGGGTGAGGAAGTCCCGCAGGTTGCCGGCGATGGTGAGGCGGTCCAGGCTCTCCGCCAGCTGGCCCTCGCGGATGCAGATGCCGCTGGCACCGACGCTGAGGTCACCCGAGACGGGGTCCACGGTGTGCAGGCCCATGAGCTCGGTGATGAGGACACCGTGGCGGGCCTGGGCATAGAGCTGCTCAGGGGTGCGGTCCCCTGCCTTGGGGAAGAGGTTGAAGGTGCTGACCGAGGGGTTGCTGCCCAGGCCACGGCCTGCCGATCCCGTGGGTGCAGTCCCCATCTCGGCGGAGGTGCGCAGGGTGTGGAGGTAGGTCTGGAGCACGCCGTCCTGGATCAGGACATTGCGCCTCGTGGGCAGGCCCTCGCCGTCCCAGGGTTCACTGCCCAGGCCCTCCGCAAGGCGTCCGTCATCCACCAGGGTGAGGAGGGGCGACGCGATGGCCTGGCCCAGCCTGCCCGTGAAGAGGCTCCGCTGCTTGAGGACTGACTCGGCGGAGAGCATGCCCGCGACGATGCCCAGGAGGTCCACCGAGACTTCAGGGTGCAGGATCACGGGGTAGCGTCCGGAAGGCAGGGTGGAGGGTTTGAGCTTGCGCTCCCCCTTAAGGGCGGCCTCCCGCCCGATGACGGCCAGGCTGAAGGCTTCGGGATGGCGGCCGACATCATAGTGCCAGGCCGCCTGCCGGTCCCCATCCTGCTCCACCGCCAGTTCGATGGCCGCGCTGCAGGAGGAGCCCAGGTCGTAGGCCCTGACCCCTCTCTGGGTGAGCAGAAGGGAGGCGCCGGCTCCGTCGCTCCAGGAGGACTCCCGCACGGCGCAGACCTTGGGGGAGGCCCTGTGGGCCTCGGCCTCCAGGTCCAGTGCCCGCTGGATGCGGTCCTCGGGGCTCAGACTCTCGGCCCTGGGGTCATAGCGCTCTGGCAGGTCATCGGCGCCCGAAGGGTCGGCCTGGCGCTGCCAGGGGTCCCGGTCCCCCAGGGCAGCCAGGTCGAAGGCCTGCTGGAAGAGCTCCCGGAAGTCTGCGCGCTGGAGATCGGTGCTGGTGGCCAGTCCGGCCCGGCCATCCCGCAGGACCCTGATGCCGAGGCCGCCCCGCTTGCTGGTGCTCAGGTCTTCCAGAATCCCGTTGCGGACCTTGGCCTTCCGGCTGCGGGAGACGGAGAGGAAGGCCTCGGCTCCCTCCGCTCCCAGGCCCATGGCGTGATGGATGCCCTCCTGGAGCCGGGCTTCGAGGTCGGGGGGGATGAACTGGGAGAAGACAGGGTGCATGAAAAGTCCGAAAATTATGGTTTGTTTTGATTCAGGGCAGGGCTGCCTTGAGGGCTCCCTGATAGGCCAGGAAGGTGTCGCGGTCATAGCAGACCAGGAGGACCTGGCTGGGATGATCATGGCGCTCAAGGAAGTCCAGGATGGTTCCGACGGCAATGGGGGCGGCCTCCGCCAGGGGGATCTGGGGCTGGCGCCCGGAGCCCAGGCTGGGGAAGGCCAGAGTGCCGACCTGGTGGGTCTCCGCCAGGCGGAGGCTGTTCAGGTAGCACAAGGCCAGGGCTTCCCGCTCGCCCTGCTCTCCGTCGAGCCAGGTGGGGGGAACGGTATGGATCAGCAAACGGGCAGGGAGGCCGTGGGCCGAGGTGAGCCTGGCCTCACCCACCGGGCATCCGCCCAGGGCCAGGCATTCCTCCTTCAGCTCAGGCCCTCCGGCGCGGTGGACAGCCTGATGGACGGGGCCGCCGTCCAGGAGGGTTCCATCCGTGGAGTTGACGATGGCGTCCGCCTCCATGGCGGTGATGTCACCCAGCTGGAGTCTGAAGCGGATCATGACGGCTCCTGGAGGAGGCCGCGGAGGACCTGGAGGGTGTCCCCGTCAAAGGCCACCAGCAGTATACGTTCGGGACAGTCTGGACGGCTCATGAATTCCCGGATGGTGGCGATGGCGATCCGGGAGGCCCGGCGGAGGGGAAAGCCGAAGGCACCCGTGCTGATGGCCGGAAAGGCGATGCTGTGGACACCCCTGGCGCATGCCAGCTTCATGGTGTTCCGGTAGCAGGCAGCCAGGAGTTCGTCCTCTCCGGCGTGGCCGCCCTGCCAGACCGGGCCGACGGTGTGGATGATATGGAGGGCCAGCAGGCGGAAACCCGGAGTCAGGCGGGCCTCACCCGTGAGGCACCCCCCCAGCTCCCGACAGTGGGCGAGCAGCTCGGGGCCGGCCGCCCGGTGGATGGCGCCATCCACGCCTCCCCCCCCGAGCAGGCTCTCATTGGCGGCGTTCACGATTGCCTCGACAGGCAGGACCGTAATGTCGCCCTGGACGGCGACGAGCTCCGGGGTCATCAGGCCTCCGGAGCCTCGGCGGTGCCGCCCACCACCAGGGCCGGGCACAGGATGGTGGGAAGGGCATCGCTGACGGGCACCCCCTGGCCGTCCTTGCCGCAGGTGCCGATGTCAAAGTGCTCCAGGTCAGAGGCGATGCGGGTGAGCTCCTGCAGGACCGTGGGGCCGCAGCCGCTGAGGGTGGCGTTCTTCACCGGGTGGCGGATCTCCCCCTTCTCCACCCAGTAGCCCTCCGTGACCTGGAAGACGAAATTGCCGGTGACTGTGTCCACCTGGCCGCCGCCCATGCGCTTCACCAGCAGCCCCCGGTCCAGCTCTTTGAGCAGCGTGGTGGGATCCTCGGGGCCAGGTGCCAGGAAGGTGTTCCGCATGCGAGGGATGGGCAGGTGGCGGTAGCTCTCCCGACGGCCATTACCCGTGGGGCGGGTATCCATCCTGCGGGCGGTCTTCCGTGACTGGAGGTAGGCCTTCAGGATGCCGTTCTCGATGAGGACCACCCGCTGGGCGGCTTGGCCTTCGTCATCGATGGCGGCGCTGCCGCGCTTGTGGGGCAGGGTGCCGTCGTCCACGATGGTGACGCCCTCGGCGGCCACCCGCTGCCCCAGCTTTCCCGCGAAGGCGCTCATGCCTGCCAGGGCGAGGTCGGCCTCCAGGCCATGGCCGCAGGCCTCGTGGATCATGGTGCCCCCGGCGCTGGAGCTGAGGATCACCGGGAAGGTGCCGGCAGGGGCGGGCTGGGCCTCCAGGGCCTGGAGCGCCAGACGCACAGCCTCCTTCGCCGTGCGGGCTACGGCTTCCTCCGTGAAGAGCTCGAAGCCCCGGGATTCCCCCAGGGGCTGGTAGCCCATCTGCAGGTTGTCCCCTTCGCCCGCGGTCACGTTGAGGCGCAGCACTCCCTGGGTGCGCTTGTCGGTGCTGAGTTCGCAGATCCAGGCCTCGCCGCTGCGGTCGGCGGAAGCAATCCAGACACTCTGGGTGGAGTCGCCGTAGCCCACCGCCACTTGCCGCACTGCGCCGGGGCGGAGGCTCTCACCCTGTTCCCGGGCCAAGGCCTCGGCACGCCTCACGAGAGCGACCTTGTCGGGCAGGGGCACGGTGGAAGGATCGGTCTCCACCGGGCAGGGGGAGGGGCAGGACTTCAGTTGGAGGGTGGGGAGAGGGGTGGCATCGCCCTTACCGGAGGCGGCCAGGTCCCGGGCGGCCTGAAGGAGCTCCTCGAAAGCCGGGGAGATGAGGTCGGCGAAGCGGGTGGCTTCGCCCTCCACCAGGCGGAGACTGCCCCCGGAGGTCTCACTGGCCAGCACATCCTCCATGCGCCCGTCGTCCATGCCCAGGGCGCAGACCCGGCGGTGTTCGAGGTAGAGCTCAGCGTAGTCCCCGCCCCTGGAGAGCAGGACCTCCAGGACCTGATGCATCTGTTCCGGGGTGAAGGGTGCGTTCATGCGGCTTCTCCAGCGTTCATCTCTGAGATGCCTCCATCTTGCCAGAAGCTCTGCCTCCGCTCGGGCCAGCTGGGGCTCCAGATCACGGCCATCGTTGAGGATCCGTGCGTCGGCATGGAGAATCCGCTCCGCTGGGCTGATCTGGGCCCTCAGGCGTCGGCGGGCTTCCTCCTCTGGGAGGCCGTCCCGCATCCCGATCCGACTGAGGCGGAGCGATTCGGGGGCATCCACCACCCAAAGGGCGTCGAAGCGGTGGCCCTGCCCGATGTCGACCCAGAGGGCCGCGTCCATGACCACCCCGAGGGTCTCCGGTGGCAGGGCAGAGGCCTCCTGCTCGAGGTGCTCCAGGATCCGGGGGTGGAGGATGGCCTCCAGCCGTCTCCGACCCTCTGGGTCCGCGAAGACCCTGTCGCCCAGGGCAGCCCGGTCCAGGCCCCCCCGCTGGTCCAGGACCTCCGGGCCGAAGGTCGCCACGACGGCTTCCAGTCCCGGACTCCCTGGCTCCACGATGCTCCTGGCGGCCTGGTCGGCATCCAGGATGACCCACCCGCGTCGGGCGAGGAGGCTGGAGACATGGCTCTTGCCCGAGGCGATGCCGCCGGTGAGTCCGAGAATGGGAAAAGGCTGGAGCATGGCTCCACTGTAGCTGTTCCACCCCTCCTCGCCTAAGGGGCGTCTGGGAAAGAGATCCTGTCCTTGATCAGGGTAAGGAAGCAAGGGAAGCACTCCGAGTGCCTCCTCCCAGGGTGCGTCGCGTCATCGGCGTTCATTTCTTCCATGTGGGGACCATACGCTTTTCTGGTTATCGGCCTGACTCCGCTTCGGCAGAGTGGCCTGGGGAAGAGAGCTGGGGCCACGGATGTACACAGATTCCCACGGATGAAAGCCCTGGATTCGCCCGGTGTAGGGTGTCTGGGGCCGCCCCGCGCAGCGGGGGCGGTCGGCAAGCCGACCGCGTTCAGAAGGGAAGGGGCAGCCAGGGGCACGCTGGCGTGCCCTGGTCTGCCCCCTCCCCTCTGAACCAGCCCCAGGCAACCCTGGTGGGTCGCTGACTATCCGTGTTCATCTGAATTATCCGTGGCCCGAAATGCTTTCCTGACACCAGACCCGTTCCACCGCAGCTGAGATTTGTCGATAACCAAGTACGCTTTTGCTTCCTGTGGGAGGCCCGACGCCACAATGCCCGGATCAGAGCCAGCCCTTCCGCCGGAAGAAGAGGATCTGGAGCACGATGATGAGGATCAGGATGGCCAGGAACTCCAGGAAGGCACCCTCGCTGTGGGCTCCGGGGATGCCGCCCACATTGATGCCCATGAGCCCGGTGAGGAAGCCCAGGGGCAGGAAGAAGGCCGTGAGCAGGGAGAGGACATACATCCTGCGGTTGAGCATCTCCGCTGAGCGCTGGCTCAGTTGCTCCTGGATGACCATGGCCCGGTCCTTGAGGCTGTCCATGTCCTCCAGGTGCCGGATGAGGCGGTCCAGGGTCTCGTGGAGGTCGGCCCGGTTGCGGTTGGTGAGGAGGGCGATGTCCCCGGTGCAGAGCTTGCCCAGGGCATCACGTTGGGGGGCAAGGTAGCGGCGGAGCATGAGGATCTGGCGCCGCAGGTCGCCGATCCGGCTCCGCAGGGCGGGGACCTCGGCGGTGTCCACCTCGTCCTCCAATCGCTCGGTGACCTCCTCGAGCTCGTCGATGGTGTCCTCGGTGCGCTCGGTGAGGCGGTCCACCAGTTCTGCCAGGAAGTCGCCAGGGGTCCGGGGGCCCTTACCGAGACGGAAGCTGTCCGCCAGTTCGTCCACCGACTGGAGCCGGCGGCGCTGGGTGCTGATGATGCGGGACTCCTCGACGCAGACCCGGATGGAGACCATGTCCTCGGGCTCGGAGCCGGGATTGAGGTTCACGCCGCGGAGGGCGAGCAGGAGCATCTCCCCCAGGAAGTGTGCGCGGGGACGGGTCTCGTCAGCCAGGAGGGCCTCGACGGCGATGGGGTCCAGGCCGCTGCCGGACTGCAGCCAGTCCCGGGTCCGGGGCCGGGTGTAGTCCAGGTGCATCCAGAGTACCCCGTCCTCGGGATCCCAGGCCTTGGCCTCCTCATCACTGAGGTGGCGGACCCCGCCGCGGCCATCCAGCAGGTAGGCGAAGACCGGGGCCGGCATCAGAGGGTCTTGTGGGGGAGGCTCTCCAGCCGACCGGCGGGTGAGACCAGCATGTAGTTCAGCTTGCGCTGCAGCTCGCGGATGGTGTTGGCGCCGGCGTAGGTGAGTCCGGAGCGCAGGCCCCCGATGATATCGGCGATGATCTCGTCCTGGTCGTCCCGGCAGGGGACCGTGGTGGCCACGCCCTCTGCCGTCTTCCAGCCCGTGAGGCCCCCCAGGTGGTCGTCCGCCACCTCCTTGCTGGCCATGCCGCGATAGACCTTGCAGGGATGCCCCTCGGATCCCTGGATGACTTCTCCGGGGGTCGGGGTGGTGCCCGCCAGCATGCCGCCGATCATGACGAAGTCGGCGCCGAAGGCCAGGGCCTTCACGATGTCGCCGGGAGTGCGGATGCCGCCATCGGCCACGATGGAGCGGTCGGCCCGGGCGCACTCCTGGATGGCGGTGAGCTGGGGCACCCCGAAGCCGGTCTTGATGCGGGTGGTGCAGACGCTGCCGGGGCCGATACCCACCTTGATGATGTCGGCCTTCACCGAGGCCAGGTAGTCCGCCCCGGCATAGGTGGCGACGTTGCCCGCCATGATGCAGGCATCGGGGAGCATCTGGCGGATGCGCTTCACCATCTTGCCGACGTAGCGGGCGTGGCCGTGGGCCACATCGACACAGAAGTGCACGGCGCCAGCGTCCCGGAGGGCCTCCACCCGCTCCAGCTCGCTGTCGGAGGTCCCGACCGAGATGAAGACTGGGTGCTGGCAGCGCCGGAACATGGCCACGTTGTCCTCGATGGAGCAGAAGCGGTGGAGGACCCCGATACCGCCCCTGCCGCCGATGAAGTTGGCCATGGCGTCCTCGGTGACCGTATCCATGTTGGCGGTCATGACCGGGAGTTCCAGTTTCAGCTTGCCGCTCTTGTCCGTCATCCCCGTGTCCACCAGGCGCCTGGACTCATGGTGGTTGTAGGCGGGGATCAGGAGGACATCGTCAAAGGTGATGGCAGTCTCGGCCAAGGGCTCACCTCACGGGCTGGGGCAGGGGGATGGGGGGGAGCGACTTCTGCTGCAGGGGCTCGCCGTTCATGATCAGGGTGTCGGCGGCCAGATCCTCGCCCCCGGGCTGGAGATCGGTGCCCAGGCAGACCAGGTAGTAGGAGTCCAGCTTGGTGTTGAAGCGCATGGTCACACTGCGGCCACGCCGGACCTCCTCCGTGGGACGGGAAACGAAGGGCCGGTAGAAGAAGGGATGCCCCCAGGGGGCCTCGGGCACCTGCTCCAGGTATTCCGGGGCCAGGGCCTTGAGTTCAGTGGGGTACTCGCCATGCTGGCCCTTGTAGCGGGTCAGGGCGTTGACGGTGCGCTGGAGGATGGCCCGGACCTGCCGCTGCTTCTCCTCCAGCTCGCGTCTGAGCTGGAGCTCGATGAGGAAGAGATCCTGCCGGGCCTGCTTGCCCGCCGGGGTCTCCGGGTAGCGATTCGCCAGCTCGTCCATGAGGGTCTTGGCTTCCAGCAGCCGTCCCTGCTGGCTCATGCTGACGGCCTGCTCATAGAGCTTCTGGGGGAGTCGGGGGTCCTCCGAGCTGCAGGCGGTGAGCAGCACCAGCAGGAGGGCTGTCAATGAGATTCGCATGGCCGAACCATAGCAGCATCCCCGCTCCGGCGGAAGGAGCTGAGGCGGGGTCGGCCCCGCTCAGGGCTTTTCGTCCCGGTCCGGGTCGGGGACCACCACATCCCGATCGAAGACCAGTGCCACATCATGGCGCAACCTGCACTTGAGAGCCTCCCGGCGGTCGGGACAGCGGCTGCAGATGGCCTCCTTGCAGCGGAGCACCTCCCTGCCGTCCTCGAGTCGATGCATGCGAAGGGTGATCTTCAAAGGGGTCTCCAGCTCATCTTCCTTTGAGATGCCATGGGACTGGCTCTGTTTCGGGACAGCCTCCTCGGACAGCCGCTAGGATGAAGGAATGCGCCTCCTTGCCACCCACTCCCCAGGCTTCGATCCCCAGACCCCCTGGGTGGAGCACGGAAGCACCGTGTCCTCGGACAGCCGGCTCTTCAGCCAGCTGGCGGCGACCCGGCGTTCCCCCCACACGGCCCGGGAGGCGGTCTTCACCCGCCTCATCTGCCCCTCCTGGGTGAATGTCATCGCCTTCACCGAGGCTGGGGAACTGCTGGTGGTGGAGCAGTACCGCCATGGCATCGATGCCTCCACCCTGGAGATCGTGGGAGGGGTGTCCGAGCCTGGCGAAGAGCCCCTCCTCTCGGCCCAGCGGGAGCTGCTGGAGGAGACCGGTCACGCCACGGATCAGTGGATCTCCCTGGGCTTCTGCGAGCCCAATCCGGCTGTGCAGAACAACCGCTGTCACTTCTTCCTGGCCCTGGGCTGCCGCTCTGTGGCGGATCTCGACCTGGATCCCTCCGAGGAGCTGAGGGTCTGGGCCTTTGGCTGGGCGGAGTGGGAGCAGCGCATGCGCGAGGGGCAGATCACCCATGCCCTCGTCCTGGCCGCCTTCCTACGGCTCAGCCTATGGGAGGGCTGGTCCGGTCTGCGTCAGCAGCTGGCCGGAGCCTGAGGGAATCCGGATCGGGGGCACGGACCCCTTCGGACGGAGCCCCGCTACTGGTAGATTGGGGGATCGTCTTCAGGAGGTTTCCCCATGGCCAGTGAGTGCTCGTTCGATGTCGTGTCCAAGGTCAACCTGGATGAGGTGAAGAACGCGGTGACCCAGGCCATGAAGGAGATCGCCCAGCGCTATGACTTCAAAGGCTCCATCTCCGAGATTGAGTTCAAGGACAACGAGGTCCTGCACCTCAAGAGCGATGACGAGGTCCGGCTCAAGGCCGTCATCGATGTGCTCCAGTCCAAGCTCTTCAAGCGTGGGGTCAGCATCAAGAACCTGGAATACGGAAAGGTGGAGGCCGCCACCAAGGGCACGGTGCGTCAGGAGATCAAGATTCTCCAGGGCGTGCCCGGCGACAAGGCCAAGGCCATCGTCAAGGTCATCAAGGACGCTAAGCTCAAGGTCCAGGCCGCCATCCAGGGCGACCAGCTGCGGGTGACCGGCAAGAGCAAGGATGACCTGCAGGATTGCATCGCCCTGCTGAAGAAGAACGACCAGGGGCTGGAGCTCCAGTTCACCAACTTCCGCAGCTAGGTGCCCATGAAGCGTCTCAGCCTCCTCCGCTATTTCGCCCCCATCCAGCCGAGGCTCTCGGCGGTCGAGGAGGAACTGCAGCATATCCTCAGCAGTGACATCCCCCTGGTGCAGAAGCTGGCGGACCATGTGCAGCGGGGACAGGGCAAGCGCCTGAGGCCGGCCCTGGTGCTGCTCTCCAGCCGCTTCTGCGGAGACCCCGTGGGCCTTGATGTGAAGTTCGGAGCCATCTTCGAACTGGTCCACACCGCCACCCTGGTGCATGACGATGTCATCGACCATGCCCTGGTCCGCCGGGCCGAGCCCACAGTGAATGCCCTCTGGGGGAACACCCTCACGGTGCTCTTCGGGGACCTCCTGTACCTCAATGCCATGTCCAGCGCCATCCAGGGACGCTCCTGGCGGATGATGGAGATCTTCGCCGAGGTCACGACTCGCATGATCGAGGGGGAGCTGCTCCAGAATCATGTTCTGTTCAAGCTGGCGACTACCCGCCAGGACTACTTCGACATCCAGGAACGCAAGACGGCTCTTCTCTTCTCGGGCTGCACGGAGAGCGGAGCGGTGCTCGCCGGGCGTCCCGAGGCGGATGCTCTGGCCATGCGGCGCTATGGGCTGGAGATCGGGCGGGCCTTCCAACTGGTGGACGATCTCCTGGATTACACCGCCACCAGCGAGCAACTGGGCAAGCCGGCCTTCTCGGACCTCCGGGAGGGCAAGCTGACCCTGCCCATGCTGACCCTCCTGGACCGGGCACCCGAGGCCCGTAGCCTGGTGGAACGCATCTGGGCCGCTGGCGAGTCTGCGCCCATCTCCCAGGAGGACGAGGGGACACTCCGGAGCCTGCTGGAGGCCCACGACGCCCTCGCCGAGACCCGGGAGCTGGCCCGGAGGGCCAGCCAGGCGGCCCGGGAGTCCCTGCAAGGGGTGCAGGGGGACAAGGGCATCCGCAAGCTCCTCCTCGAGATCCCCGAGGTGTTGCTGGAACGCAGCCGGTAGTGCCATGACAGACGAACAGACCCCCCACAGTCGGCGCCCCCGGTACAAGGGCACCCACCCCCGGCGCTTCGAGGAGAAGTACAAGGAGCTGGATCCCACCCGTCACGAGGGGGAACTGCAGAAGGTCATGGAGCGGGGTCACACCCCGGCGGGCACCCACCGCTCCATCTGCGTCCAGGAGATCCTGCAGGTGCTGGATCCCCACCCCGGGGAGCTGGGCCTGGACGCAACGCTGGGCTACGGTGGCCACACCCGTGCCATCCTGGAGCGCGCCGTTCCCGGCCTGAGGATGCTGGGCATCGATGTGGACCCCCTTGAGTTGCCCCGCACCGAGGCCCGTCTGCGCGAGCTGGGCTTTGGCGAAGAGCTGCTCGCCGTGCGCCGCATGAACTTCGCCGGCATCGTGAGCCTTCCGGTGGAGCTGGGCCGGGGCTTCGACTTCATCCTGGCAGACCTGGGGGTTTCCTCCATGCAGATCGACAATCCCGCCCGGGGGTTCACCTTCAAAGCCGAGGGCCCCCTGGACCTGCGGCTCAACCCCAGGCGGGGGCAGCCCGCCTCCGCCCTCCTGAAGGCCCTCTCCCGGGAGGACCTGGAGGAGCTGATGGCGGAGAACTCGGATGAGCCCTTCGCCCGGGAGCTGGCGGAGGTCCTGAGCGGTGCCTCCATCACCACCACCAGCCAGCTGGCCAGGATCGTGAAAGACACCCTCTGGGGCCACTTCCCCGCAGAGGAGCGCCAGCGGGAGCTGCGGCGGGCCCTGCAGCGCACCTTCCAGGCGCTGCGGATCGCCGTCAACGACGAGTTCGGGGTTCTGGAGCAGTTCCTGGATCTGCTGCCGGGCTGCCTGGCGCCTGGGGGGCGGGTGGCCATCTTGACCTTCCACTCCGGGGAGGATCGGCGGGTGAAGAAGGCCTTCCAGGCCGGGTTGCGCACTGGCCTCTACCGGGAGGCCGCTTCCGAGCCCATCCGGCCATCGGCTGAGGAGCGGCGGGCCAACCCCCGCTCGGCTCCCGCCAAGCTCCGCTGGGCCATCCGGGCCTGAAGCGATCTACTGATCGCCCCTCGGGTCCCAGTCAATGCCGTGCCGCTTGAGGGCGGCCATGTAGGTCTCCTTGTCGGGGCACTTCATGTAGCCCTCCTGGGGATCGATCTGTCTGGCCTCGATGAGCTCCACCAGGGCGTCGTTCATGAGCTTCTGCCCATAGGCGCGGCCTGTCTGCATCGCTGAGACGATCTGGAAGGCCTTGCCATCCCGGATCAGGCTGGCGATGGCGGGCGTGATGAAGAGGCTCTCGATGGCCGCCACCCGACCGCCGCTCCGGCGCTTGAGCAGGGATTGGCTGATGCAGGCCTTGAGGGAGTCCGCCAGCATGACCCGCACCTGGGCCTGACGGTCGGCCGGGAACTGGTCGATGATGCGGTCGATGGTCCCGATGGCGCTGCTGGTGTGCAGGGTGCCGAAGACAAGGTGGCCAGTGATGGCTGTCTCCAGGGCGATGGAGATGGTCTCCAGATCCCGCATCTCACCCACCATGACCACATCGGGGTCCTCCCTGAGGGCGGCACGCAACCCGGACTTGAAGCTCGCGGTGTGGGTGCCGACCTCCCGCTGGTTCACCAGGCAGTTCCGCCGGGGGTGGACGAACTCGATGGGATCCTCGATGGTGAGGATGTGGTCGCGGCGGCGCCGGTTGATGAGGTCGATGATGGCGGCCAGGGTGGTGGACTTGCCCGAGCCTGTGGGGCCGGTGACAAGCACCAGACCCTTGGAGAGATCCGCCAAGTCTCTGATGGCATTCGGAAGACCCAGCTGGTCCGGGTCCGGGATCTGATTCGGGATCAGGCGGCACACCATGCCCGGCCCCAGGCGGTCCATGAAGTAGTTGACCCGGAATCGGCAGTTCCCCGCCTCGAAGGGATAGGCGAAGTCGGCATCCCTCTTCTCCTGGAAGTGGGCCCAGGCGGCTGGAGGGGCCAGGGCCTCCATCATCTCCAGCAGTTGGTTGGGACCGAGAAGGCCGAAATCCAGCAACTCCTCCAGGTCGCCGTGGACCCGGACGATGGGCATCTCGAAGGAGGTGCAATGGAGATCCGAGCCCTGGGAGGCCAGCAGCGTGGTGAAGAGGCGATCCGCGAGCGGGTGCCGCCCCGGCTGGGGGGGGAGGGCCTCCACCGCGGGCTGCGCCTTTTCGGGCACCTGGGCTTCCGGGGCCTGCGGGAGGGGGAGCGAGGCCCGGGTGGCCTGGGGCTCAGGAATGACCGGGAGAGGTTCAGGTTGGGGGGAGGCCTTGAGGATGGGAGTGGCCTGGATGAAGGAGCCCAGCGGGGTGCGCCCGAGTTGCAGGTGGAAGACCTGCTCGCCGAGGTAGTAATCGAACTCGACCTCCCCTGTGGCCTGCCAGGTGTGGTTCGCTTCGGCGGGCACCAATTCCCGGGCCAGAAGATCGAGCATGGTGGAGGGGACGGGATTGGCCACCAGGGGCGATTGGACGCCGGAGGGCATATGGAGCATGGGGGGCTTGTTGGCCTCCAGCCTCAGGGCCTCGGCTCCCTTGGGAAGGATGTAGGTGAGCAGCTTATCCAACTGGGCCATGGCCTCTCCGGGGTCGCTCTTGATTCTATGCCAGCATGGCGGACCTTTGGGCGTGGCAGATGCACTAAACTGGCCGAACCAGCATCCCAATACCCGGGAGGAACGGATGAACATCCACGAATGGCAGGCCAAGGAGCTCATGAAGGCCTTCAGGGTCCCGGTTCCAAGGGGACAGGTGGCCAGCGACGCCCGGGAGGCGGCAGAGCTTGCCCGCAGCTTCGGCGGCCGGGCGGTGGTGAAGGCCCAGATCCATGCGGGGGGGCGCGGAAAGGGGGGCGGTGTGAAGCTCGCCAAGACCTCCGAGGAGGCGGCTTCCCTCTTTGACGCCATGCTGGGCATGACCCTGGTGACCCATCAGACCGGACCCCGGGGGCGGGTCGTACGTGCAGTCTATGTCGCCGAGACCGTGGACATTGCCCGGGAGCTGTACCTGAGCCTTCTGGTGGACCGCGGGGCTTCCCGGGTCACGATCCTGGCTTCCACTGAAGGGGGAGTGGAGATCGAAAAGGTCGCCGCCGAGACACCTGAGAAGCTCTTCAAGCTGGCCATCGATCCGGCCACCGGGGTGGGTCCCCACCATGCCAGGGATCTGGCGGCCGCCCTTGGGCTCCATGGTGAGCTCTTCAAGCAGGTTCAGGGCTTTCTCCAGAATCTCTACACCTTGTTCATCGAGAATGACTGCTCCCTGGTGGAGATCAACCCCCTGGTGGTGACCGGGGAGGGCCAGCTCCTGGCCCTGGATGCCAAGGTCACCTTCGATGACAACGCCCTGGCCCGCCACCCGGAGCTCATGGCCTACCGCGATCCCCACGAAGAGAGCCCCGAGGAGGTGGAGGCCAGCCGCTACGGCCTGAACTTCGTGAAGCTGGACGGCAATATCGGCTGCATGGTCAATGGGGCCGGTCTCGCCATGGCCACCATGGACATCATCAAATACTGCGGCGGGGAGCCCGCCAACTTCCTGGATGTGGGAGGCGGGGCCTCCGAGGAGACGGTGCGCAATGCCTTCGGCATCATCCTCCGGGATCCGGCGGTGAAGGCGGTGCTGGTCAATATCTTCGGCGGCATCGTCCGCTGCGATGTGGTGGCCCGTGGCATCATCAAGGCCGCCCAGGACATGGCCATCGGAGTTCCGGTGGTGGTGCGCCTGGAGGGGACCAACGTGGAAGAGGGCCGTCGCCTTCTGGCGGAGAGTGGCCTGGATCTCCGTGCGGCGCAGGACCTGGGATCAGCGGCCAAACTGGCCGTGGCGGCCATCGGCTGAGGAGGCGAACATGAGCGTACTGGTCGGCAACCACACCCGCCTGATCGTCCAGGGCATCACCGGCAAGGAGGGGCTCTTCCACGCCAAGGGCTGCCGGGACTACGGCACCCAGGTGGTGGGCGGCGTCTCCCCTGATCGCGGGGGGTCTGCGATCGAGGGCTTCCCCGTATACGACACGGTCCATGAGGCCCGGGAGAAGACCGGAGCCAACGCCTCCATGATCTTCGTGCCCCCCATGGGTGCGGCGGACGCCATCCTGGAGGCGCTGGAGGCAGGCATCGAGCTGATCGTCTGCATCACCGAAGGGATCCCGGTCCTGGATATGGTCCGGGTCAAGCGGGTCCTCATGGATTACCCGGCTTCCCGACTCATCGGCCCCAACTGCCCTGGGGTCATCACCCCGGGCCAGGCCAAGATCGGCATCATGCCCGGACGCATCCACAAGCCTGGCCCCATCGGCGTGGTCAGCCGCTCGGGCACCCTGACCTACGAAGCCGTGGGGCAGCTCACGGCCCTGGGCATCGGACAGAGCACCTGCATCGGCATCGGAGGAGACCCGGTCAACGGCAGCAGCTTTGTGGATGTGCTCAAGCTCTTCCAGGAGGATCCCGCCACCGAGGGGGTCATCCTCATCGGCGAGATCGGGGGCAGCGCCGAGGAGGACGCCGCCGCGTTCATCCGGGAGCAGATGACCAAGCCCGTGGTGGCCTTCATTGCAGGCCAGACCGCCCCTCCCGGGCGCCGGATGGGGCACGCCGGTGCGATCATCTCCGGGGGCAAGGGCACGGCCGCCGAGAAGGTGGCCACCCTCCGGGCTGCCGGGGTGACCCTGGTGGACAACCCGGCCGAGATGGGTCTGGCCATGGCCGGCTGCTTCGGGGGCTGAGACCCGGACCCCGGGCTCGTCAGGGCCCGGGTGCCTGCCTATCATGGGGATATGCCCCTCCTTGCCATGCTCCTCCATGAACCCGCCGCCACCACCGTGCGCGGCTGGTGGGAGTTGCTGGAAGCGGAGCTGGGCCTTCAGGGGCTGCGTCGGGTCCCTTTCCCCCATGTCACTCTCATGGGCTACGATGGGCTGGACCAGGCGAAGATCCAGGCCGAGCTGTTGCCGGAAATAGAAGGCCTTGGCCCCATTTCCCTGAAGACTTCCGGGCTGGGTCTCTTCTTCCGCCCCCAGCCCGTGATCTACCTGCCGGTGGTGCGCTCCCGGGAGCTGACGGAGTTCCACCGCGGGCTCTTGAAGGTGGTGGAGTCCCTGGGAGGAGAAGTCATGCCGCTCCACACCCCCGAAGCCTGGATGCCCCACCTGACCCTTGCGCAGTTCGACCTCACCCCGGAGCTCCAGCTGGAGGCGGTCAAACTCCTCTCCGGGTTGGATCTTTCCCTGGAATTCGAGGTCCGGAACCTGACCCTCTTCGAGTGGATCGGGCCGCGCTTCGAGCCACTGGACCGATACCCTCTCCTGGGGGCACTGCCCCCCGTGGTGTCTCCAGGGGGCTGAAGGCTCCGTTCGGGTGTGGCAGCCGGGACCGGTCGGGAGGGGCTCCAAGACGGGGCCACGGTCGGTCCTGCCCGGGTTCGCCCTGGGTGGACGGGTTCCCTGATGGGTGTGGATAGAGGGGGGAGATCCGGCTCACCTGAGCTATTCTGTTGAATCCGGAGCAGTCATGTCGGATGTGATCAAAGCCCACCTGGACCATCGGAGAAGCTGGTGCGACTTCGACTATTGTTATCCGGTGATCTCCCGGCGGAGCCGTGGAGTCAGCCTGGGGGTCAATCTCAACCCTGACAAGATCTGCAACTTCCACTGCGTCTACTGCGAGGTGGATCGCGTGGCTGCGCCCCGGCGGCGGGATGTGGACCTGGACCAGCTCAGCGACGAGATGGCGACGCTGCTGGACCTGGTGGCCAGTGGCGAGCTCTTCGACACCTTCCCCTTCAGCTCGGCCAGACCGGAACACCGCAGGCTCAATGACATCGCCTTCTCCGGAGATGGCGAGCCCACCACTTCCCGGGCTTTTCCCGGTGCGGTGGAGCGACTGGCTGGCCTCCGTCGGAACCGGGGTCTCGACAGCCTGAAGCTGGTCCTCATCACCAATGCCACCCGCTTCCAGGATCCCGAGGTCGTGGGGGCGATCGACCTGCTCATGGCCAATGGCGGCGAGATCTGGGCCAAGTTGGATGCAGGCCGCGAGGCGGGTTACCGGGCTATCAATCGCTCCGAGGTCCCCTATGAACGGGTCCTGGAGAACCTCGCCTTTGCCGCAGCCCGCTGGCCCCTCCACATCCAGACCCTCTTTCAGGAGTGGGAGGGCAGGGGGCCCGATGCCCTGGATCTGGCGGCCTACCTCGAGCGCATCCGGGAGATCCGCCTGAGTGGTCGGCTGCTCGGACTTCAAATCTATACCGTAGCCCGTCCCACCCCTGAGCCTGCTTCCCGCCCCCTCGGCCATGGGGCCCTGGAAGCGCTGGGGGCCCGCCTTCGGAGTGAGCTTCCTGGTCTGCCGGTGGAGCTCTTCCACGGCCCATCGGCCTGATGCGCCGGGCTCTCTTTCTCGTGCTCTTGGCTCTGGCGACTGGCTGCCAGCGGCGTCAGCCTCCTCCACGCCAAGCGGTACCGGTCAGCCCAGCCCCCACCAGGGTCCGCCTGGTGGCGGTGGGGGACATCATGATGCATCAGGATGTGAAGCGCTCTGGCCTTGCCTCGGAAGGCGGCTTCTCCAGCCTCTGGAAGGAGGTGGAGCCCCTCCTCCGCGGGGCCGACCTGACCTTCGGGAATCTCGAGACACCGGTGGCGCCGCACACCGGGGGGGCAGGGCGCCCTTTCTGCTTCAACGCCCCCGCCGATCTGGTGCCGGCCCTGCGGGCCAGCGGCTTTCAGCTGCTCTCCACCGCCAATAACCACACCTACGACCAAGGGCGCAAAGGCGTCGCCGAGACTCTGGAACATCTCCGGGAGGCTGGTCTTGCAGCACTGGGAAGCGGCCAGGATCGCGAGCACGCCGAGGCCCCCCTGCTCCTGGAGCGGCAGGGGATCCGCTTCGCCTTCTTCGGTGCCACCGACATCTTCAATACCAACTTGAACCAGGAGGGGCAGGGACCCTGGGTCGCCGCCCTGGATCCGGATCGGCTGGAACTTGCCATCCGGAAGGTCCGGCCCCAGGTGGACGCTGTGGTGGTCAGCCTTCACTGGGGGATTGAGTACCACCACAACCCCTCCGTCCGGCAACAGGACATCGCCCGACGCCTGGTGGGTGCCGGGGCCGACCTGATCCTGGGTCACCACCCCCACGTCCTGGAGCCCTTGGCCTGGATCGAGGCCAGCGGGCGGAGGGGAGCGGTGATCTACTCCCTGGGCAACTTCATCAGCAACCAGGACCGGAGCTATGATCCGGGGCACATGGCGGTGAAGGCCGGGGACAGCCGGGATGGTGCGGCCCTGGTGGCCACCTGGGTCAAGGAAACCGGAGGGGTGCGCCTGGACTCGGTGGTCATGGAGCCCCTCTGGACCGACAACCGGGGCACCGAAGGGCATCGGGAGATCAGGGTGGAGTATCTGGGGGAACGCTCCGATGCCCTCGCCCAGTTGAGGCGCAGCCGGATCCTGGCCGTGCTGGATGGCCAGGCGGGGCCGGATGCTCTGCCTCCCAAGCGCAGCGCTCAGCAGAAGGTACGACCCAGGTCCATCCCCCGGCCTGCGGTCCCTCAGGTGCCTGAGGCTCTTCCGGACCCACCGATGGCTGACAGCCCGGCAATTGCGGCCGAGTCCCCCTCATGACCTTCCGCGCCTGGACCCCCATTGCTCTGCTGGTCGTTTCCAACATCTTCATGACCTTTGCCTGGTACGGCCACCTCCGCTCCCAGCGGAGCATGCCCCTTCTGCTGGCCATCCTCAGCAGCTGGGGCATCGCCTTCTTTGAATACTGCCTGATGGTGCCTGCCAACCGCATCGGCTTCGGTCGCTACACCCTCCCCCAGCTCAAGGTGATCCAGGAGGTGGTGACCCTCTGTGTCTTCGCCCTCTTCACGGTCTTCTACATGAGGGGGAAGCTCTCCCTCAACCACGCCTGGGCCGGGCTCTGCCTGGTGGGGGCGGTCTACTTCAGCTTCCGGAAATAGACCCCTCCTTCACCATTCCTCCTTCGCCTTCTCGGCGGCCCGCTTGAAATAGAGCTCGGGGGTGGTCAGCCTGCGGAGCTGGGTGCCGGAGTAGCCCAGGGCCTGCCAGTTCAGGACGCCATTGGGGGCGTGGCAGTTCTCGCAGGAGAGGGCCTTGGCCTTGGGGGCGACGAGGTGGTTGCTGCCGAAATAGATGGTCTGCCAGCCCGGGACAGGATCATAGGACTTGATTCCCAGGGTCTTCGCCGCCGAGGCCACACCTGCGAGGGTGTCCCCGTTGGACATGGGGGGGGCGAAGTCCATGGAGAGGAGTCGCCCCGTCTTCCGGTCGAAGTAGGCCTTGCCCTGGAAGATTTTGAAGGGGGTGATGCGGCTCTTCGGGTCCTTGCGGCTGCCCTTGGGGCCGATGAAGTCCGGGCGGTTGGCCACGCTGCCGTTGAACCAGGCGTAGACCGGGGTGGTCTCGTTGGCCTCCCGGCGCAGGGTGGTGGGCTCGAAGAACTTGTCCGACTGTTGCTCCCAATGGGTGAAGTCTTTGGCGAAGGCGCCGCCGGTCTTCGGGATGTGGCAGGTCTGGCAGGCCACCCTGGCGGTATGGCGGTCCAGGTCGGCATCCTTGTGGGGCTTCAGGGTGTGGCAGGAGTCGCAGGTGACGCTCAGCCCGTCGCTGGCCCAGTTGTTGGGATCCGTGCCGGTGGGCACGCGGTGCTCCTTGCCCTTGTGGCAGTCGACGCAGACCAGGCCCTTGGCGGCGTGGACATCATGCTGGCGGTCGTAGGCAAAGCCCCGCTTGACCAGGGTGCCTCCCCCGGCTGACTCATGACAGGTCATGCAGTTCTTGACGCTGGGTCTGCCCACGGCCAGGGCGGCCTTGAGGCTCCGGTCCTGGCCCATGGCCACCTGGCCCTGGGGATTCCGGTAGGGCTTGCGCAGGCTGGCATCGTAGGCCGAGGAGTGGCAGACCAGGCAGTCGATGGCTGCTTCGGCTTCGGGTCCACGGCTGTCCATTTCGTGGAGGTGATCCCCGGGGTGGCAGGTGTCACACCCGGTGTATTTCCGCTTCCCGGTACTCGGACTGGCGGGAATTTCCTTGAGCTTGTTCACGATGTCGTTGCCGTTGCACATCGTGTAGATCCGGTTCTTCATGCCGTATTCAAGCCTGGGCTCCAGGTTCTCCACCCGGGACACCCTGGAGGCATGCTTCCAGTGGACGGTCTTGAGGAACTCCGAGGCCTTGCCAGGGTGGCAGACCTCACAGGTTGCGGGGCCCTCGTATCCGTTCTCCTGGATATATTCCTTCCCCGAGTGCTCGGTGGCCACCAGCGGGAGGCAGGCGACCAGCAAAGCGGCCAGGATGGCGCGGAAGCTCATGACCCACCCCTCAGCAACCGGCGGTCTTCCGGAAGTAGGTGGCCACGCCGGTGGCGCCATCGTATTTCAGGCGGATCTCATCCCCCTCGATGATCCGCTTGTCCCGGAACTTGTCCAGGGTCAGGTCATCGTTCACCGTGACGGTCACCACCTTGTCGGACTTGGTGTCCTTGAGGGTGACCGTGGCGGACTTCTCCTTCAGCTCGATCCGGTCGATGACGGCGATCATCTTGACCTCTTCGGCCTTGAGGGGGCCGGTTACCAGCACGAGGGCAGGGACGGCAAGGAGGATGGCACTGTGTCGGCTCATGGGTTTCTCCTCAGAACTGGACTTCGAAGGTGGCGTAGATATCCGAGGCATTCTCCAGGGGGGTCAGCATCTGGGGATAGCTGGGTCCCATGACGGTGGCGGCGCCGAGGTCCCCCAGCTTCACCGGGGCCCCCACCCAGTTGTTGCTGCCGGTGTAGTCGAAGTTGTAGTACTGGTAGCCCACCTTGAAGAAGGCCTTGCTCCGCCAGGAGGAGATGGGCTTGAGGGCCAGTTCCTGGATGACATAGGCCTCCCAGACGCTGCCCCGGGTGCCGACCTTGCTGGTCCACATGTCATCGGCGGCGGGAGCGAAGGTGATCCAGTCCTTGGAGCCCCGGTTGTACTCCAGCCCCAGCTTGGTCCGGGTGGAGGCGATGTCGTAGCGGCCTCCCAGGTACAGGGCGTAACCGGTCTTCCGCTCCCGGGTGCCGGTCCACATCAGGCCGGACTGGGTGTCCAGGAGCCCGTCACTGGTGGTGTAGCCGGTGATAGGGGTCTGGAGCTGCACCTGGACCGTGTTGGCGTTGGGGTCGGTGCGGCTCATGCCCGCTGAGACAAACCAGTTGAGGGCCCCGGGTCCGGCATTCCTGATCTGTCCGATCACATTGAGGCCGAACCAGTCGATGTTGCCGAGGTCCACCGCCGGACTGCTCCCGGCGAAGGGCCCGGTCAGCATCACCGGGGTGTTGAAGATGGAGATCCCGCGGTTGTACTGGAACTCGACCCTGAGGGGATCCGTGTCATAGGGCACGATGTTGATACCGATCATGTCGGTGTCGTGCAGACCGTTGCCCTGCTTGTCGTTGATGCCGTTCTCGAAGCCCCGCCCGTAGCAGAGCTTGACGTAGGCGCCCGGCAGGCTGTTCCACTCCGGGGCGTACCCCAGGGTCATCCCATCGAAGGCATAGTCCACCAGGAGCTGGGGGACCCCGGAATTGCCCGGCCGCTCCAGGTTCGCCTTGAGGTGGCCAGGGGAACCGCCGGTGGAGGGACGGCGGCCGATGCTGAACCACATGGGCTGGTCCAGGATGTTCTTCCAGGTGGCGTAGACCTGGTCCACCGCCAGGGCGCTGCTGCCGGGGACATGGCCGAGGGTGCCATCGAAGAGTCCTGCCCGGTCCGCAAAGTAGACCTGGCTGCCCCCTGCGCGCAGTGCCGTGTCGTCCTGGGCACCGCTGATCTTGTACATGAGGAGGCGGGCATGGAGGCTGATGTCCTGGGCCGCCTTCACATCCAGGTTCAGGCCGAAGCGGTTGGTGTAGAGGGAGCTGTTCTCGAGGGACTGGGCGGGCATGGCGATGAAGAGGTCGCTGCCGTCGGAGGCGGTGTTGGCTGGGTTCATCTGGTAGTAGGCCGCCGTGTCGGCCTTGAGATGGTCATAGCGGAAGCGGTAGTCCCCGCTCACCGTGAGCCAGCGTCCCAGGGACTTGTCCTCCACCCTGCCGACCTTGCGGTCGGTGTCCTTCAGTTGCTGCTTGAGGGCGGCCAACTCCTTTTCCAGGCTTTCCACCCGCTGCTGGAGCTCCGGGTCGGCCCCTCGCAGGGCGGTCAAGGGTGAGGCTCCGGCGATGAACGCTGTCATGAGGGCAAGGGCAGTGGATCCTTTCATGGTTGGCCTCCTGGGCATAGGGGCATTGCGGTTGGTTGGGGTTAATAACTAAATTGGAATATGGATAAATCCGCAAAAAACCAAACAAGATAGGAATATCGAAACCAGCATAATCCTCCTGGGCGGATCCGCCAGTGGCAAATCGCCTGGGGCCCAATCGCCTGGGGCGTGTCAGGTGTTCCATCGACTGGTAACCTGGGGGCCGGTACCGATCTGTGGATCGGCTTTTTCGGCCACCCTGGGACCTGGAGGAAAGTGACATGGCGGAAGCAAAGAAGATTGGTGTGCTGGTGGGCAGCCTGCGCAAGGCGTCCTTCAACCGGAAGATGGCCAAGGCCCTGCTCGGCTTGGCTCCGGCCGGCCTGGAACTGGAGATCGTGGAAATCGGAGAGCTGCCCCTCTACAACGAGGATCTGGAGAGCCAGGTCCCCGCCGCCTGGAGCAGCTTCCGCCAGCAGATCGCCGCCTGCGCCGGGGTGATCTTCGTGACCCCCGAATACAACCGCTCCATCCCCGCCGCCGTCAAGAACGCCGTGGATGTGGGTTCCCGCCCCTACGGCAAGGGCGTCTGGAACGGCAAGCCCGGGGCCATCGTGAGCGTCTCCCCCGGCGCCCTGGGCGCTTTCGGGGCCAACCACGCCCTGCGCCAGGCCCTGGTCTTCCCCGACGTCCAGGTGATGGCCCAGCCCGAGGCGTACATCGGCAACGCCGCCACCCTCTTCGCAGAGGATGGCAGCTTGGCCGTAGAGCCGGTCAAGGAGCACATGGTCCGTTTCCTCCAGGCTTTTGAGGCCCATGTGGAGCGCTGCGGCAAGTAGGGCGTCCGGTCCTGGGGGCACCTGTCCATGTCATTCACGGCAATCGCGTTGAGTGCACAGGGGAGAACCCCCAGTTGTCGGCCAGTGCACGCAGATGGAGGCTCAGCTGCGGCTGTCCCAGGCACGGTCACCATCGATCCGCGTCCATCCCCTCCATCGGTGGACGACAGGGCTTTCCTCACAGCACCGGCGCCAGCCACCTCTCGGCTTCGCTGAGGGGCATGCCCTTGCGCCGGGCCCAGTCCTCCAGCTGATCCCGACCGATGCGGGTGACGCCGAAGTAGCGGGCCTGGGGGTGGGCGAAGCAGAAGCCTGAAACGGAGGCTGCGGGGCTCATGGCGTAGGACTCGGTGAGGGTCATGTCCGCGTTGCCCGGGGCATCCAGGAGGCGGAAGAGGTCACCCTTCACGGTGTGGTCGGGGCAGGCGGGGTAGCCGGGGGCGGGACGGATGCCCCGGTAGCGTTCCCGGATGAGGGCGGCGCGGTCCAGAGTCTCCTCGGGGGCGAAGCCCCAGTGACGCATGCGGATTTCGCGGTGGAGCCACTCGGCACTGGCCTCGGCCAAGCGGTCCGCCAGGGCCTTGAGCATGATGGCCCGGTAGTCATCGTGCTCCGCCTCGAACTCCGCCAGCTTCCGCTCGATGCCCAGACCGGCGGTGACCGCGAAGGCACCGATCCAGTCGGGGATGCCCTTGGGGGCCAGGTAGTCCGAGAGGCAGAGCAGGGGCTGATCCCCGGGCTTCTCCAGCTGCTGGCGGAGACCGTGCCAGACCAGGTGGGTGCTGCTGCGGCTCTCGTCGGTGTAGAGCTCGATGTCATCCCCCACGGCATTGGCGGGGTAGAGCCCGAAGACTGCCTTGGCGGTGAGCCAGTGCTCCTCCACCAGTTGGGCCAGCATGGCCTGGGCATCGGCGAAGAGGGAGCGGGCGGTCTCGCCGACCACCGCGTCCTCCAGAATCGCCGGGTAGGCGCCCGCCAGCTCCCAGACCCAGAAGAAGGGGGTCCAGTCGATGTAGCTGGCGAGGGTCGCCAGATCCAGATCCCCCAGCACCTGGCGCCCCAGGGTGGCGGGGGTGGAGGGGCGGTAGCCGGGATCGGCATTCCAACGGAAGGCCCGGGCGCGGGCCGCCTCCAGGGTGGCCATGGGCTGGGGTTTGCGCTGGGCGTGGAGTTCCCGGAGCCGGGCATGCTCGGCGGCGAGCTCTTCACGGAAGGGGCCACTCGCTGTTGAAAAGAGGCGGGTCACCACCCCCACCGCCCGGGAGGCATCGGGCACCTGCACCACCGTGCCCGAGTAGTGGGGGGCGATCTTGAGGGCGGTGTGAGGCTTGCTGGTGGTGGCCCCGCCGATGAGGAGGGGCACCTGGAAGCCCTGGCGCTCCATCTCGGTGGCCACGTGTCCCATCTCCTCCAGGGAGGGGGTGATGAGGCCCGAGAGGCCGATGGCCTGGGCGCCGTGCTCCCGGGCGGCGTGGAGGATACGGTCGCAGGGCACCATGACCCCCAGGTCGATGACCTCGTAGCCATTGCAGCCCAGCACCACGCCCACGATGTTCTTGCCGATGTCGTGCACATCGCCCTTGACGGTGGCCATGACGATGCGGCCCTTGCTGCTGGCCCCGGTGCGCAGCTTTTCCTCCTCGATGAAGGGAACCAGGTGCGCCACGGCCTGCTTCATGACCCGGGCGGACTTGACCACCTGGGGCAGGAACATCTTCCCGGCTCCGAAGAGATCCCCCACGTGGTTCATGCCCGCCATGAGAGGCCCCTCGATGACCGCCAGGGGGGGCTGACCGGCCTGCTCCAGGGCGGCGCGGCAGGCCTCGGTGTCCTCCACCACGAACTCCGTGATGCCCTTCACCAGGGCGTGCTCCAGGCGCTTCTCCACCGGCAGTTCCCGCCAGCTCAGATCAGGGCCGCTCTCCTTGGCCTTGCCCTCCCGCACGGTCTGGGCGAAATCCACCAGCTCTTCACCGGCTTCGGGGGAGCTGTTGAGGACCACTGCCTCCACCTTGGCACGCAGCTCTGGCTCCAGTTCGTCGTAGATGCCCACCATGCCTGCATTGACGATGGCCATGCTGAGGCCCGCCTGGATGGCGTGGTAGAGGAAGACGGTGTGGATGGCCTCCCGCACCGCATCGTTGCCCCGGAAGGAGAAGGAGACGTTGGAGACCCCCCCGGAGATCTTGGCGTGAGGCAGGTTCGCGTGGATCCAGCGGCAGGCCTCGATGAAGTCCACGGCGTAGCTGTTGTGCTCCTCGATGCCCGTGGCGATGGCGAAGATGTTGGGGTCGAAGATGATGTCCTCGGCGGGAAATCCGTTCTCTGTGAGGAGCTGGTAGGCCCGGCCGCAGATGGCGGTCTTGCGGGCGTAGGTGTCCGCCTGGCCCTTTTCATCAAAGGCCATGACGATGACTGCCGCGCCGTAGCGCCGGGCCAGGCGCGCCTGCTCCAGGAACTTGGTCTCGCCCTCCTTCATGGAGATGGAGTTGACGATGCCCTTGCCCTGGATGCACTTGAGGCCCGCCTCGATGATCTCCCACTTGGAGGAGTCGAGCATGATGGGCACCCGAGAGATGTCCGGTTCCGAGGCGATGAGCTTGAGGAAGCGCTCCATGGCTGCCTTGCCGTCCAGCATGGCGTCGTCCATGTTGATGTCGATGACCTGGGCGCCGTTCTCCACCTGCTGGCGGGCCACCGCCAGGGCGTCGTCGAAGCGGCCCTCCAGGATCATCTTGGCGAAGACCCGGGAGCCGGTGACATTGGTGCGCTCGCCCACGTTCACAAAGAGGGAGTCGGGGCCCACGTTGAAGGGCTCCAGGCCCGAGAGGCGCAGCCTGGGCTCCAGCACCGCGGGGGTGCGGGGCTTCACGCCCCCCACGGCCCGGGCGATGGCGGCGATGTGGTCGGGGGTGGTGCCGCAGCAGCCCCCCACGATGTTCACCAGGCCTTGTCGGGCCCAGTCGCCGATCTCCGCTGCCAGGGCTTCGGGGGTCTCGTCGTAGCCTCCGAAGGCATTGGGCAGGCCCGCGTTGGGGTGTGCCGAGACGGCGCAGTCGCAGAGGCGGGCCAGCTCCTCCACGTGCTGGCGCAGCTCCTTGGCCCCCAGGGCGCAGTTGAGGCCGAAGGAGATCGGGCCGATGTGGCGCAGCGAATTCCAGAAAGCCTCGGCGGTCTGCCCCGAGAGGGTGCGCCCCGAGGCGTCGGTGATGGTGCCCGAGATCATGACAGGCCAGCGGCGACCTGCCTTTGCGAAGAACTGCTCCAGGGCGAAGAGGGCGGCCTTGGCATTGAGGGTATCGAAGATGGTCTCGACCAGCAGCAGGTCGGCGCCCCCCTCGGTGAGGCCCTCGATGGCCTCCAGATAGGCCTCCACCAGCTCCTCGAAGCTGACGTTCCGGTGGCCGGGGTCGTTCACATCCGGGGAGATGGAGGCGGTGCGGGAGGTGGGTCCCAGCACACCGGCCACGAAGCGGGGCTTCGAGGGATCCTGGGCGGTGAAGGCATCGCAGGCTTCCCGGGCCAGCCGGGCCCCCGTCACGTTGAGCTCCCGGACCTTCGCCTCCAGGTGGTAGTCCGCCTGGGAGAGGCGGTTGGCGTTGAAGGTGCAGGTCTCGATGATGTCCGCACCGGCTGCCAGGTAAGCCTCGTGGATGCCCCGGATGAGGTCCGGGCGGCTGAGCACCAGGAGGTCGTTGTTGCCCTTCACATCGTGGCTGTGCCCGGCACAGCAGCTGCCCCGGAAGTCCTCTTCCGTCAGCCCGTGGCGCTGGATCATGGTGCCCATCGCACCGTCCAGGATGAGGATCCGCTGGTGGAGCAGCTCGGTGAGTTCGGCGGTACGGTCGGTCTGCACGGGGAACCTCGGGGTGGGGGGCCTGTTCCCTTTTTCGTCCAGGCCACTGCTCATGCTAAGTCAGGCTATGGATGAATGGAATTGATCAAAATTCAACCATCCATTACTGTGTCTCATATATGGCCCTGCTTGAGCGCATCCACTTGACCATCATCCGGGAGGTCCATCGCCTCGGCTCGCTCACCGCAGCGGCGGAGACCCTGTGTCTGACGCAGTCCGCCCTGAGCCACACCATGAGGAAGCTGGAGCAGCAGGCTGGGACCCCAGTCTGGATCCGGGAGGGTCGGCACCTGCGTCTGACCCAGGCGGGGGAGGATCTCCTGGCACTGGCGGGGCGGGTGCTCCCGCAGTTGGAGGAGGCGGAGTCGAGGATGGTCCAGTACGCCAGAGGCGAGAGGGGCTCCCTGCGCATCGGCATGGAGTGCCACCCCTGCTACCAGTGGCTCCTGCGGGTGGTGGACCCCTTCATACGGACCTGGCCGCAGGTGGATGTGGATGTGCGTCAGCGCTTCCAGTTCGGTGGCATTGAGGCCCTCCTCGCCTACGAGATCGATGTCCTGGTGACCCCGGACCCCATCCACCGCCCTGGCCTGCGCTTCGAGCCCGTCTTCGACTACGAGCTGGTGCTGGTGGTGGCCAGGGAGCACGCCCTGGCGGGTCTCCCCTTCGTCGAGCCCGCCCAGCTCGCCACGGAGACCCTCATCGCCTACCCAGTGAGTCTCGAACGCCTGGACATCTACCACCGGTTCCTCACGCCGGCCGGGATCCTGCCCAGACGCCACAAGGTCATCGAGACCACGGACATCATGGTCTCCATGGTGGCCGCCGGGCGCGGGGTGGCGGCCATGCCCCGCTGGCTGGCGGAGGAATACGCTGGACGCCTGGGGATCGTCCCGGTCCGCCTGGGCCCCCAGGGCATTCCCAAGCAGATCTGCCTGGGGTTGCGGGAGGCCGATGGCGAGACGGACTATCTCCAGGACTTCTTCCGCCTGGCGCGCCGGAGTGCGGGCGCCTGAACCGTGAAGGAGCCGTCCCGGGGGGGGACGGCTCCAGGGGCTGCAGCTTTGCAGGGCGTTACATGGGGTTGGCGGCCAGCTTCTCGGCGATCCAGGTGAAGGCCTCGGGAGCATCGTAGTTGCCGCTGTGGGGGGTCAGATAGGGGAACTTGAAGTTCAGATCCTTGACGTTGGAATTATTGAGGATGGCGTAGTAGAGCAAGGTCTGGATAGCGAAGGAGGTGTCGCGGTCGATCATGCCGTGACGCACATACCAGTAGGGTGCGGCCTCGGAGCTGGAGCTGCCCAGGTAGGGGATGGGGCTGCTCATCTTGAGCTGCTCCGCCACGGTGCCGCCGGAGGTGGTGGCCAGGAACTGGGTCCAGGTCAGGCCGGTATCGTAGAGGCCGATGCCGTCGTCAGCGATGTCGTTGTTGTTCCAGGACCACTCGGTGAAGTTGGAGTAGATGGAGTCGCTGGCGCCGTAGAGGGTGCTCTCGCCGCTGACGCTGGGGTTGCCGGTGACCCCGGTGGCGTCGAAGGCCACCACGGTCTTGAGCGGGGTGGCGGTGGCCACGAAGTTCAGGAACTTGCTGTAATCGATGTTGGCCACCTTGGCGCTGGTGCCGGAGCCCGTGAGGGTCAGCCAGTCGTTGGTGTAAGTGCTGGTGGTCCCACGGACTGTGACGGAGAAGCTTCCACCCATGTCGGGGACACTGACTCCGGCCGCGATCTGACGGTTGACCTCGGCGGTGAGCTGGGCCTTGATGAAGTCGGGCATGCGGTCCGTGGTGAGAGCGGTATTGCCGTCCTCCAGCTTGAGCCCCAGACCGGAGATGTAGGTTGGGAAGGCGCTGGCGATGGCTGCGGAGGCGGCGGGCTGCTCGCCGGCGCTGTAGGCGATGCTGTTCAGGGCGCCCGTATTGGAATCGCTGCGGATGGCGTTGTACTGCCACTCGTAGCCTTCGTCCGCGTGGGCCAGGTTGTTGATGGGGCAATAGGCAGTCACGGCAAAGACGCTGTCCTTGAGGGTGCTCTTGGCACTGGAGCCGCTGCCGGTGATGCCGGCGGCTCCGATTTCAGCCAGATAGGGATAGTAGTCCGCGTTGTTGCCGCTGGCGGCCACCGTGGTGACCAGACCGCCGCCACCGCTGGTGCCGTTGATGACAAGACGCTCAGCGGAGCCGGGCATGGCCCCGTCGTTGAGGCGCAGGTAGCGGATGGCCGCCTTGGCGTCCACGATGCACGCGGGTGCCTTGCCCTGGTAGCTGCCATCGGCAGCCACGGCGCCGCGCCCGCGGGTGCCGGCGCTCACGATGACATAACCGGCCTGGAGGGCTTCGGCCACGGCCGCATTGTCATTGCCGGAGGTGGTGAGGTAGTCCGTGCCATCTGTCACCAGATCCTTGACGGGGCTGAGGAACCACCCGGCATTGTTGACCATCATCCACACCGCCGTGGTCTGGTTGCTGGCTGAGCTCTCGGGCACGTAGACGTAGAGCTGCTGCATGGCATAGACGGAGCTCATATCAGAGGTCTGGCCCATGCTGGTCTGGCTGAGCTGCATCTCCACCGGATTGGCGACGTACTGGATGGGACCGTACTTGCGCACGGCCATATCGGCGCCGTCCACCGTGATGTTGATGGTCGTGTAGGCTGTCGCGTCGAAGGCCAGGGCCTGGTCTTCCGCGTCCGTGGTGGTCGTGGTGGAGGCCGTGCTGCTGGCGTGGCTTCCGCCACAAGCGAGGGTCAGGAGGGAGGTGCCGAGGAGGAGGCCCATGGGGGCGAGGTACTTGAGACTGAGTCTTTTCACGGGTGTGTGTCCTTTTTGAGGTGCTTGGGTGTTGGGTGCGGGACTGGCTGGGTGCTCGTGCGGGTGGGTTCTGCTCTCACCTCCTGGATTCCCCCTGGGGCAGGCCGGGGGCCTGGCCGGTGGCAAAGGTCCTGATGGCCGGGGGAGGCTTTACCGGGGGACAGAAGGTCTCTGTCCGCAAATGCGGTCATCAGGGGTACTTGCCATCGGGCGTCTTATGTGTTCCGGGTGGGACTCCGTAATCCTAGGAAGGCTTCCCTCTGCTTGGCGATCACCCCGTACCGAAAGCACCGAGGTGGGGTCCAATCGCACAAAAGGGGCCTTGAACGGGCAGAGGGCCTGGGGCAGTGGCGGGTAGAATGAAGTCATGAAAGCCGCTGCCATTGCTGCAAATGCCCGCCGGAGGCTGGCCAATCCCGTCTATTGGGGGATGCTTCTGCTGATCGGGGGTGTCTGGACCCTCCTCTCCTTCGTCATGGGCTTCGGGATGCCCCCCCTGGAGGTCGCCCTCTCTCCGGTCTACTGGGGCATCCTCATCATCGTGATCTTCCCGGCCTCCTGGCAGTGGAGCGGCGATGACAGCCCCCACGCCCCCTTTGCCCAGGGGCTGGAGCAGTCCCTCGTCTGGCAGGTCGCCTGGATCATGGCCATACGGGGACTCGTCAAGGGAATGCAGATGGCCGGCCTCCTTTCCGTACCTGCCCTTCATGGGATCGATCCGACGGCCAGGGCCCGGGGCTTTTTCATCCATGGCTTCATCGTCCTCTGCTGCGGACTCCTGGTGGGGTGGCTCATCGCCCGCCAGGAGGGAGCCGAGGTCGCTGAGCAGCGGGCCCTGGAGGCGGCCGAGCAGGCCAGGATCCATGTCCTGCAATCCCAGATGAACCCCCATGTCCTGTTCAACGTCATCAGCGGTCTCTGTGAGCTGGCCAGGCCCACCGCTCCACTGGTGGAGCGGGCCCTGCTGGACCTCTCCGGGTTCCTGCGGGAGCTGCTGGACTACAGCGGCCTGGACCGGGCCCCCCTCTCGCGGGAGCGGCTCCTGGTGGAGCGCTACCTCCGCCTCGAGCAGATCCGGCTGGGGGAGCGCCTGCTCTGCACCTGGGACTGGGATCCGGCTCTGGAGGACCTGGAGCTGCCGCCCCTCCTCCTCCAGCCCCTGGTGGAGAACGCCATCAAGCATGGCATTGCCCCCAGGCGGGGGGGCGGGGAGCTGCGGATCCGGCTCTCGGGCCTACCCGGAAACCTTGAGCTTGAGGTTGCCAACACCGGGCGGGAGCTGGAACCGGGCTCTACCGAGGGGGTCGGTCTCAGGAACACCCGGGAGCGCCTCATGCACTTCCGGCGGGATTCCCTGCTCTCCCTCCATCGAGAGGGCGAGTGGACCCGGGCTGTCATCACCTTGAGGGGGCTGCCATGAGCGCACCGCTGCGCATCGCCATCGCCGAGGATGAGCCGCTGAACCTGGGCCGTCTGGCCCGGATGCTGCGGGAGCAGGACTGCCAGGTCGTGGCGGAACTGGAGGATGGGTTGGCGGTTCTGGAGTGGCTGGAGGCCGGGGGGGATGCCGATGCCCTCTTCCTGGACATCCGGATGCCCGAGCTCTCCGGGCTCGAAGTGGCAAGGCGCCTGCAGGGGGAGCACCTGCCCCTGGTCTTCGTGACTGCCTACCCGGTCCATGCCGTGGACGCCTACCAGGTGGGGGTGGTGGATTATCTGCTCAAGCCTGTGGAGGAGCAACGCCTGGCCCTGGCCCTGGAGCGGGTGGCGGCCCTGAGGCGCCGTTCTATAGCGCCCCGTGCCACCGGACCCTTCCGCTACCTCGTCAGGGCCGGGGATGGTTACGTCTTCATGAACCTGAGCCAGACCAGTCACTTTGAATACGAGGACGGTGTCGTCTGGGCCTTCGCCCAGGGGCGTTTCCGCACGGCCTGGAAGACCCTGGCGGAGGCCGAGGCAGCGCTGGCCGGACAGGGGCTCATCAAAGCCCATCGCCATGTCCTGGTCCGCTTTGAGGCCATTGTCGGCATGAAGCCCCTTGACTCAGGCCGCCTCATGATCCGCCTCCCTGGTGGGACCGAGATCAAGGTGAGTCGCAGTGGCGCCCACCTGGTCAAGACCCGCTTGGGGGTGGAATAGGCTCGGGGACAGGGGGTGGAGCTTCGGATCCGGTGCCCCGAAACCAGAAAAGGACGGCACGAAGCCGTCCTTTTTCTGGTCGGGGCGAGAGGATTCGAACCTCCGACCTCTCGGTCCCGAACCGAGCGCTCTACCAGGCTGAGCCACGCCCCGAAAGATCCGATCCTACCTTGGCCCGGGACGCCTGTCTAGCCTCGGTTTCGGCCCTCCTCCCTCCGCCGCTTCAGGAGCTCGAAAAGGGCGATGAGGGGATCCTGCTCCGGCTCCCTGATCATGGGAGCAGGCGAGGGGGGGTCGCAGGGCACGATCTCGATGCGCATCAGGCGGATCTTGAACATCTCCAGCAGTCTCTTCTGAACCTCGGGCCAGGTGTCGGCAGCCGCTTTGCGGAGCTGGGGGATGGTGCCCATCTGCCAGGAGCCCACCAGCAGGGTGCCGCGCCTGACCCGGATGAGCCGGGTGCACTGGGCGAGCTGAAGGCCCACCACCATGGGCCAGACCCGGCGGAGCTTGGCCTCGATTCGGGCTTCCTGGGCATCAGGCCCCTTCAGTCCCGCCTCCCGGATGGGGATGAGGCTCCTGCTGGGGGGGCGGAAGGACTGTCGCATGGTTCCAGTCTAGCTGAGCGGGTCCTGGGATCCTCCAGGTCATGCTAGGATGGACGCGGGCGGCCGTCAGGGCCGCTCCCTTTTTGTGGCGTGACCATGGCCCTTGCTGATGAAATCCAGAAAAGGCGGACCTTCGCCATCATCTCCCACCCCGACGCGGGCAAGACAACGCTGACGGAGAAGTTGCTGCTCTACTCCGGTGCCATCGACCGGGCGGGCTCCGTGAAGGGGCGCGAGGGTTCAGGTATGGCCCAGTCAGACTGGATGAGCATCGAGCAGGAGCGCGGCATCTCCGTGACTTCAGCGGCCATGCAGTTCGAGTACCACGGCCACATCATCAACCTGCTGGACACCCCGGGTCACCAGGATTTCAGCGAGGACACTTACCGGGCCCTCACCGCCGCCGACAGCGTGGTGATGCTCCTGGACTGCGCCAAGGGCGTGGAAGAGCAGACCAAGAAGCTCTTCCGGGTGGCCAGGGACCGCAAGCTGCCCATCTTCACCTTCGTCAACAAGCTGGACCGCCCCGGGCGTGAGCCCATCGAGCTCATCGATGAGGTGGAGGAGCTCTTCGGGCTCCACGCCGTGCCCATGACCTGGCCCATCGGCTCCGGTCCTGACTTCAAGGGCGTCTACGTTCGGGCCACGGGCCAGATCCAGGTCTTCGAGCGCACCAAGGCGGGTCGCAAAGCCCGGGTGGCGGGGCAGGGGAGCCTGGACGATCCCGAGATCGCCGCCCTGCTCACCCCCACTGAGCTGCAGCAACTCAAGGATGATGTGGAGCTGATCAGCCAGGTGCTGCCCACCTTCGACATGACCGAGTTTCTGGAAGGCCGTCAGTCGCCCCTCTTCTTCGGATCGGCCCTCAACAACTTCGGCATCGCGGAATTCCTCGAGGAGTTCCTGGCCATGGCTCCCTGCCCCCAGGGACGTCCCCTCGCGGATGGCGGCGAGGTGAAGGCCGATCAGCCCTTCACGGCCTTCGTGTTCAAGGTCCAGGCCAACATGAACAAGGCCCATCGGGACCGCGTGGCCTTCGCCCGGATCGTTTCGGGTCACTTCGAGCGGGGCATGGATGCCCTCCATGTCAGGGAGAAGAAGTCCATCAAGCTCAACTACCCCCACATGTTCTTCGGCCGGGAGCGTCAGATCGTGGATGAGGCCTTCCCCGGCGACATCCTGGGGCTCATCAACCCCGGTATGTTCCGCATCGGCGATGTGCTTAGTGCTGCCGGTCCCCTGGAGTTCCACGCGGTGCCCCGCTTCTCCCCGGAGCAGTTCAGCGGGGTGCGCCTCGCCGATCCCGGTGCCCGCAAGGGCTTCCTCAAGGGACTCCAGCAGATCGCAGAAGAAGGTGTGGTACAGGTCTTCTGGCCCAAGGGTGGTGCGCCCCTGCCCATCCTGGGGGCCATCGGACGCCTGCAGTTCGAGGTGCTCCAGCATCGCCTGAAGGACGAGTACGCCTGCGCCGTGCTCCTGGAGCCCCGGGGCTTCCAGATGGCCCGGTGGATCGAGGGGGGCTGGCCCGAACCCAGCCGCTACTGGGGCGAGCTGGTGGAGGACAGCGAGGGCAACCCCGCCATCCTCTTCGAGAATGACTGGCAGCGGAGAACCACGGCCGAAAAGTGCCCCGATCTCCAGTTCCATCCCCATCCCCCCAAGTAGCCGCTTTTTCTGTCCTTGCAACCCCGCCTTCCGGCGGGGTTGTTGTTTTGGGCGAGCGGGTCCATTCTTCGGGGGGCGGAGTGCTTGGGGAGGAGGGTGTGATATCCGTCAAGAACCTGGAAACAGGCGGGATTGAGGTTGCCAGGACAAGCGGTTCGGTCTGAGAATCTAAGCCATGCCGGTTTGTCAATCCAGGAACACCCGCAATAGCGGCAATGCACTCCTGGCGGCCAGCCTGTAGCGCAGTGGGTGGGATGTTATTGGCGTGATTTTGGTCACTGCTTTGCATAACACTCAATTTCCAAGTGTTGCCAACTCAATGGAGGGAAATCCATGAAGAAGCTCATGACCGGCGACGAGGCTGTCGCCCGTGGCGCCTGGGAGGCTGGTGTCAAGTACGCCTCGGCCTACCCCGGCACCCCCAGCACCGAGATCCTTGAGAACATGGGGACCTACAAGGACATCCTGGCCGAGTGGGCCACCAACGAGAAGGTCGCCATGGAAGCCGTCATCGGCGCATCCATGGTGGGCGCCCGCACCATCTGTGCCCAGAAGCATGTGGGCCTGAACGTCGCCGCCGACCCCATGTTCACCTTCGCCTACACCGGCCCCCTGGGTGGCATGGTCATCGTCACCGCCGACGAGCCCGGCCAGCACTCCTCCCAGAACGAGCAGGACAACCGCAACTACGCTCGCCATGCCAAGATCCCCATGCTGGAGCCCGCCACGTCCCAGGAGTCCAAGGACATGGTGCTCACCGCCATGGAGATCTCCGAGGGCTACAACACCCCCGTGCTCTTCCGCATGACCACCCGCGTCTGCCATTCCAAGGGCATCGTGGAGTGTGGCGAGCGCCAGGAAGTGGGCATCAAGCCCTATGTCAAGGACATCAAGAAGAACATCCCCGTTCCCGCCATGTCCCGCCTGCAGCGTATCGAGGTGGAGAAGCGCACCGAGCGCCTGAAGGAGTACGCCGAGACCACCCCCCTGAACTGGGTGGAGATGAACTCCGACGAGATCGGCATCATCGCCAGCGGTGTGTCCTACTGCTATGCCAAGGAGGTCTTCGGTGAGACCGCCAGCTACCTGAAGCTGGGCTTCACCTACCCCCTGCCCGAGAAGAAGATCAAGGACTTCTGCAGCAAGGTCAAGAAGATCTATGTCATCGAGGAGAACGATCCCATCCTTGAGGACGTCGTCCGCAAGCTGGGCTTCGACTGCTTCGGTAAGAACCTCTTCCCCTTCAACGGCGAGATGACCCCCGATGTCATCCGCAAGTCCGTCTTCGGTCAGGCTTGCGATGCCGTGGTCTCCGACGCCGCCAAGGTGGTGGACCGTCCCCCCACGCTCTGCGCCGGCTGCCCCCACCGCGGCTTCTTCTACGAGATCGGCAAGAAGAAGAATGTGGTCATCTCCGGTGACATCGGCTGCTACGCCCTTGCCTTCGCTGAGCCCTACAACGCCACCGACTGGTCCAACTGCATGGGCTCCAGCACCGGCTGTGGGCACGGCGCCCAGCAGGTCTTCAACATGCTCGAGGGTGATGCCAAGAAGCGTGTGGTCGCGGTTCACGGTGACTCCACCTTCTTCCACACCGCCATCAACGGCCTGGTGAACATCGCCTACAACCGCAGCAACACCATCACCTGCATCCTGGACAACCGCATCACCGGCATGACCGGCCACCAGGAGAACCCCGTCTCCGGCTACACCCTCCAGGGTCTCGAGACCCCCGAGATCGAGATCGAGGGCGTGGTGAAGTCCCTGGGCTTCAAGAACGTCATGAAGGTGGATCCCAACGATCTGACCGCCATGAAGTACGCCATCGACTGGGCCCTGGCCAACGAGGCGGAGCCTTCCGTCATCATCACCCGCTGGCCCTGCGTCCTGAAGAAGCTCAGCAACCAGGACAAGACCGAGTTCCCCGAGGTCTTCAAGAGCAAGTCTGTCATCGACCAGGACAAGTGCATCGGCTGCAAGAGCTGCATCAAGACCGGCTGCCCCGCGCTGTCCTACAACGCCGCCACCAAGAAGGTCTCCATCCTCCGCGATCAGTGCGTGGGCTGCGGCGTCTGCATCCAGACCTGCCCCCCCAAGATCAAGGCCATTTCCAAGGAGGTCAAGTAACATGACCGACACCAAGAGCATCCTCCTGGTGGGCGTCGGCGGCCAGGGCACCATCCTCGCTGCCAAGCTCCTCACCGTCGCCCTCATGGACGCTGGCTATGACGTCAAGATGAGCGAGATCCACGGCATGTCCCAGCGCGGCGGTTCCGTGTCCTCCCAGGTCCGCTACGGCAAGTCCGTGTCCTCCCCCGTCATCGAAGAGGGCGGCGCCGACATCCTGGTGGCCTTCGAGAAGATGGAAGCCATGCGCTGGGTCAACTTCCTGAGCCCCAAGGGCAAGGCCGTCATCAACAACTGGGAGATCAACTCCATGCCCATCGTCACGGGCAAGGTGGACTACCCCCAGGGCATCCTCGAGGACCTGGGTTCCAAGATCCCCACCACGGTCATCGATGCCGCCAAGCTCGCCACCGAGCTGGGCAACAGCAAGGTCATGAACGTGATCCTGCTGGGCGCCACCGTGAAGTCCATGGGCCTGGACACCCTCGACTGGGACCGGATCATCCGCGACAACGTCAAGGCCAACCTGGCTGACCTGAACATCAAGGCCCTCAAGCTCGGCATGGACCAGATCCAGTAGTCGGGACCCCTTGGTCCTTCAAGCCCCAAAGGCAAGCTCAGCTCGTCTTTGGGGCTTATCCTTAGCTGCAACTTTTTTCCCGAGGAATCTCCGATGAGCTACAAGATCCTGGCCATCAACCCCGGCTCCACCTCCACCAAGATCTCGGTCTACGAGAACGAGCAGGAGCTCTTTGTCACCACCCTGGACCACCCCGCCGAGGAGGTGGCCAAGTACGCCACCGTTGCCGAGCAGTTCGGGATGCGCAAGGACTACGTCCTGGCCTTCCTGAAGGAGAAGGGCCTTGACGTGAACGAGCTGGCCGCCGTGGTGGGCCGCGGCGGCATGCTGCCCCCCGTCAAGTCCGGTGCCTACGAGGTCAACGAGGCCATGGTGAAGCGCCTGCGCTACAACCCCGTGCTGGAGCACGCCTCCAACCTGGGTGCCCTCATCGCCTTCGAGATCGCCCAGAGCATCGGCAAGCGCGCCTTCATCTACGACTCCGTCAAGGTGGATGAGCTCCTGGATGTCGCCCGGGTCACCGGCGTGCCCGAGCTGCCCCGCACCAGCGTCACCCACACCCTGAACTCCCGCGCCATGGCCATGAAGTGCGCCAAGTCCAAGGGCAAGACCTACCAGGACATGAACTTCATCGTGGTCCACATGGGCGGCGGCGTCTCCGTCAATGCCCACCAGAAGGGCCGCCTCGTGGACGTGATCCCCGATAACGAAGGCCCCATGAGCCCTGAGCGCGCCGGCCGCATCGGCACCGCCGGTCTCGTGGACCTGTGCTACTCCGGCAAGTACGACAAGCGCGGCATGCACAAGAAGCTGCGCGGCGAGGGTGGCCTCAAGGCCTATCTGGGCACCGTGGACGTCCGTGAGGTCATCAAGATGATCGAGGGCGGCAACGAGCAGGCCAAGCTCCTGCTGGAGGCCATGTGCTACCAGATCGCCAAGGGCGTAGGCGAGATGGCCACGGTCCTCTGCGGCCAGGTGGACGCCATCATCTTCACCGGCGGCATCGCCTACTCCAAGCTGGTCTGCGAGCTCGTCAAGGAGCGCATCTCCTGGATCGCCCCCGTGGAGATCCTGGCCGGCGAGAACGAGATGGAGTCCCTCACCCTGGGCACCCTCCGCGTCCTCCGCGGCGAGGAGAGCGCCCACGAGTACGTGGACGCCGAAGTCTAGGTACAGCAACATTCCAAAGAAAAGCCCGGAGGAGAACCTCCGGGCTTTTCTTTGGAAGGAATGGACTTGGGGGCTTTTGAAGCTCCTTGGGTACCCTCGGGATCTCAGGGGTCTTGATAGGGGCAGGGTTGGTTGGCCTCAGCAGTACCCGAAGCGGTGTTTCGGAGGGTTGGTGGTGACGTCGTAGACGTGAGGGTCGTCGGGCTCAATGATGCAGGTGTCCTCCACCTCCTGGGGCCAGACGGGCCGCTTGGCCAAGTGCATCTGGATCCAGCGCCAGGCCACCACCAGGAGGACGAAGGGGAAGAAGACTCCGACGAGGTAGCGGAGATCGGGCCAAGGGCCATGGATTCCGAAGGTAACGAGACTCCAGCCCAGGGCCCAGCGTTCCCGCCCCCGATCCAGGGGAAAGCAGATGACTTCGGGGATGCCTTCCACGGCCTTGGGAAGTCCTTCCTCCATGTAGCGACGGAAGAATTCCCACATGGCCAGGGACTCCTCAATGGAGCCGACGCGACCGCTCAGTGGAAAGGTGTCGAGAACGGTTTTTTGATCATGATCCAGGATGTGCCCATAAAGAAAGGTGATGGGGTATTCCCCTGATCGGCCTACGAATCCGAGAACCCAGTACACCTTGTCCCAATGTATCGAAAGAACTGTGCCATTATTCCTGAACGCATGGACCATGCGGGTCTTGCGGTTTAGCCGAACCGGGTGGTGGGTGTAGTTGAAAAAATCCAAGTATGTAATCAAGAAAAGACCGAGAGAGAATGCTGGAAAAAGTGTTACGCCATAAATAGCCCCAATAGTGGAGTGTTTTAACCAAATTTGTCCGGATTGCCATAATTGAAAAAAATGCAAAACAAGTAGTGACCCTAGGATAGTGCACAGAATGATTGGTCTTCCCCCAAATCTGAGAGCCAAAGGAAACGTTAGGGTCCATCCTGAAAGAGGAGCCCCCTGATGAGACCCCAGAAGCTGACAGACGAGCAGATCGTGGCTGTGTTGCGGGAAGCCGAGCGAGGAGAGAAGTCCATCGCAGATCTGGCCCGGGAGCATGGCGTAGCCGAGCAGACCATCTACCGGTGGCGGCGAAAGTTCGCCGGAAGCACGGTATCGGATGTCCGCCGACTCAAGCAGTTGGAGAAGGACAACGCCCGCCTGCTGCGCCTCCTGGGGCAGCGCGAAGTCGAGATTGATGCCATGAAGGAGCTCCTCCGAAAAAAATGGTAAGCGCCCGGCAGAAGCGGGAAGGGGCTCGGGTGCTGAAAGCCAGGCGGATCCCGGAGCGGCGCATCGCCGCTCTGATTGGCCTATCCCGGTCGGGAATGCGCTATCGCGTACGCCCGAAGCCGCAGGACTGCTTGGCAGAGCGCATCCAGGCCCTGAGTGCGGAGCATCCCCGCTACGGGCAGGTCCGCATCTGGGCCCTGCTTCGTCGGGCGGGCATCGTCATCAATCACAAGGCGGTGGGCCGACTCTGGCAGAAGCTGGGACTCCAGCTCACCCGGCGCCCAAAGCATAGGAGGGTCCGTTCTGGCGATGGTGTCCCCAGGGCTGCCGAGTTCCCGAACCACGTGTGGACCTATGACTTCGTGTTTGCCTGGACCCTGGGAGGGTCGGCCCTGAAGTTCCTGACCCTGGAGGACGAGTACACCCGGGAGTGTTTGGCAATCGAGGTGGGTCGGTCCTTCCGGGCGCTCCATGTCAAAGAGGTGCTGATCCGCGTCATGGCCCAACGGGGGATTCCCAAGTTCATCAGGAGCGACAATGGCCCTGAGTTCGTCTCGCTGGAGATCGGGCTCTGGCTGAAAGAGCAAGGAGTCGACACCCACCTGATCGATCCGGGTAAGCCTTGGCAGAATGGCCTGGCTGAAAGCTTCAATGCCCGATTCAGAGACGAGTGCCTGAATGGGGAGTCCTTCCATGGCGTGCCAGAAGCCAGGGTGATCGCCCAGGCCTTCATGAGGCACTTCAACGAAGGGCACCCCCATTCAAGCTTGGGGTTCCATACACCCAACGAGTTCGCAGACCTATGCACCATGGGGGCTCTGCCCCCAAACCCCCGGGATTTATCGCCTTGGGCCACCCCCGGTAACCGAAGAAGGGCTGGCATGCGCCAGCCACCACCGTCAGGTGGCCCCGGATCGGCGCTCGGGTCGCTTCCCAGCGTTGCCTTATCCTCCGTCCAGGCGGAGGAGACGCTACCATGAACCCGGAATCACGCAGCACGCCGTCCTTGATTCCCAACCTTAAAACCCAGACCCGAACATTTCAGTTGGTCCCAAGGTTGGGGGAAGACCATGATCAAGGTGCCACACAGAGCTGCAGACATCCCCTTTTTGAGCGTAAGAGGATCGGTGATCTCCAGATAGGTGCTGTTGGCTTTGATGAGGGATGCACAATAGTGGGGCTCAACCTTCAAGGGGACTTTCGGATCCAGGTGGGCCTCGATCTCCTGCTCCCAGAGGGGGCGATTGACCTTGAATTTGAACTTCCGGTTGATATGGACGTATTTCACGACTTACCTTCCGCAATGACAGAGGCTGAACCAAGTGGGGAAGCGCTCTCCGGGTTGGGGAGTGCGGCTTTTGGGCCAGGGGTACTTTTTCATGGCGTGACTGCTCAAGGTGACCTGGAAGGAGCCCTGAGCAAACCAGGGATTGGGACACTGGCTCTCCAGGGTCGCTCGCATTTCCTCAGGGCTGGCTTTATGGATGCCCAGAGCACACTCCAGGTCCCGCATGGCCGTGTCGGAGTCCGTGTACGGAGTCTCCTTGTTCTCCTCGAGGCTTCGATCCGCCCACGGGGTTTTCATATACCACTTCTGTATGGCAGAAGTCTCCAGGAGGCTGATCACCACATTGGCACCGAATGCAATGAGCAGCAGGATGGGTCCCCAGATGGGAACCCAACTCAGCTCGGCAAAGAACGTGAGCAGGACCGATGCCCCAAGACCGGAGACTGCGGAGGTGGCATACAGGACAGACAACCCGGTGTTGTTCTCTCTGAAGGCGGTCTTGGCTTTGATAAAGTCCACTACCGCATTGATCAGCCCCCCTGCAAACCCCAGCCACTGGCCTGCACCCACTCGACGCAGAAATGACAAGGTTCTGGGGCCGTTGGCACCAGCTTCGGTAAGTGCCGCCGGGAACAGCCTCTCCTGCATCGCCTTCCACCCATCCGTGAGGGTCCCAGTCAGCGCAAGAATCCCCGCGGCGAGGCGGGTTGGGGTTTCCCAGGGGGAGTCCACGGACATGGTGTTGCCCAGCTTCTCCATGGTCAGGGCCACGGCTGCGAACTGGAGGATGCCGGCGCCGGTGAGGAAGGCCAGGTTGCCGCCCGGAGCCCCCTCGAGGGCTTGGTTCTGGATGCTGACCATGTGCTCGGCCGCTGCGTCCGGGGTGGTCCATTGGGGAGGTCTGCCGCTCTTGATGGCCATGGGCTCGTCGGGTTCGAAGCAGCGGATGCTGGCAACCGGGCCCGCTGCCCCTGCTGGGGCTCCGGGGTTGAGGGCCTGGGCATTTCGTCCCATCCCCACCTTGGTGCAAAAGCGGTTGAGGGTCTCCGCCCAGACCCTCGGGTACTCCAGGATGCGGAACCCCTTCCTCATCCAGCCGTGCATCAGGATGAGTGTTACGGAGAGGTGTTCCGCGAGGTGTTCAAGGCTCTGCTTGGAGAGGTGACTGAGGGGGCCTCCGATGGCCTGCATGAGGCGGGTGACGGCCTGTTCCACCTCCGGGCTGGTGGCCTTCTCGACGGCGGTCATCAGATTGTCCATGGGGAGGCTCAAGAGGGTTTTCACATCCTCGTGGCCCGGGGCTCCCTCGGTCGCGTTCCGCCCTTCCTGGAGGGCGGTCTGGAGCAGCTCATCGCTGCCATTGGCCAGGGCCCGCATCAGGAGGCTGTTCTGGTCCTGGAGCCACTCCAGGTAGAGCTTGTAGCAGGGGTCCCAGGCCTGGGTGCCCATCAGACAGGTGGCCATGTCACCGGCATAGCCTGATTGAAGGGCCTTGGGGTCGTGGTGGCACTCAAAGGTATTCCGGATGGGATCGCCCTTCATCCAGGCCACGTGCATGTTGGCCAAAGGCAGGACATGGTCCTTGAGAAAGGTCTCCCGCTCCGTCTTCTGGCGTTTGACGTAGTGGTCGACATCCACCAAGCGGTAGAGGGGGCGCCACTGTCCGTTGACCTTGGTCCCGGCGTTCTTGCGCCATTCGTCGATGCCCGCGTTGACGATCAGGTCGGATGTGGTGCGGGGGTCGTGGAGGCTCGTCGGGACGGGGCCGACCTGGCCAACGCGATAGCCACTGGACAACCCGTTGGCCTCTCCCTGCAGGTCCTGGATCTTCTGGGCCTTGCCCCGCTCGTGGAAGAAGGTCTCGAGGTGGGCGATGGCCATGCCGGTGACGTATTCGACGTCCTTGAGCTTGCGTGTGTCCTCCCTGGCGATGCGGGCGGGAATGGCCAGGGCCACATCGCAGGCGACCCCCACGGGGTCATCCAGGGCCACCATGAGCGCCATGGTCCGGGTCTTCTGCAGCGCCGCCCCCACATCCCCATCGACCTCGAAGAGGGCCTTGCTGTTCTGGAGGGCTGCCGGATAGAGGCTGAAGGCAAAGGGGGCCAGGTTCGGGTCCTGCTTCCGCTCCGACTGATTCTGGGCGGACCACACCTTGGTGGCGTGTTCCGCCACATGGCGGCCTGCGATGCAGGTCTCTCCCTCGAAGAGGGGGGTACCGTGGGGTTGCTGCCCGGCACCGGGGACCAGCGGACGCATGAATCGCGCCCGGAAGGCACCCTCCTGGGTGGCCTTGTCCAGGGTCGAGCTTGCGAGGGGGGAATTGCAGAAGCAGATCCAGACCTTCACCTCTTCCCGCTTGGTATTCCGGATGGGGGCGAGAATCAGACCTGCGGGGGTGAAGGGCAGGCAGGTCTGCTCCTGGCTCTGGCGGAGTGCCTTGAGTTTGGCCGCCCTGGCATGCTTGGCCTTCTGCTTGGCCTGCCAGCGCTCGTGTCCCGTGGCGGTCTGGTTGGAGGCATCCCACGAGGCGGGGACCGCCTCGGGTGCCGGAGGTGGCGCATCTTCCTCGATGATGTGCCGGGTCAGTCCCCCTTGGCTGTCCACCGCAAAGGCGCTCCATGTCTGGTCCGGTTCGAGAAAGACGTACAGGAAGCCCTGGCGGGGACGGCGGAGGGTATCGCAGAGGCCACCTTGAACTGCTGGATACAGCTGGTGTTGCTGGAATGGATGGCTCAGGGGGGGGCTGGTCCTTTCTCTTTTGGGAGGGGCTGAGGCAACAACGTTGGAACCCCCTATCTCATCCAAAGAACGACTTCGGGTTGGAGCGCCAGTCCTTGTAGTAGGGATCATCGGGTTCGGTGGCGCAGGCCTCCTCAACCTCCGGGGGCCATACAGGAATCTTGCTGGTGCGGGACGCGCAATAGCGCCCAACGTTGAAGATGAGGAAAAGTGGAGAGAGGACGACCTGCATCAGAAGACTGCCGTGCATGTTGGCCATGAAGGCCATGAAGCCGTGCCAGAAGGGTTCGCGGCGATCCCATAGAGGGAGACTGTATTTGGTGTGTGCGTGGGCTTCCTCAGGACCCTCCTCCATGAATCGGCGGATGTGCTCCCATATCTCGAGAAGTCCCTCTTCGGTTCCGCTGACGTTCCGAATGACGAAGGTCTCCTTGACGGTGACCCCGTCAGGCTCCAGGACATGGGCGTGGAGTTGCCAGTCACTCATGGTGTCGTTGTATACGCGAGTGAAGAAGAGTCCATCCCAAGGGGTGCTCAGCACCGTGCCATCGCGTCGGAAGACATAGACCATGCGATTGCGTCGATTGAATCGGATGGGATAGTGGGTATAGCGGAAGGCGTCAAAGGAGAAGATGCACCATCCAATCCAGATGAAAGGCGTAGATATCGCAAGTATAAATAAAAACAAAAATATCGAAGTTGTGTTGCTTATGCGTGGATCTTTGGTTATTAGATCGCGTATAGTAATCCAACCCATAGAGATGACAAATTGCAATAGTATTAAAATTATCAATCCCCCTCCCGTGAACCCAATGCCTCGGCTTGAGTACCAGAAGTCTACAAATTCAATATACACAGAATTGGTTCTTATGCTATTAAGCTGTGGTCTTGGTTTAGATGTGACGGATGTGTAGCTATTTAGGCGCAGAGTTAATTCGTTTAACATTAGCGGTCGATTAATCTTTGGCATTCCGTGATTAAGAATATTTAAATCCATATTTATGATCCTGAAACCAGGGCAAAGTCTTTCATCTCTTCCTCCATACTTCCATAATGTATGCCGCGTCCCCAGCAGCACTGGCTAAGCCATTCCATGATTTTTTTAAGCTTAAAGTGATTGATGGCAAGACCAATGATAATCGCTGCAATTGCGAGTATCCAACCCGCAATCGGCAACCAAGCAATACCGATTGACAGTAGGGTGCAAATGGCGACTGCAGAAATTCCGATGCCGACAATACCTGATAACCCATAGCATATCACCAGAGCAGTATCTCCTTTATCGCGCTCACGAAAAGCGGACTGAAAATCCATATACGCCATCACCAAGCCCCCCGCAACGCCGATAGCACCTCCCCCATACTTCAGGAGTTTAAAGGCTGAGGACTGGGTAACCTCACCCAAGTATCCCTTGTTCATAAGTCCTTCGAGGACCTTTGTAAGGGTGTCTGCGGTGCTGCCCACCAGGGAGGCGACCTGGGCGTTGAGGCGCCAGGCCAGGTCTGTGTTTTCGTGCAGCATGGCGCTTTGGAGGCTCTTGCGCGTCTGGCAGACCCCCACAAAACCCAGAAGGGTCCCCAAGGCCCCGGCGAGCACCGGGAGTCTACCGGGTTTCAGTTTGGTGAGGGCCGCACTTTCCTCCTCAACCCGAAATCCATTCCGGATGACGGCCAGTTTCTGTTGGGGGGTGACCTCATGGGAGAGTTGTTCGAGTCCCCGGCAGGTCAGGACCTGGGTGGATACGGGACTGTCCATCCGGACGCCCTTGAGCTTCAGGTAGGCGATATGGGAAGCCACCATCTGATCAATGGCTTCTTGCGGGGCATTAGGGCACTGACGCAGCATGAAGCCGTACAGGTCCGCCTCTAAAGTACCCACCCAGCCGTCGAGACGGATGCACTCAAGGGGTGCCCCGACGGCAGCGTGAACAGCGATGGCTCCATGAAACAAGGTTCCATTCCGGGCTGCCGCCAACACCTTGCTCATGGGGGCGGAGATGATGCCAAAGAAGAGCGTCAGCAGGTTATCTTTCTCGCTTGCAGCGATCTTGGGAGCCGCTGAGCCAAAGGCCTTCACCAGCTTGTCCCAGATGATCAGGTTGCTGTGCCGTTTCCCGGCATCCGCAATGGTGGCCGTCAGCCCATGGCCCTCGTTCTGGATCGCCGACCACACCTTCTCCTGATTGAGGAGCAAGGCCCGGTTGATCAGGCTTTCAGAAATGTTCTTTTTTAGCTGTTTTTTGATGTGATCGTGGCAAGGCCCCTTGTCCTGGACCCCCGCGTAGCACTTGGCAAGGGTTTTGGTGAAGTCGAAGCCGCTCTGAGCATCTTCCGGATCGAAGGTGTCGTTGAAATGATCCTTGAGCTTCTGGCTTTCCATGTGACTGGCGTGGGCCTGGGCGAGCGGTAGGATCCATTCCTGATCATATGGATCCAGGAATTCCTTGTGGAAGATCTCTTTCCAGCGCTTATGGTTCTCGGCGTAGTAATTCATCTCGGACTCCGCCTTCATCGAAGCGATGTTGGCGTCGAGTTCCCTGGCGGTCTGTTGGGCAAGTTGCTGATCCACTGCAGCGTCGTAACCCGCCAGAGCCTCCGGTGAGTAGGGGCTGCTGCTCTTGGCTAATGCGCCTAGGAATTTTGCGATTGTGCGGCGCTTTGCCTCTTTCTCGCTGCTCCGCTTGAAAGCCGCGCTATCCACACATGCATCAATGGCGCTGCTGGTCATGGCGGCCCAACCCCAGGTGATCTTGGGATCGCTGAAGCTTTTCTCGGCCGGTCGGCTCATGAACTGGTTGAATCGACCCAGCATGAGGGTGGAGAGGTCCATGGCGATGGCGACGGGGTCTTCCAGGGCCAAGATGGCTGAATCGTGATAGTAGGACTGAAGCCCACCATGACTGCCGTCCATCATGGTTCTCAGGCTCGTTTTCCTGAACGCGTGGCGACTGAACCAGAAGGCGTCCGGTCTGGTAAGACTTTGGAGGTCAGCGATGTGGCGATCTTTGGGGATGGAAGCATGACCTTTTGCCGCTTGCTCAGCTTTGCTGGCGCCAGCGAGGGGGCCTGTGTGGGGCTGAGTGTGCCCCTTGGAGGGGGTGAATTGCCGCATGTGTTTCTGTCTGAAATGGGCGTCCCGTACGGCCGTATCCAGCGTGGATTGGCTCCAGTTCGCATCCGAGAACGCAAACCAGGCGGGCTCGTCATCTTCCAGGAAGATCAGTCCGTGGCTCGTGCATCGCCTTGGCAGCCAGGGGCCGTCCTGAATGGACACCATGTTTCCTGAGAAGTGGATCTCAAACTTGCTCCAGCGTTTCTTTTTCTCGCTGAACATGTAAACGAATCCGCAGCGGAGGCGACGCAGGGTCATATGGGTGTAGGTCTTGCCGGGTAGGGGCGGATGATGGAACTGACCGCCCAGCTTAGGGCTGCCGGAGTCGCCTCCGCCCATGAGGAAGTCGTTGCCCAGGGCGTAGCGGACAGGGAGCAGGGCCACGACGCCCACTTGCTTGACCTTCGCCTGAATCGGTTGGCCATCCTGTGTGGGGGTGAGGGTCCCGCCCTGTTCGTGGATGGATTCCTGTTTGTCAGCCATGGATTGCCACGCTCCTATCGGGTTCTGGGGAACACTTTGAGGCTCACTTGGTCGGCTCCCGTACCAAACACCTTGCCTGTGAGCCCTTGAGCATCCGTGACGCCGCGGAGCACTTTCCCGGATGCCGTGGTGAGTTCGTAGGGCATGTGGGGCAGCGGTTCGCCCGTATCCGCATCAAGCACATGGAAGTGCTGATCGAAGGTTTCACCGTTCTTGGGCAGCATCGGCAGGCTGGCTTCGACGCTGCCAGGTCCCAGCTTCTGAAGGCTGGCCGCGTGGATCTCGAGGTTCCCCGGCATGGTGAGGGTGAGCTTGCCGTCTTTGAGGAGCATCTCGACACCCCCGGCGCAGAGGCGCAGCTGGTCCTTCCCCAGGATCTCCACGCCCTTGTCGGTGCTCAGGATCTTGACCTCCTGCTCCGCCGCCAGGCTCATCTGGCCTTCGTGGGCGCTCAGCTCCACATTGCCCTTGCCTGCGGTGAGCTTGAGACCCGCCTTCTCGACAAACACGCCGAAGGCCTCCCGCACCGCCATGACGAGGCGCCGCCCCACCACCCAGGCGCTGTCCTGCCCGCTCTCCAGGCGGAGGTCCTTCCCGGCGCTGTGGACCTGACTCTCGGGGGTGCCGCTGAGGATCCCTGCGGGGCTGCTCAGGGCCAGCAGGGGCTCGCTGAAGGCGGGGACATCCTTGCTTGCCTTCTGTCCCAGGGCCTCCTGGGCACGCCTGCCCGCCTCCAGGGTCCCCAGGGGGTGCATCTGGTGGTTGGTGGCCACCTGGTCCAGAGACTCCGCCAGGGACTGGGCGCTGCCCAGCTGGCCCAGGAGGCCCTGGAGATCCAGGACATGGGTGCCCCCTTCGGTGCTCAGCAGCAGGCCCCTGGGGGCGCGCAGGGCGCCGTAGGCCTCGCTGCGCAGCTCGAAGCCCTGCCCCCGGGGACTGGCCTGGCCGCCCTGCCGGGGGGCGGTGATCCAGCCCAGATTGAGCTCGCTTCTGGCGTGGTCGCTGGCCAACTGGGTGCGCAGCTCCCTGGGCGTGTCGTCAAAGAGGAGCTGGTTGCCGCGATGGCCCCCGTGCTCCTGGCTGCGATACCCGGAGAGCGCGCAGTCCGCAGGCAGGCTGGAGACCTCGCTGAAGCGCCCGGGCTGGCGGATCCCCCCGGGCAGGATGCCCATCACCACCAGGTGATCCGGGTCCTGGTTCAGGGGGCCGACGAGGACCTCGTCCCCCACCCGGGGGATGAAGTGGCTGCCCACACCCCGGGAGGAGCCGAACTGCAGCACCCGCAGCCAGACGCTGTCGGCCTCGGTGCCCGAGGCCCCGGCCCCGTCGTGGTCCTGGGGCCGGGCGAAGTGGAGCTGGACCTTGATACGGCCCCCCTCCTCGGTGTGGATCTCACTGCGCTCGGGGCCCACCACGGTGCCCGTCAGGAGTCCTGGATCGGGGGCGAGCAACGCCTCGGGGACCACGGGGCTGCTGGCGGGGATGCAGGTGAAGGTGTTGCGGTAGACGGGGCCTTCTGCCGAAACCAGCTTCAGCAGCTCCTGGAGGCCCAGGGGCAGGTTGTTGCGGGCCTCCAGTTCCACCGAGAGGAGGACGAAGTCCTGGGCGGGGTGGAGGGGGTGCCCCGTGAGGGTGAACCGCTGGCCCGCCTGGAAGTCCCGGACGCTGCCGCCCCCCAGGTAGCTGAGGGCCCGCTGCTCCCTGGCCCTGGAGGCCACCCCGGCGGCCTGGGTGGCGAGATCCTCGTCCTGGGTGTGCTCCTGGCCCCCCTCGTAGCGGTAGTCCTCCAGGGTGGAGGCCAGGCCCTGGCCATAGCTGCCCTGACCCTGGACCCCGGGCTCCTCGGGACTCCGGAGGCTCCAGGTGTTGCCGGTCCAGCTGCGGCGGCTGACGCGGCCGGGCTGGAGGGTGCGCCGGGCGTGCCAGCTCGAGATGGCGTCCCGGGTCTCGAAGCCCGCCACGCGGTGGAAGGGCACGGCCCCGCACGCGCAGCTCTCCAGCTGGGCGGGGTTATCGAAGAGGACCAGGGTGTGCTGGGGGGAGGCGGGGCTGCTCTTATCCGAGGAGATATAGGTGTAGGAGATGCCCGAGCGGGCCAGGAGGCGCCGGATGGCGTCCCACTTGGACTCGTTGACCAGGCTGATCATCTCCCGCACCGGGTAGTTGCTGCGGCAGCGGTTCTCGATGTGGAGGCACTGGGCGATGACGGGGTTGGCCTGGAGTTCCTCGTTGAGGAGGAGCAGGACGGCGTCCAGGTCGCTCTGGCCGAAGAGGAGGCGGGAGCAGCGGGTGTGGCGGAGGGCGACGGTGGCGGGTTCGAGGATGAGTCGATAGTAAGCGGCTCCGCCGTCGGAGCCCTCGCTGCGGACCTCGGTGACCACACCGCAGAGCTCGCGCTGGCGCCCCGAAGCGGTGAGGACCGTGACCATGATGGGAAGGCCCTGGAGGCTCTCCAGGGGGTGGTGGGCGCTGTCGGCCATGAGCTCGAGCTCGAAGCGGAAGTCCTCGTTGACCCCCTCGCGGCCCCGGAGGCGGTGGGGGAGGAGCTCTCCGGCCACAAAGCCGCTGTCGGAAGGCAGGTGGAGCCGGATGAGGCGGGAGGCCTGACGGAAGAAGAGATCGAAGAGGCTGGAGAGGTCGGGCAGGGCACTGAGGGAGAGGTCCATGGGGGCTCCGGGGAGGAGATGGCAGGGTTTATTGATTGAATATGAATAATGTTGAACTTTCAATGAAATAATCGTTCTTGTGAGACTGGTAGAGCTGCGGAATGGCTGTCCTGTCAGAAGACCAGGGCTCCACGCCCATGACACAAGCCTTCCGGGCGGCACCTATACTGCTGCCATGAAAAAGCTGACCTTCTCCCTGACGCTCCTCGCTTCGGTGCCGGGCATCCTCGCTGCAGCGGCACCCGCAGCAAGGGCGGACATCCTGGCCCGGGACCTGGACCCCGGTGTGAGCCCAGGGGTGGACTTCTTCAATTACGCCAATGGCGGCTGGCTCAAGCGGAATCCCATCCCCGCCTCCGAGTCCTCCTGGGGTATCGGGGATCTGGTGGAGGAGGAGCTGCGGACCCGGCTCCGGAGGATCAACGAGGACGCTGTCGCCCACCCCACCGCCGCTCCCGAAACCCGCAAGGTCGGGGATTTCTGGGTGACCGCCATGGATGAAGCCCGGTGCGACCGCCTGGGGCTGGCGCCCCTTCAACCCGAACTGGACCGGCTCGACCGTGCCCACACCCTGGCTGAGGTGATGGATGTGGCCTTCGCCTGGCGCCCCCTCTCGGTCCGGGGCTTCTTCTCGGTCTCCGTGGGTCAGGATGACAAGAAGAGCGATGAGATGGCTGTCTTCATCAGCCAGGGCGGGCTGAGCCTGCCGGAGCGGGATTTCTACTTCAATCCCGAGCCCGGGGTGGTGCGGATCCGTCAGGCCTTTGTGGAGCACTGCACGCGACTCCTGGTGCTGACGGGGCGACCGGAGGCGGAGGCCCGCAAGGCGGCGGAGGCCGTGATGGCCTTCGAGACCGAGCTGGCCCAGGCGTCCAGGAAGATGGAGGATCTCCGGGACCCTTGGAAGAACTACCACCGCATGAGCCCCGGCGAGGTGAGTGCCCAGCTGACTCCCGGTCTGGACTGGAAAGCCCGCCTGGGGTCCCTGGGGCTCCAGGCATCTTCAGTGGTGGTGGGTCAGCCTGAGTATCTGAAGGCCCTTGAGCCCATCCTGGCCCGGACCCCAGTGCCGGTCCTGAAGGACTACCTGCGTCTCGGGCTGGTGATGACCTATGCAGACTTCATGAGCAAGTCTTTCCAGGAGGAATACTTCCGGTTCAATGGTCAAGTGCTTTCCGGTCAGCAGCAGCCCAGAGAGCGTTGGAAGCGGGTCCTGGATGTCCAGGGTGCCTGCATGGGCATGGTGCTGGGCAAGGTCTTCGCCCAGGCCTACTTCCCGGAGGCCACCAAGCAGCGCTACCTCACCCTGGTGGAGGCCATCCGGCAGGCCTACCGGGAACGGATCCAGCGTCTGGACTGGATGAGCCCGGAGACCAAAGCCAAGGCTCTGGTCAAGCTGGACAGGATGGACCGCAAGGTGGGCTACCCGGACAAGTGGAAGGACTACTCGGCCCTCGTGGTGAACCGGGAGTCTTACTGCGGGAATGTCATGAACGCCATGCGCTGGCGCTTCCAGGACATGGTGTCCAAGTACGGCAAGCCCGTGGACCGCACCGAGTGGAACATGACGCCCCAGACCTACAACGCCTACTATGAGCCCGCCAACAACGAGATCGTGCTTCCCGCGGCCATCTTCATGGTGCCCGGGGTGCCTGATGCGGAGTTGGATGATGCCCTGGTCTATGGCTACGTGGGGGCCTCCACCATTGGCCATGAGATCACCCACGGCTTCGATGACCAGGGGCGCCAGTACGATGCCCAAGGGAACCTGAACGACTGGTGGACCCCGGAGGATGCCGCACGCTTCAAGGCCCGGGCCGAGGTCATGGTCAAGCAATTCAATGCCTACGAGCCCATCCCCGGTCTCCACATCAACGGTCAGGCGAGCCTGGGTGAGAACATCGCGGACCTCGGGGGGCTCCTGCTGGGGCTGGATGCCTTCAAGAAGACCGAGCAGTACCGCAAGGGGGAGAAGATCGCCGGGCTCACCCCCCTGCAGCGCTACTTCCTCGGCTACAGCCTGGGCTGGCTCTACCAGCAGCGGGAAGAGGAGCTCCGCAGCCGCCTCCTGAGCGATGTCCACGCCCCGGCCAAGTGGCGGGTCCTGGGCCCCATGTCCAACATGCCCGAGTTCTATGAGGCCTTCGGGGTGAAAGCGGGCCAGCCCTTGTGGCGACCCGAGGCCGAGCGGGTCCACATCTGGTAGAGCAGGGGCCCCCGTTCACCTTCAAAGCCGGTTCAGGGCGCTCAGGATGGCCCTGAGCCCGGCGGCAGCGATGTCCGTGTCCCGCCCGACCCCGTGGCGGGTCTGCCCGTCCTTTCCCCGCAGGTGCACGTAGGCCACGGCTTCGGCCTCTTCGCCGCTCCCCAGGGCGTGTTCGTGGTAGTCCAGGATGTGGATGTCCCGGTCCAGGGCCTGGTTGATCCCCTTCACGAAGGCTTCCAGGGGGCCTTTACCGCTGCCGGAGACCTGCAGGGGGTGGCCGGCCTCCTCCAGGGTGGCGCTCAGGTGGCAGTCCGCGCCGCTCCGCTGGGTCTCGAAGGCTGGGAGGGTGTAGCGTCCCGGCTGCAGGTACGTGCTCTCGAAGCTGTGCCAGACCTGGTCGGGGGCGATCTCCTCTCCGCTGCGATCGGCTTGGGCCTGGACCTGGGCGCTGAACTCCGCGGCCAGGCTCCTGGGCAGGATGAATCCGTGCCCCGCCTCCAGGAGGTAGGCCAGGCCCCCCTTCCCGGACTGGCTGTTGATGCGGATGATGGCTTCGTACGAGCGGCCCACTTCGGCGGGATCCAGGGGCAGGTAGGGCACCTCCCAGTCGCTGCGGCCCTCGGCCTTCAGGACGGCCAGCCCCTTCTTGATGGCGTCCTGGTGGGAGCCGCTGAAGGCTGTGAAGACCAGCTCTCCGGCATAGGGATGGCGGGGGCCGAGGGGCAGGCGGTTGCAAGTCTCGAAGACCTCCACCAGCTCGGGGAGATTGCCCAGATCGAGACCGGGGTCAATGCCGTTCATGAGGAGGTTGAGGCCCAGGGTGACGAGGTCTGCGTTGCCGGTGCGCTCCCCATTGCCGAAGAGGGTTCCTTCCACCCGATCGGCTCCGGCCAGGAGGGCCAGCTCGGTGGCGGCCACGGCGCAGCCCCGGTCGTTGTGGGTGTGGACGCTCAGGACCACCCGTTCCCGGCCCTTCAGGTTCCGGTGCATCCACTCGATCTGGTCGGCATAGCGGTTGGGGGTGGCCTGTTCCACGGTGTTGGGGAGGTTCAGGATCATTTCACCGGGGCGCCGGGGGTCCCAGGTCTCAATGACGGCCTGGGAGATCCGGGCGGCGAAGTCCAGCTCGGTGCCGGAGAAACTCTCAGGGGAGTATTCGAAGCGCAGCTCGGTCCCCATCAGCTTCCGGGCTGCCTCCTTCACCCATCGGGTGCCCCTCACCGCCAAGGCCAGGATCTCATCCTCTTCCTGGTCGAAGACCACGCGCCGCTGCAGGGTGGAGGTGCTGTTGTAGAGATGGATGATGACCCGGCGGGCCCCCTGCAGGGCATCGACGGTACGCTGGATGAGCTCCTCCCGGGCCTGGGTCAGGACCTGGAGGGTGACCCCCTCTGGGATGCGGTCCTCCTCGATGAGGCGGCGGATGAAGTCGAAGTCCGTCTGGGAGGCGGCGGGGAAGCCCACCTCTATTTCCCGGAAGCCCCGGGCCACCAGGGTCTCGAAGAGCCGGAGCTTGCGGTCCCAGCCCATGGGTTCCACCAGGGCCTGGTTGCCGTCCCTGAGATCGACGCTGCACCAGGCGGGCGCGGTGCTGAGGACCCGGGAGGGCCACTGGCGGTCGGCCAGCTGGATGGGGGGGAGGGGCGCGTAGCGGTGGGCCTGCATGATGTCTCCGGGGGGGCCGCCTCGGAGGAGATCAGTGGGCCCTGACGCCCTCAACCCCCTCCGGCTGTGGCGGGAGGGGGTTGAGGTGTCGTGTTCCGCTCAGTCCCGTCCCGCGCCGCTAAGCAGCAGGGCCAGAGACAGAAGGCTGAGGGAAGGAGTGGACATGAGGCTTCCAGTCTCGCGGAGGGGGGGGCTGGGGTCAAGGGATGAGTCTGGGTTTGGGGAAAAATTCGTGTAAAAATCAAAGACTACAAGTCAGGGGTAGGGCAGTGCGTGTCAGCAGAAGTTCCATGACCTTGGAGGACCGGATCGAGGGGCAGGGGGATGCCGAGTCCAGATACCAGGCCCTCGAGCAGCTCTTTTCTCTCTTTCTGGAGCACAGTCCCGTCTACGTCTATTTCAAGGACGAAGAGCTGCGGCCGGTCCTGCTCAGTCGGAACTTCGAGAAGCTGTTCCGCCGCCCCCTTTCCCAGATCCTGGGCCGGAGGATGGAGGAACTCTTCCTCCCTGAGCTTGCCGCAAGCATGGCAGAGGATGATCGGCGGGTGACCCGGGAGGGCATACTCCTCCGGGTCGAGGAGGAATTCGACGGGCGCCATTTCACCAGCATCAAGTTCCCGGTCAAGCGACCGGGGCACCCGACCTATCTGGCCGGGATCACCCTTGAGACCACAGAGCAGGAGCAGGCCAAGCGGGCTCTGGCGGCCAGTGAGGCACGCCACCGGCAGCTCTTCGAGTCCCTGGCCCTGGGCATGGCTGTCAATGAGGTCATACGCGACGAGGATGGCCGGGCCGTGGACTACCGGATCATCGAGGTCAACCCGGGCTTCACCGTACACACCGGTCTGGAGGCCGAGGACTGTGTCGGGCGCCTGGGGAGCGAGCTGTTCGGCGAGCAGGCGCTGCAGACCCTCGAGACCTTGGCCATGGTGGCTGCTGGGGGGGGATACCGGAGCTTCGAGGGATTCCACCAGGGTCTCGGTAGGCATCTCACCGTGCGGATCTTCTGTCTGGAGCCCGGCTCCTTTGTCTCCTTCTTCGAAGATGTCACGGAGCGCCGGCGCCAGGAGCAGGAGCGGCGCCGTCTGGAGGAGGAGTTCCAGCACATGCAGCAGTTGGAGAGTCTGGGGAGCCTCGCTGGTGGTGTCGCCCACGACATGAACAACGTGCTCCAGGCCATCCAGGGCATGGCCTCGGCCCTCAAGGCCAAGTGCGGCGACCATGATGAGCTGGTCTCGGGCCTGGATCTCATCCTCAGCGCCAGCCAGCGGGGCGGGGATCTGGTGAGAAGCCTCACCGAATTCGCCCGCAAGGGGCTGCCCGAACCGGTGCCCGTGGGCCTCAACGAGATCGTGGGCCGCGAGGTGGAGCTCCTGAGACGGACCACCCTTCAGCGCATCGAGGTTCAAGTGGACCTTGAGGAGTCGCTTCCAGAGGTGCTCGGTGACCCCTCCGCCATTGCCAACGCCCTGATGAATCTGAGCGTGAATGCCATGGATGCCATGCCCCAGAGGGGGACGCTCCGCTTCTGCACGCGCCGCACCATGGAGGGGGGGGCGGACATCGTGGTCGAGGACACGGGGGAGGGTATGTCCCCCGAAGTGCTGGCCAGGGCCATGGAGCCCTTCTTCACCACCAAACCCCGCGGGAAGGGGACCGGTCTGGGGCTGGCCAGCGTCTACGGCACCATCAAGGCCCACCTGGGCTCCATGCATCTGGCGAGCGAACCGGGCCTGGGCACCCGGGTGACCCTCCGCTTTCCCCCGATCCGGAAGGAGAGCTGCCCGGGGTCCCAGGTGGGGAGGCCCGCTGGACCCTGCAAGTGCGCCAGAGGACTCCGTATCCATCTCATCGATGACGACGAGCTGATCCGTGAGAGCTTCCCGGAGTTCGTCGGGCTGCTGGGACATCAGGTGGTGGCCACCGACAGTGATGGGGAGGCGGGGCTCCGGAGGCTGCGGGAGGAAGCGGAGCCAGATGTGGTGGTCATGGATCACAACATGCCAGGCATAAGCGGCATCGAGGCGCTGGCCAGGCTCCGCCAGTTCCGGCAGACCTTGCCTGTGCTCTTATGCACGGGCTATCTTGACGAGGAGGCCCGGAAGGCCCTTGGACGCTGGCCCAGGGTCCAAGTGCTTCTGAAGCCCTTCAGTCTCGACAGCATCCAGGATGCCCTTGCTGCGGTCCTGTAGGCCAGCCCTGGGGAGGTGGTGTCTCCGGAAACCTCGGCAGGCTCCTTGAAGGGGGGTGGAATTCAGTATTCATGTTTCCGGTCCGATGACCTCCTTGAAGCTATCTCTCCAGGAGGGAATCATGGGTTCTGTTCTCCTTTCCGCGCTGCTCTCCGTCTGTGCCTGTGGCCTCTCGCCGGCCTGGGGTGAGACCGGGGTCACCCCCCAGGAAGTCCGGGTCGGCATGTCCAATGCGCTGAGCGGACCCGCTGCCCGCCTCGGGACCCGTCTCAAGGCCGGGGTGGAGGTCTATTTCGGGAAGGTGAATGCCGCAGGGGGCGTCCATGGGCGGAAGCTCAAGCTCATCAGTTATGACGATGCGTACGAACCGGGCCGTTGCGCGGCCTTTACTGCGAAACTGGTGGATGAGGACCGGGTGTTCGCCCTGCTCGGCTATGTGGGCACACCCACCTCAACGGGCGTACTCCCGCTGGTGAACGAGCTGGGTGTGCCCTTCGTCGCCCCGCTCACGGGTGCCGCCTCCCTCCGCAGCCCTGTGAACCGACTGGTCTATAACGTGCGGGGGTCGTACGCGGACGAGATGGAATACCTGGTGGAACACCTGACCCATGATCTGGGGGTGAAGCGCATCGGTATCCTGGTCCAGAACGACTCCTTCGGTGCGGCGGGCGAGGACGGGGTGATGATCGCGCTCCGGAGGCGCTCACTGTCCCTGTGCGGCAAGGGAAGCTACAAGCGGAACACCGAAGAGGTGGGGGAGGGCCTGGCGGTGCTCCAGGAGGCGAAACCGGAAGCGGTGATCCTGGTGGGAACCTACAAGCCTCTTGCCACCGCCGTGAAGCAGGCCAGGGCCGCGGGCTTCAACCCCAGGTGGGCCACCATCTCCTTTGTGGGCACCGAGGCCTTCATGGCCGAACTGGGGCCCGCGGGGGAGGGGGTCTTCGTATCCCAGGTGCTGCCTTCGCCTTTCGATGAGCGTCTCCCTTTCATCGTCGGCTACCAGAGAGACATGAAGGCGGCCGGGGAGAGCCCCGACTACGGAAGCCTCGAAGGCTATGTGGATGCTGCAGTCTTTGTGGAGGGGCTCCGGCAGGGCGGGGTAGAGCTGAGCCGGGCCTCTTTCCTGAGGGGCATGGACGGCCTTCAGGCCGACCTCGGAGGACTCCAGGTTTCGTACTCCCCCACCAACCATCAGGCCTTGAGGCGCGTGCATGCCATCCAGGTCCAGGGGGGAAAGGCCGTCCCTGTGAGCGAGTCCTTCCGCTAGCCCGGGACTCAGAGGCGCTTCACGATCCGCGTGATGCTCTTGGCCCGCTTGCCTTCGGTTTCGATGAAGACGGCGTGGAACTGCAGATCCCCGGAGGCCACCTCGAAGCGGTCGCCCCTGGCCTTCAGGAAGCGGCTGAGGCTGGCCTCCACCTTCATGCCGATGACACTCTCGTAGGGACCCACCATGCCGATGTCGGTCACATAGGCTGTGCCGTTCCCGATCACCCTGGCGTCCAGGGTGGGGACATGGGTGTGGCTGCCCAGGACGGCGGCGGCCCGGCCCTCCAGGTGCCAGCCCAGGGCCTGGGCCTCGCTGGTGGCCTCGGCGTGGAAGTCCACCAGCACGAGGTCGGCGCGCTCCTTGGCCAGAATGGCATCCACCCCCCGGAAGGGGCAGTCGCAGGGAGGCATGTGGACCCGGCCCATGAGGTTGATGATCAGGGCCTCCTCACCCGTGGCGGTGTGCAGCTTGATGTAGCCGTTGCCTGGAGTGCCCGGAGGGTAGTTGGCGGGGCGCAGCAGGCGCGGCTCTTTCTGGAAGTAGGGGACGATGTCCTTCACGTCGAAGGCATGGTTGCCGGTGGTGATGACATCAACACCGAGATCCTCGAACCACTCCCGGGCGATCCGCTCCGTGATGCCATGGCCATGGGCGGCGTTCTCGCCGTTGATCACCACCAGGTCGAGGGCCAGCTCCCGTCTCAGGACGGGCAGGAACTCGGCCAGAAGCCGCCTGCCGGGTTCCCCCACCACATCGCCAGTCACCAGTATCCGCATCCCAACAGACTAGCATCCCAGCGGGGGCCCGCCGGATTCCGGTGGAACCCTGGTCCCCCTTGGCGCACTCGTAGGCTGGCCGCTGCTCTGGGGAAGGCTTTCCAGGTGTATGGTGGTACTGGGACGAGCCTCCATGAATCGACTGTTATTCTCCTGTGTTCTGGGTCTTGCGGGGCTCAGTGTCGTCGCCCAGGCCCCGCCGGCCATCATGCCTCTGCGGGAGATCCGGCCCGGGATGAAGGGGTACGGTCGGACCGTCTTCCAGGGTGGGAAGATCGAGAAGTTCAGTTTCGAAGTGCTGGGGGTCCAATCCGGGGTGACGCCGGGTCACAGCATGATCCTGATCAAGGCCAGCGGGGGACCTCTTGCCGAGACGGGCATCATGCAGGGCATGAGCGGCTCCCCCTGCTACATCGAGGGCCAGCTCATCGGTGCGCTCTCCTCGGGCTGGCAATTCCAGAAGGAGCCCCTCGCCGGGGTGACCCCCATCGGGGAGATGCTGGATCAGCTCCGGGACATCCCGGACACCCCCGCGGTCCGGACCCCCCTGATCCTGCCCAAGCTGGAGCCCCCGAAGGTGCTCAAGGCGGCCTTGAGGGGCGAGATGATCCCCCTTTCCGAGCTCATGGGGCCTGCCTCGGGGCAGTTGCCCATGGTCCTCTCGGGGACCGGGCTGGATCCCGAGGTCAGGAGCCTCTGGACGGGGACCGGGGTGGAGTTCACCGCCGCTGGCATGGGGACTGGTCGTGGGATCGGGGAGCCCAGCCCCCTGGAACCCGGGGGCATGGCCTCCATCGCCCTGATGCAGGGCGACATGGAGATGGCCGCCTCTGGAACCATCACCTACGTCAGCGGGAGACGGGTCCTGCTCTTCGGGCACCCCCTCTTCAACCTCGGCCCTGTGGACCTGCCACTCTGGTCAGCAACGGTGAGCGGGAACGTGGCGAGCTATGCCACCTCTTTCAAGCTGGCCCAGCCGGTGGCCCCGGTGGGTGCCCTGCGCCTGGACCGGAGCAGCGGGGTGGCCGGCACCCTGGGGGCGGAGGCGCGGATGATCCCCCTGCGGGTGGGGCTCAACCTGGGGGGCAAGCGCACCCTGAACTTCCGCTTCGAGGTCATGGACCACCCCACAGCGACGCCAGCCCTGGTGGCCACGGCCGTGGCCCAGACCCTCAACTCCCAGGTCCGGTCCCTGGGTTTCACCAGCCTCTCGATGCAGGGCAACATCAAGCTGGCCAACCATCCCGCCATCCAGGTGGAGAACGTGGTGGCGGATCTCAACACCCTGCGGGTTTCCCAGTACCTGGGGGCCATTCTCCAGGCCATCACCCTCAACCCCTTCGAACGGCCCGTCTTCGAGGGGATCTCTGTGACCATCAAGGCTGAGGAACGGCTGGATCGGACGATCATTGCCGGGGTGCGTCCCCTAAAGGCCCGGGTGAAGCGGGGTGAGGTCCTGCCGGTACTGGTGACCCTCCAGAATATTCAGGGGGTCCGGGAGACCGCCACCTTCAACGTGAACGTACCGCAGTCGGCCCGGCCTGGCCTGGCTACGCTCATGGTGGGTGACGGCATGAGCCTGCTCAATGCCGATCCCGACGAGCGGGCCATCGACATCACGGATCTGGGTGACATGGTCCGCATCATCAACAACAGTCTCCGCAACAACCACGTCTACGCCCTCATGGTCCAGGCCCAACCCGGTGCCGGTCTGCGCGGGGCCCGCATCGAGGGGGTCCCCCCCAGCATCACGACCATGCTCGGCAGCGATGGGGACTCCCGGACGAACCAGCTCCAGAAGCGCATCGTCAGTCGGGCTCTGCTGCCCCTGGAGCGCGAAGTGAATGGTCTGGTGAGCCTGGATGTGGAGATCGAGTAGCGGTTCCGCCGCTGCTCTCCGACCTGAAGATACCGCTTGGAGCACCCATGCACCTCAGAATGATGATTCCGATGCTGATGGCCGGTTCGGCTCTCATGGCCGCCCCCCATGCGGCCCGGTTCTCCAGCTTCAATGATTGGCTCGGAGCCGAGAACCAGGGCGTGCGGATCGGGGCTGATGGCCGGCTCAGCCTGGCTCCCGCCCTGCGCAGGGTCGCCCAGGTGCCCGAGGGGGTGATCTGGGCCTCGGTCTCCGATGGAGCCGGGGGAGTCTACCTCAGCGCGGGGAACCAGGGGCGGCTCTTCCGCTACAGTGGCGGCCAGGTGAAGCCCCTGGCCCAGGTGAAGGGAGGCATGGTCTTCGCCATGGCTCGCCTGGGGCGGGATCTCCTGGTGGCGCCCTCCGGAGAGGGCAAGATCCTCCGCATCAGCGAGAGCGGCCAGGTCAGCACCTTCGCGGAGACCGAGCTCAGGGTGGTCTGGAACATGGTGGCCGAGGGCAGCGACCTGATCCTGGCGGGAGCGGGAGAGCGCGGGGCCACCCTGGCCATCGCCCGGGAGGGCAGCAGCCGGAAGCTGGCGGAGCTGCCCGATGAGACAGCCTTCACGGCCCTGACTCCCGATGGGCAGGGGGGTTATTACCTGGGCACCCATGGCCGGGGTCTGGTGGTCCGTTACTCGGGGATGGGGGCCGGAGACCGCCTGGAGACCCTGATGGCCACGGGGATGGAGGAGGTCCGGAGCCTGGTGGTGGACCAGGGGGCCCTTTATGTGGGTGCGGACAACGGCCTTGCCCAACAGCTCTCCTCTGGTCACCTGGAGCGCCGGGAGAGCTACCTCCCGGTGAAGGGAGGCCCCCTGCGCTCGATGCTGGTGCGTCTGGACAGGGACCGTGTGCCTGAGACTCTCTGGCAGAGCGCCCAAAGCCAGATCTTTGCCATGACGGTCTGGAACGGTCAGCTGCTCCTCGGCACCGGCAGCCGGGGCAGGCTCTTCTCGGTGCCCCTGGACGCTGCTGTGCGGGCCAGGGACCCCTTCTGTGCCCTGACCGACATCGGCACGGCCCAGGCCAATGCCTTCCTGCCCATGGGTCAGGACCTGATGGTTGTGGGGTCCAACCCCGGTGAGCTTCATCTCCTCTCCCTCGCCCAGGCCACGGAGGGGGTGATCGACAGTCCTGTCCTCAAGGGGGCCCCGCTGGCCGATTGGGGCCGGGCCTACCTGGATGCCGACACCCCCACCGGGACCAAGGTCGAGTTCCAGATGCGCACGGGCTTCACCGAGAACCCCGACTCCACTTGGTCCCCCTGGACTCCACCCCTTCAGAGTGGCGAGCGCCCGGGACTCAAGCCCTCCCGCTTCGCCCAGATCCGGGTGAAGCTCTCCAGCAGCAGGGGAGGGGCCACACCCGGCGTGGATGGCATCGCATTCCACTGGGCGGGACGGAATCTTGCGCCGGTGTGGTCCGATGTGGAGGTCATGCCGCCGGGCCTGGTGGTGACCCGCCAGAGTCCCCTGGGGGAGATCGGTATTGAACGGGTACCCACCTCCACCCAGAAGCTCATCCCCGCCCTCAGCCTGGCGGGCAGCGAGAAGCGCAGTTTCCGCCGGGGTGCCCAGGCCTTCCGCTTCCTGGTGAACGACCCCAATGGCGACGAACTCGCCTTCCGGATCCGCCTCCTCCCGGAGCAGGGAGCACCCATCGAGCTGGAGAAGGCCTGGCCGGATCCCTTCTATACCTTCGACACGCTTCCGGTCCCCGATGGCCGATACCGTCTGGAAGTCACGGCCGATGACGCCCCCAGCCAGCCCTTCAATGGTTCCATGGCTTCCGTTTGGCGGACGGCTCCCTTCGTCATCGACCACACCCCTGCGGTGATCCGGGAACTCAGTGCGGTGCCGGAGGGAGATGGTCTCCGGGTGCGCTTCACCGCCCAGGATGGCACCTCCCTCCTGGGAGAGGCCTCGGTCTCCGTGGATGGGGATGACTGGCTCCAGATCGCGCCTGAGGATCAGGTCTTCGACAGCCGCGAGGAGCACTTTGATGTCCTCATCCCCCGGGAGCGGATCAAGGGGGACCGTCTCCTGGTGAGGGTGGTGGACGGCTGCAACAACGAGCAGACGGCCGCCGTCACCATCGGCGTGCTGCCAGGGCGGAGGAAGTAGGTCAGGCCTCAGGCGGGGCCACGGCGATGGGCTCCTTGACCCCCGCCAGGGTGGTGAAGTTGCGGAGCTTCTCCAGGTGGGCCGCTCTCAGGAGGGTCCCCTTGGGGATGATCAGCCACCCGGTCAGCGTCTCGACATTCTCCAACACCACCAGCCCCGCCTGCAGTTCGCTGACGGTGAGGAAGGCGGGCTCCTTGTCGCCGGTCTCCACCTCGGCTTCCAGGACGTTCTGGAGGGCGTGGAGCACCCGGATGTCATACCAGGCCGTGCGTCCGAACATGTCCTGGACGGCATGGAGGGGGCCCGGCAGCTTCAGCAGGAGGTCCAGGTAGTCGCCCACGGCCCGCAGGATCCGGGAGCCCAGGGGGATCTCCTCCTCCTTCACGTTGTCCTGGGGAAAGCCGGAGCCGTTGAAGTTCTTCTGGGCGTAGTAGACGATGTTCGCCACCTCCTCCAGCCGGGGGATCTTGCGGATGAGATTGGAGCCGATCTCGGGCACCCTGGCGTACATCTCCCGCTCGGCACTGGTGAGGATGGCCCCGCGGCGCACCTTCTCCAGGACCTGGGGGGGGACCATCAGGACCCCGATCTGGCTCAGGACCGAGGCGACGCCCATCATCCACGGATCCTCCATGCCCAGATCCTTCGCCACCTGCTCGGTGATCTCGGCGAGCCGCTGGGAGCGTCCGAAGCTGGTGGGGTCCAGCATGGAGAGCAGCTCCACCATCATGGAGATGGCCCCGGTCAAGGTCTGCTCCAGGAGCTCCTTCTCCGCCCGGACCAGGGCGTACTGGTCGAGAGCTGCATCGAGCACCTGGCCCAGGGTCTCGGCGTCGCAGGGCTTGGTCAGGAATCGGAAGATGGCACCCCGGTTGACGGCGTCCGTGGCGGTCTGCTGGTCGGCATTGCCCGTGAGCATGATCCTCACGGTCTCCGGTGCGAGTTCCTTCACCTTGGACAGGAGCTGGACGCCGTCCATCCTGGGCATGCGCATGTCAGAGACGATGACCGCATAGGGGCCAGAGCCCTCCAGGCGCAGCAGGGCCTCCTCGCCCCCGGTGGCCGTCTCGATCTGGAAGCGCTTCCGGAGCACCCGGGTGTAGGCCGAGAGCACGTTCTCTTCATCATCAACGAACAGGATCTTGCGCGTCATGGCGGGTCGCCCCCTTCAGTCAGAGATGTGGATGGGGTCCGTCACCACGCGGAGGTTGATGAGGGCGCCGATGAGGTCCAGGTGGGCACGGTCCAGACGGAGGCCCCGCATCAGGATAGGGTTCCCCGCAGGGTCCAGGATGTCCTTGGCCAGCAGGGAGCCCTCGGGGATCTGGTCGTGGGGCAGGGACCGCTCCGGAAGGGCAGGGACCGGGGTGAAGAGCCGGGCCATGGCCGCCAGAGGGCCAGCCAGGGCAGCGTCGAGCTGGAGCCGCATCTCCTCCAGCACCACCAGGGCGTCGTGGCGCTCCTGGTCCCGTCGGGAGAACTCGCTGACGAGCCAGAGGAGGGTGGCCTCCCGGTCCCCGCCCCCTTCCGCGGCCTGAAGGCGGATCAGGTTGGCCACCCGCTCCATCCTGGGGATGTTCTCCACCAACCGGGCTCCGAACTCGGGAACCCTTGTGAGCATGGTGTGCTCACTGATGGAGAGAGGCTTCCTTTCCCGCAGTTTGGATCGGAGGCTCATGGGGAGCATGGCCTGGCCGATGGGGGCCAGCAGGGCGGCGGCCTCCAGATCCCAGGTGCTCTCCAGCCCCATGCCCGCACCCAGGGCCCTCACCCGCTCCCGGGTGAGCTGGGCCAGGTGGCTGGCTTCCGGATTGGCGAATCCGATGAGCTCGGTCAGGACCCTCAGGCTGCCCATCAGGGTGCGCTCCAGGAGGATCTTCTCGGACTGCTGGAGGTGGTGTTGCCGCAGCGCTGCCAGGAGGACGGTCTTCATCAGGTCGGGGGAGTAGGGCTTGGTGAGGAAGCGGAAGACCTCCCCCTGGTTCACGGCGTCCATGGCCGTGCCCTGGTCGGCGTTGCCGGTGAGCATGACGCGGATCACCTCGGGCCAGCGCTCCTTGATGATCTTGAGCAGCTCGAGGCCGTCCATGCCGGGCATCCGCATGTCGGCCACGACCACGGCGAAGGGACCATGGTCCTCCATGGCCTGGAGGGCCTGCTCACCCCCCATGGCCACCTCGATGGGGAAGAGCCGGCTGAGGTTCCGGTAGTAGCCCTGGAGGACATTCTCGTCATCGTCCACCAGGAGGATCTTCCGGGAGATGGTGCCATCCATGTCAGCTCTCCTTCACCGGGCCGAGCAGGGCCCGCCAAGTGTCCAGATGTCCTGTCAGTCCGTGGATCTCCAGGTCGGCCTCCTGGACCGGGGGGCCGAAGAAGAGGGCGCTGGGGGTGCGCTCCCCCACCAGCCCCTCGGCGATCCTGACCGCCAGGGCGGGTGTGAGGCCGGGGGGGAAGAGGGAGGGGGGGCGGTGGTGCTTCCGGATGATCTCCAGCGTGGCGTCCGGGATGCCCCAGAGTCCCAGAAGATAGGTACCCACTTCCGTATGGCTCAGGTGGAAGAGGCGTTGCTCCGCCATGGTGATGTGGAGGTGTTCCTGGGTCGCGATCTCGATGGCGCGGTCATAGACCTCTGGGAAGCTGGCGGCGAGCACCAGAATGCCCACATCGTGCAGGATGCCCCCGACAAAGGCCGCCTCCTGGGCGGCCCGGTCGAGGCCCTCGGTGGCGGCGATGGCGCAGGCACAGTTGGCGGTGTCCAGGCTGTGCCTCCAGAGTTCCTCAAGGGAGAGCCCATGGGTCTCCAGCCCGTTGGATTCCAAGAAGATGCCGTGGGTGAGCACCAGGGTCCGGATGGTGTCCACGCCCAGGTAGGCCACGGCCTCGTGGGGGGTGTCGATGATCCGCCTCAGGCCGAAGAAGGCGCTGTTCACCAGCTTGAGGATGATGGACGTCATCCCCATGTCCCGCTCGATGATGTCCCCCAGGGCCTTGGTCGTGGCGTGTTCATCGGCCATGGCCTCCCGGAGCCTCTGGTAGAGATCCGGGGCGCTGGGGAGCTGGACGATGGAGCCGATGATCCGCTTGACCTCTTCGCTCTCCAGGTTGGCGCTCAGGGCAAAGGCGTGCTGGATCATGGACTTGAGATGGCTGGCTTCGCAGGGCTTGCCGATGTACTGGTGGGCCACCCCCACGCACTGGGAGACCAGGTCCCGATCGGCATGGCCGGAGAGCACCAGGCGGATGGTGGCTGGGTGGCGCCGCATCACCTCCTGGAGCAGCTGGGCCCCGTTCATGCCCGGCATACGCATGTCGCTGACGACCACATCGAAGTGGGACTTGTCCATGAGGCCCAGGGCCGCCTCGCCACCCTCGGCGAAGACCATCTCCCACTCGCTGCGCATCTGATGGAGCATCCGCTGGAGCCCCTGGAGGACCAGCGGCTCGTCATCCACGAAGAGAATGCGTTTCTGGGTCATGGTTCCGCGTCCTGTTCCGGGGGGGTGAGGGGGAAACGAAGGATGAAGGTGGCACCCTCGCCCTCGCTGCTGGTGGCCTCGACCGTGCCCCCGTGCTTGACCATGACGGAGTGGACGATGGAGAGGCCTTGGCCGGTGCCCTTGCCCACGGGCTTGGTGGTGAAGAAGGGCAGCCAGATCTGGGGCAGGATGGCCGCCGGGATCCCTGGACCGGTGTCCTGGATCCGGATCTCCGCCCAGTCCCCATCCCGGCGGGTGCTGAGGGTGATGAGCCCCTTCGGTCCCTCCTGGCCGCCCTGCTTCTCGGCGATGGCGTGGGCGGCGTTGATGACCACATTGAGGATCACCTGGTTGAACTCACCCGGATAGCAGGGCACCTGGGGCAGGTCCGGATCGAAGCGGGTCTCCACTTCGGCCACGTATTTCCACTCGTTGCGGCTTACCGTGAGGGTGCTGGTGATGGCCTGGTTGAGGTCCACCAGCACCCTGCCCACCGTGCCTGGATGGCTGAAGTATTTCATGGCCTTGACGATGGTGGAGACGCGCTCCACCCCGTCCAGAGACTGGACCAGGGCTCTGGGGCCCTCCTCCATCAGATACTCGATCTCCTCGGCCTCCTCCACGGCCCTGAAGGCCAGGACCTCCCCCGTGAGGGAGGGGACTTGGCTGGCCAGGTCCAGAAGGGGGTGCAGGGCGTCCATCATCCTCTGGAGGCTCCCGAAGGCATCGGTGATGAAACGGAGATTGTCCCCGATGAACTGGATGGGGGTGTTGATCTCGTGGGCGATGCCGGCGGCCAGTTGGCCCACGGCCTCCATCTTCTGGGCGTGCCGGAGCTGGACCTCCACCTGGGAGCGCTCGGTCTCGGCCTGCTTCCGCTCGGTGATGTCCCGGGAGACCAGGAGGAGGGTTTCCCGGTTTCCTCCCGGGTCCTCCACCATGGAGACCTGCCCCTCCATGGCCACCCACTCCTCACGGACGTTGACGATGCGGTACTCGAAGATCTGGGTGAGCCCGTTGGCCGCACCGGTCTCCAGGGCCTGCCAGAAGCGGTCCTGGTCCTCGGGGTGGACCGCGTCGATCATCCGGCGTGTGGCGAACCAGGTACTGGGCTGGCCCAGGAAGCGCTGGAAGGAGGTGTTGTGGTAGACCATCCGGGTGTCCGCATCCAGCAGGCAGATGAAGTCCAGGGCGTTGTCCGTGGTGACCTTGAAGAGGCTTTCGGTCTTCTTGAGACGCCGCTCCATGGCCATGCGATGGGTGATGTCCCGGAAGAAGAAGACTGCGCTGATCTCCGTGCTGGCTGAAGGGCGCACCGCCAGCATCTCGTGGATCCGGGGTTCGCCTTCGTTCAGGGGGAAGTCGAAGCTGAGGCGGGGGAGCCCCCCCTTCAGGATGCTGCTGGCGCCCAGGGCCACGATGCCCAAGCCGCCCTCGCGGTCCAGGATCCGCTTGCAGACCTCGGTGTAGGAGCAACCAGGGCTGCAGCCCGCCACAAAGGGGTTGGCTCCCTTATAGGAAGCCCAGTTGCTGTTCACCGCAGCCAGGGTGCCGCTGGTGTCCACGATGCCCACACAGGCATCCAGGCTCTCCATCAAGGCGGGGAACAGGACCGAGATGGGGCGGGCTCCCGGGTTTTGGTGCTGTTCGTCCATGGTTTCCATCCTCGTTGGCGTGGTGGCGCCATCTCATAGGGTTTCGGAGTGGAGGGGCAATTCGATGAGGAAGGTGGTGCCTTCGCCCTCCCTGGACTCGACGGAGAGCCTTCCCCCATGCTTCTCGACGATCACGGAGTGGGCCAGGGACAGTCCCTGCCCGGTGCCCCTGCCCACGGGCTTGGTGGTGAAGAAGGGCTCGAAGATCCGCTCCCGGATCGCCTCGGGGATGCCCGTCCCCGTGTCCTCCACCTCGATGCGGACCGTGTCCCCCCTCTGCCGGGTGCGGATGATGATGCGGCCCAGGCCCTTGATTCCCCGCTGCTCCCTGGCCTCGGCGATGGCATGGGCGGAGTTCACAATGAGGTTGAGGATCACCTGGTTGAGTTCACTGGGGTAGCAGGGCACCAGGGGGAGATCGGGAGCCAGGTCCAGCGTCATCTCCGAGACGTACTTCCACTCGTTGCGCGATACCGTGGTGGTGCTGTTGATGGCCCTGTTGAGATCGATGGCCTCCCTGGAGGCCCCGCTGGGATGGCTGAAGTCCTTCATGGCCGAGACGATCCGGGTCACCCGTTCGACCCCCTCGATGGTCTGTTGGATCGCCTTGGGCACCTCCGTCCTCACAAAGTCGAAATCCAGGGCGCGGAAGCGGTTCCGGATCCGCGCCATGCCCTCGGCATCGGGGCCCTTCACCGCCTTGGAGATTTCCTCGAAAAAGCCGCAGAGCTCCCCAAGCGTGTCCCGGAGGAAGATGGCGTTGTCCCCGATGTACTGGGTGGGGGTGTTGATCTCATGGGCGATGCCGGCGGCGAGTTGGCCGATGGCCTCCAGTTTCTGGGCCTGCCTGAGCCGGGCTTCGATCTGGGCCCTGTCCGCCTCCTCCTGCTTGCGCTGGGTGATGTCCCGGGCGACAAAGAGGATCCGGTCCTCCCCGGGGTGATCTCCGCGGATGAGGCTGCCCCGGGATTCGAACCACCGATAGCTGCCATCCCGGTGCCGCAGCCGGTATTCCAGGAGATTGGCGCTGCCCCCCGAGAGCAGGGAGGTCATGGCTTCGGCCATCCGGGGCGCATCCTCCGGGTGGAGGAGATCCCGCCGGTCGTGGCGGGCCATCTCCTCGGGAAGATAGCCCAGGGAGGCGCTGTAGGAGGAACTGGAATACAGGCGCTCGCCCTTGGCATCGACGATGGCCATGAGGTCCTGGACATTCTCGGAGATCACGGTGAAAAGGCTCTCGGAGGCCCGCAGCCGTGCCTCCAGTTCCTTGCGCTCTGTGACCTCCATGTAGGTGACCACCAGGCCGGATGGCCGCCGATCCTGGGCGAAGCGGGTGACATCCAGGGCGAACCAGCGGGGCTTTGCCCCCTCCATGACCCGATAATCAATGCGGAAGAGGGGTCTGAGACCCCGGGCCACATCCAGGATCCCCTCTGAGGCCTCGGCCAGGTCCTCGTTGAGCTCATGGGCTTGGCAGCAGACCTGGAGATAGTCGGTACCCGGCGGGCAGTCCCAGATCAGGGGGTTGTGGGGATCCGAGTAGTGGGACCAGTTGCGGTTGACATCCAGGACCCGTCCGTCCCCGTCGAGGACGGCAATGCAGGCTGGCAGCGCATCCAGGGTGGTCTGCAGGAGTTCCCGGGACTGCCGGATCTCCCGGTCCAGGCGGGCCCGCTCGCAGGCGTTCCGGGTGACCCGCAGAACGGTGGCCGAGTCGAGGGTGCCCTTGACCAGCCAGTCCTGGGCGCCAGCCTGGAGGGCCTGGCGGACCAGGGCGTCTTCGTTCTCACCGCTCATGATCACCACGGGCGTGCCAGGGGAGCATTCCCTGAGTCGATGGAGGGTGCTGAGACCGAAGCTGTCCGGGAGGTTGAGATCGCTCACCACCAAGTCCCAGGATTGACCCGCCAGGGCTTCCAGGGCCTCCCTCAAGTCCCTGACGGTGACAGGGTGCCAATCCCTGGCCGAGGAGAGCACCCGGGCCATCAGGCTTGCCCAGCGGGGGTCGTCCTCGATGACGAGGACCTTCACCGTTGCGGGCGATGGCTCATGACTTCCCTGGTCGTGTGGGGTCATGCTGGGGGTCTCCGTATGGCTTCTCCCCTTTTTGATCGGGAAGGAGTTTCTCGAGGTAAAGAGAAATTCCTTCCCAGGGCACCATCCTGGTAGCAGCCCCTCAGCCCAGGCCTTTCCGGGTCTGGGTGGCCAGGCGGGCATTGATGAACTTCAGCTGGTGGTAGAGGGCCTTGAGGAGGGGGAGTTCCACGCCACGGGAGGCCGCAAAGCGGAGCGGGGCGCCATGGATGGACTCCACTTCCAGGGGGCGGCGTTCGTCGTAGTCCACTTTCATGCTGGCTCGGTAGGGGGTCATGGCCCGGGTCATATCGAGCATCTTCTGCACGAAGTCCGCAGGGAGCTCGCGCCCCGCAGCGGCGGCTCCGGCCCGGACCTCGTGCATCAGGCCCTCCACCAGGGCGAGGGCGTCCGGGTTGTCCATGAGCTCCGAGGTGTTGGCATCCAGCACCACCGAGAGTCCGTTGTAGGGGATGTTCCAGACCAGCTTCTGCCAGCGGGCCAGGATCAGGTCCTCCAGCAGGGTGATCTCGATCCCCGCCCGGCGGAAGTCCTCTGCGATGGCCTCCAGGCGCGGGCTGAGCCCCATGGCCCTGTCCTCGGGGCTGAACTCGGCCATGCGGATGCTGCCGTAGTCCAGGTGCTGGATGTGGCCCGGGGCGACCCGGGTGGAGCAGATGAAGCAGAGTCCCCCGAAGATCCGGTGACCAGGGGCGGCAGCAGCAGCGGCCTCCTCCACCCCCAACCCGTTCTGGAGCACCAGGATCACCCCATCCTCCTTGAGCACCTTGGGCAGGAGGGCGGGCAGAAGGTGGTTCTGGGTCGTCTTCCAGGCCACGATGGCCACATCGCACTTGGGCATCTCCTCGACCTTCCGGTAGGCCTGGACCCTGGGCAGCGTGAAATCACCGTCCTTGGAGTCGATCACCAGGCCGTGGGTCTTCACGTGCTCGTACTCGCTGTTGAGCAGGAAGTGGACATCGCTTCCCGCCCGTTGGAGTCGTGCTCCGTAGAAGCCCCCAAGGGCTCCGGTTCCGAGGATGGCGTAGCTTGCGGACATGATCCCCCCACTGCAGCCCCACGGGAGGGGCCGGTTCCCAGGATAGCCCAGCTCCCGCTGGAGGGCTGTCGCAGGGGAGGCTGGAAAAACCAGGCCATTTACAGGATCATGTCGCTGCCCGGATCCATCGACGGCCAAGCAGCCCACACCCAGGAGGCGTCATGCGGCAGGACCACATCATCCTTGGGATCCATGTGACGGATCGCCTCAGGGAGGCGGCTGAGCTCCAGCGGATCCTCACCCAGTACGGCCGCAACATCAAGACCCGCCTGGGGCTGCACGAAGTTGGGGGAGGCTATGACGCCCCAGGGGGCATCATCCTCCTGGAGTTGGTGGGGGACATGCAGGATCTGGTGACCCTGCGCATGAAGCTCCAGGCCATCGAGGGGCTGGAGCTGGAGCAGATGGTCTTCCAGCACGATTGACCGCTCCTCATCCCATGGGCAGGTGCAGGCCCAGCTCCCGGGCACAGGCCCGGGCCTCCTCGTAGCCTGCGTCTGCGTGCCGGTAGACCCCCAGTGCCGGGTCATTCCAGAGCGCACGATTCAGGCAATGCTCCGCCCGCACCGTGCCGTCCGCCACGACCACGAGCCCGGCATGCTGGCTGTAGCCCATGCCCACGCCACCACCCTGGTGGATCGACACCCAGGATGCCCCGCTGGAGGCTGCGGTGAGGGCGTTGAGGAGGGGCCAGTCGGAGACCGCATCCGAGCCGTCCTTCATGGCTTCGGTCTCCCGGTGGGGGCTGGCCACCGAGCCCGCGTCCAGGTGGTCACGGCCAATGACCACGGGGGCCTTGAGTCGTCCTGTCCTCACCATCTCATTGAACTTCAGGCCAGCCAGGTGGCGCTCACCGGCCCCCAGCCAGCAGATCCGCGCCGGGAGCCCCTGGAAGGCCACCTGGGTGCGGGCCGCCTCCAGCCAGCGCGAAAGTCCGGGCCTGCCTGGGAAGAGCTCCAGCACGGCCTCGTCCGTGGCCAGAATGTCCGCCGGATCCCCTGAGAGGGCCACCCAGCGGAAGGGGCCGGTGCCCCGGCAGAAGAGGGGGCGGATGAAGGCGGGCACGAAGCCGGGAAAACCGAAGGCTCCCGTGCAGCCCGCCCGCTGGGCCTGGGCCCGCAGATTGTTGCCGTAGTCGAAGACCACGCTGCCCGCCGCCTGGAAACCCAGCATGGCCTCCACGTGGACCCTCATGCTGTCCAGGGCGAGCCGGGCGGCCTCTTCCGGGGCCCGGTGGCGGAGCTCAAGGGTCTCAGCCAGCCCCAGGCCCAGAGGCACATAGCCATTGTATTCATCGTGGGCGCTGGTCTGGTCCGTCACCAGGTCCGGGCGCTCCCCCCGCCTGAGCAGCTTCGGAAGAAGCTCGGCGGCATTGCCCAGGAGCCCGAGGCTGAGGGGCCGCCCCCCTTCCACAGCTTCGTGGACCCGCCGGAGGGCCTCCTCCAGGTCCGCCGTCCAGGCGTCCAGGTAGCGGGTCTCCACCCGGCGCCGGATCCGCTCTTCATCGACCTCCACGCAGAGGGCCACCCCCTCGTTGAGCTTCACGGCCAGGGGCTGGCCGCCCCCCATGCCCCCGAGTCCGGAGGTGAGCACCCAGCGGCCCCGCAGGCTCCCGCCGAAGTGCTGCCGGGCGGCTTCGGCGAAGGTCTCGAAGGTGCCCTGGAGGATGCCCTGGGAGCCGATGTAGATCCACGATCCGGCAGTCATCTGCCCGAACATCATGAGCCCCTTGCGGTCCAGCTCCCGGAACTGCTCCCAGGTGGCCCAGCGGGGCACCAGGTTTGAGTTGGCCAGGAGTACCCGGGGGGCTTCGGCATAGGTCCGCACCACCCCCACCGGCTTGCCCGATTGGATGAGCAGCGTCTCCTGGTCTCCGAGGTGCTTGAGTTCCTTGACGATGGCATTGAAGCAGTCCCAGTTCCGGGCCGCCTTGCCGATGCCTCCGTAGACCACCAGGTCCTGGGGACGCTCGGCCACATCCGGGTCCAGGTTGTTCATGAGCATCCGGAGGGCGGCCTCCTGGACCCAGCCCCGGCAGTGGAGGTGGGTGCCGTGGGGGGCGCGGATCACAGGGAAATCCGATGCGGTCATGGCAGACTCCGGGCGGATGCCCCCAACGTAGGGTTCTCTGGCCGGAAGGGAAGGGGCTTTCAGGGCCTCCGGCGTTTCCCGAGGTGTTCCGCCAGCCAGCGCCCCAGGGGGCCGGAGGCCCGAAGGTCTGCCAGGGACCTGGCTGCCCGTTGCTCCCGGCGCTCCGGGGCCGTCAGGTCGTCCAAGGGTGCCTCGCCCCCATGGTGCCTGGGCTGCGCACAGCGGCGAAGCCTCTCCGGTCCCCGATTCATGACGATCGCAGGGATCGCTTGTGTCATAACATGAGGGTTACGGATCGTTCCTGAACCCCCTGGAGACCGCCGGATGCACCAGCCCTTCGTCCCCTCGAACCAGACCTTGAAGGAGTTCTCCTTCAGGGCCGTCTTCATCGGCCTGGTCATGTGCATCATCCTGGGGGCGGCCAATGCCTACCTGGGTCTGCGTGCAGGCATGACCATCGCCGCCACCTACCCGGCGGCGGTCATCGGCATGGCCCTCATCAAGCTCCTCAAGGGCACCATCCTGGAGGAGAACATCGCCCGGACCGTCGGCAGCATCGGCGAATCCGTGGCGGCGGGCGCCATCTTCACCATCCCAGCCTTCGTCATCAGCGGCATCTGGCCCAGGTTCTTCACCCCGGGGCACTACCTCACCTCGGCCTTCATCATGTTCGCCGGCGGTCTCATGGGCATCATGTTCGTGGCCCTGCTGCGCCGGGTGATGGTGGAGGATGCGGACCTGCCCTATCCCGAGTCCCTGGCCGCCGCCGAGATTCACAAGGCCGGACAGGGCGGGGGCGGGGGCACCAAGCTGCTCTTCGGTGCCATGGGCTTCGGCGCCCTGGTCCAGATCCTCAATCAGCTGAGCCTCTACAGCACCCACTGGGAGAAGTTCGTCACCTTCAAGGCCGCCTCCTTCAGCCTCATCGCCAAGGGCAAAGCGGCCCTGGCCAAGGGTGGGCTCCTGCTGAGCAACCCCGGCATCAGCCCCGCCTACATGGGGGTGGGCTACATCATCGGGCCCCAGCTGGGTGCCCTGAACTTCGCGGGTGGCCTCATCGCCTGGGGTCTGCTGGTGCCCATCATCACCTTCTTCCTGGCCCCCGGCACCATGCCCGCCGATGCCAGCACCGCCGACTGGATTGCCCTCTCCATCTCGGTGTGGAAGAACATCGTCCGTCCCATCGCCATTGGCGGCATGCTGGTGGGCGCCTGCACCACCCTCTACCGCATGCGCAAGAGCCTCATCACTGGCCTCAAGCGCTCCATCTCCGATGTGAAGAAGGCCGCCGTGGGTGAGCACACCATCGACCGGGTGAACAAGGACATCCCCTTCACCTGGATCCTGGCGGGCATCGCCTTCGCCGCCCTCTGCACCTTCCTCATCAGCCTCCTGATCTTCCACACCACCGTGCTGGTGGCCATCGTCGCCGCCCTGCTGGCCGTCATCCTCGGATTCTTTTTCGCCGCGGTGTCGGGTTACCTGGTGGGCATCATCGGGTCCTCCAACAACCCTATGTCCGGCCTGACCCTGACCGCCCTCGTCATCACCGCCCTGGTGATGGTGATCCTGGGGGTCAAGGGCCGTGAGGGTATCGCTGCCGTGCTCGGTGTGGCGGCCATCGTCTGCGTCAGCAGCGGCGTGGCGGGCGAAATGCTCCAGGACCTCAAGGCCGGCCACATCCTCGGTGGCACCCCCTGGCGCATGCAGCTGGGCGATGTCCTGGGTGTGGTCTTCTCCGCCGCCCTCCTCTTCCTGCCCCTGGTGGTCCTGCATGTGGGTGACATCAAGAAGAGCGCTGCCGACGAGCTCGCCAAGCGCGAGGCGGCCCAGGTCCAGGTGGTGAAGTACGAAGGCGCCCGCACGGACCTCAAGAAGGAATACACCCTCAACGAGGTCAAGGCCCTGGATCCCGACACCCAGAAGGAGGTGCTGAACCTGGACGCCGGTTTCGGCAGCCCCCGCCTCGCCGCCCCCCAGGCCGGCCTCATGGCCATGCTCAGCAAGGGCATCGTGGAGGGCCGCATGCCCTGGGCCCTCATCATCGTGGGCATGCTCATGGGCATCGGCTTCGTCCTGATGCAGGTCAAGAGCCCCATGCTGGTCTCGGTGGGGATGTATCTGCCCCTGGAGACCACCTTCGCCATCTTCATCGGCGGGCTGATCAAGGGCGTGGTGGAGCTCATCGGGAAGAAGCGCAACCTGAGCGAAGGCCAGAAGGTGCGGGTGGAGAACGCCGGAGTGCTGGTGGCCGCGGGACTCATCGCCGGTGAGGCCCTGGTGGGCCTGCTCTTCGCCAGCCTAGCCTTCTTCGAGGTCAACTACACCGTCTTCCGCAACCCCGGCATGTTCTTCATCAGCCTCATCATCCTCGCGGTGGTGGCCCTGATCCTCATCTTCATCCCCCTGCGGAACCCCGGGGCCGCCGACGCCCCCGCCCCCCCCAGGGCCGGCTGATGCAGCTCGACTGGACCCCCCTCCAGGCCCTCCCCTTCGAGGTCCTGGAGGACGGGCAGGTGGTGATCATCCGCCCCAAGTTCCTGAGTCCCCGCTGGAAGTGGCTCCAGAAGCGTCTGGGGCGCCCCAACTTCCGGGTGAAGCTGGATGCCAAGGGCGCCCTCATCTGGGGGCTCTGCGACGGCCATCACAGCATCCAGGCCATCTGCGACCAGGTCCGGGAGGCCCATGGCGAGGACCACACCACCGAGCGTACCGCATGGTTCATCCGGGAGCTCTACCAGGGCGGATTCGTGAAATAGGATGGCCTCACCCGGCACGATGCCCCGAAGGGCGGACGGCGTATGGCTGGATGACCGGATAGGTGCGCGAGAGCGGGTGTCGGGCGGCCTGACGGAGCCCGATAACGGACGGGCTGCAGCCCAAAAGCCAGCCAGCGGAGCTCGATTTCCCCATAGGCAAGATCGAGGCCCGCCCGCCCATCGGCTAGGCTCAACACCGGATTTCACGCGGCCGGAGAGCTAAAGGTGAAAAGTCATGCCCTGCCGCGGCCGCCCGAAATCCTCACTATTAGCCGGACCAACAGCCGGTGGGATGAGCGAAGAGGACGAGGAATCGGGATGCATGGGGGAGGTTGGAAGATCGCGGCTGTTGGGTCCGGGTTGAACGCTTGGTTAGGCTCAATACAGTTCACTTAAGCGTATGAATGAGAATGATCGGGGTGCAGCGGGCATTGCACTTGATGGTTCTATCTCGGACGTTCCAATTGCTCATTTTACGCTTGACGCCCCGGGGATTGGAGCGGTTTCGACTTGAACTGGCCGGTTCCTTCACAAGCTCCTGCAGGATGGCGGCGTGGGCGATCAGGTGTTGGGCTGGGGGGAGAGAGCCGCGAAGTGCGGCAGGGTGCGGCGGATGACCCTCACGGCATGGATGAACGATAGTCGGTCGGGATCGAGTTTGGCCTGGAGGGCGGCTTCGTGCATCAGGCCTCGGATGGCGAAGTGGGCCATTATGAGGCCGTAGAACTCCTGCCGGATGAGGTCGGGGGTTTTGCTGCGCAGCAGCATCTGGCGGCCCCGGAGGTGGGTCTTCAACTCGTCAAAAGCGGACTCGATCTCCCAGCGTTCGGGGTAGAGGGCGGCCAGTTCGACGGCTGGTGCGGCTTTGGGGTCTATGAGGGTGGTGATGAGGCGGTAGGTGGTTTCGCCTTCGGCGTCGGGAGGCATCGGGATGCCGTGGAGGGTGTATTCAATGACCCGCACTCGAACCCCTTTGGAGGGGTGACGGTATTCTCGGGTGGGGTAGAGGGTGGAGAGGTAGGAGCCATCCTCAAGCTCATCTTCGCGGGGCAGACCGAGCTTGGCATTGACGCGCCAGAGAAGGGTAGCCCCGGTGGCTCTGGCTTTGTTCCAGAACTCGAAGCCGTAGAAGCCGCGATCGGCGAGGCAGAGCATGTCTGGAGTCAAGGCCGGTAGGACCTGGTGGGCCAGGGCCTTCTCGCTGGTGTTGAAGCCCTCCATGCGGGAGGCAAAGAGGACATGGGTGCCGCTCTCGACCAGAGAGACGAAGCGAATCTGGGGGTAGGCACTGGTACCCCGGGCAGCGCCTGGGCGACCGAATTCAGCCTCGATGGCAGGATCCTCAGGGACATCCAGGGTGCTGCCGTCGATGCTGACGATGCGCCACTGGCGGTACCAGGCTCCCGGAGTGTCTGGAGTGGCGATGGGTTGGACAATCTCGTCGTGAAGGCGCTGAAGCGGTTCCCAGCCAAGCCGGGACCGGGCCTGGGAGATGGCGGATTTGCCAGCGATATGCAGATCGTCTGGGGTGCCCTGCAGCCAGCGGAGGCCTTCCATGAGGCAGCGCAGGACCTCGCGACAGGAAGCCTGGGTGAAGAGAGCCAGGGCGATGACGTAATAGATCACCACATGGGCGGGCAGGTCCCGGTGGCGCTGACTCGCACGCCCGGTTTCCTTGAGGATGGCTTCCACCCGGTCAGCCGGGAAGAGCCGGGCTACCACCCCGAGGGTGATGAAGTCCGAGATCCGCGTTCCACCCTCAAGCGTTGCTGTCGTTCTGGCCATAGTGAGCCCTACACAGAAGCTAGGCTCTCAGAATGGCCTGTCAAGGCTTAAGTGAACGGTATTATGGTTAGGCCTGGTCGGCATCCGCCTTGTTGTTTAGGTTGTGTTGGCGAATAAGCTGAACCAGGAAGAGCAGCAGGAGTGAACCGATTAGTAGGTCAAATATGATATCCGACAAACTGAAGGTAATGCTGGTGCATTGAACGACCAGGGTTCCTGCTACGAAGGAAAAACAGAATGAGTACAAGGCCCAGGTTAAATACGCGGCTTTGCGAGAATGGTGAATGATGAGAATGAAAATCGCCAAGACAGAGATACCCAACAAGCTTCGACCAGCAAGCTCCAAATTGGATGAATGGTGATATCCGCCTGTGTTCAGCCACTTGCTGAGGTCGGTGGTGATGTAGATCGCACACAAACCAAGAGCGAATGGAGAAGAATCCAGACGCTGAGAGAGCGATTTGGCCTTCTTTTGATCAATGAGATGAATGCTCATGAGTGGTGGCCTAACGAAAGGAGTTGAACCTAGCCGCTGCGCGGCGGCGCGGGGTTTGGGTGGTGCGATGAGTGGATTCTAGGCGCTTGAGGGTGCGGATCGCATCTTTTTTCCCTGGCGGCGTGTGCCGCGTTGGGGGGAGGGGATGGAGGAACTCATCAAGCGGATGGCATGGGATCTGGGTTTTGCGGGGCGGGCGGCGCGGACGCGGAAGGTGTACCTGGCGGATGTGCGGGCTTTTCTCCGCTTCTGGAAGCGGCCCGTGGAGGACTTGGGACAGGTGGGGGTGAGGCTCTGGGTGGAGCACCTGCTGGCGGTGGGCACCTCGCCCTCGCGGTTGCGCCAGCACCTGTCGGCCCTGGTCTTCCTCTTCCGTAAGACCCTGGGCAGGCCCGAGGCGGTGTCCTTTGTGGCCTGGCCCAAGGATGCTCCGCGTCTGCCGGTGGTGCTCTCGGTGGAGGAGGTGGGGCGGCTGCTGGCCTCGGTGGAATCCCCCACCTACCGGATGCTCTTCCGGACCATGTTCGCGGCGGACCTGCGGATCGCTGAGGCCTGCCGCCTGCAGGTGGGGGATCTGGATGCCGAGCGGGGGATGATCCGGATCCTGGGCAAGGGGGATCGGGAGCGGCTGGCGGTGCTGCACCCTCCGCTACTGGAGGCCCTGCGGAGCTACTGGCGGGAGGTGCGGCCCGTGATGCTCTGGCTGTTCACGGGGCGGGTGGGCAGGCCCCTGGACACGGACCAGGCCCGGCGGGTGTTCCGGGAGGCGGTGCGGGCCTGTGGGTTGACCAAGCGGGCCACGCCCCACGCGTTGCGGCACACCTACGCGACCCTCCTGCTGGAGCAGCGGCGGCTCCTGGGGGCCATCGCCGCCTGCCGGACGCCTGCCCTGGGTGGACACCTCCACCATTGCCCGGACTGCGACACCCTGCACCCGGTCTATCACTCCTGTCGGAAGCGGGGTTGCCCCAACTGCCAGGCCCTGGCGCAGGAGAAGTGGATCGCAGCCCGGGCCGATCGCATCCTGCCCGTCCTTCACTTCCATCTGGTATTCACGCTGCCCGCCGAGGCCCGGGGACTGGCGCAGCGGCACTCCGCGGAGGTCTACGGGGCCTTCTTCCGTGTGGTGGGGGAGTTGCTGGAGGAGCTGGGGAGGACGCGGCTGAAGGCGGAGCCTGGATGGACGGCCGTGCTCCATACCTGGACCCGCTCCCTAGCCTACCATCCCCACCTCCATGTCCTGGTGACGGCAGGTGGGCTGCGGGTCGATGGCGAGGGATTCCGGGAGATCCAGGCGGCCTACCTCTTTCCTGGGGAGGTGATGGGGCGGCTGCTGCGGGGAAAGATGCTGGCAGCGCTGCGGGGCCTGTCTGCCAGGGGCGCCTTCCCGGAGCTGAGTCCGGGGGCTTTCGGAGCGCTGATGAAGGCCCTGGCGAAGCACCGGAGCTGGGTGGTGCATGCGGGGCCTCCCTTCCGGGATGCCTCGCACCTGCTGGGCTACCTGGGGCGCTACGTGCACCGGATCGCCATCTCGGATGCCCGGCTGGTGGCGGCATCAGAGGACCGGGTGGTATTCCGGACCCGGAACGGCAAGGTGGCGCGGCTGCATCCGGTGGCCTTCCTGCGGCGCTTTGTGCAGCACGTGCTGCCGACGGGCTTTCACAAGGTGCGGCACGGGGGACTCTATGCCAGCCGGAGCAAGGGAACGCAGGCGCGGGCTCTGCTGACGATGAAGGCGGCAGAGGACAGGCCCCCGGCGAGGGTGAAGCAGCGCTCGGTGACGATCAAGCAGGGGCCTGTCTGCCCGATCTGCGGGGCGGCCCTGGAGCGGACCCGCCACCGGCTCCCGCCGAGGAGACAGCTCGTCATGGAAAACGCAGAGCTGCGGGGCCCGCCGGGAGATCGCCATGCGTAACGGAACCCCAGCGGCCAGGCCTCACCCGGAACGATGCCCCGAAGGGCGGACAGCGTATGGCTGTGCGGCCGGACAAGCCCTTGACGGAGGGTGTCAGACAGCCTGGCGGAGCCTGATGGGGGCCGGGCTGCAGCCCAAAAGCCAGCCAGCGGAGCTCGATTTCCCCATAGGCAAGATCGAGGCCCGCCCGCCCATCGGCTAGGCTCAACACCGGATTTCACGCGGCCGGAGAGCTAAAGGTGAAAAGTTGTGCCCTGCTGCGGCCGCCCGAAATCCTCACTATTAACCGGACCAACAGCCGGTAGGATGAGCGAGGGAGACGAGAAAGCGGGATGTATGGGGGAGGTTGGAAGATCGTGGCTGTTGGGTCCGGGTTGAACGGAAGGTTAGGCCGTTTCTAAGGCATGGGATTATAAGAAAATTGCTCGCAAGAGTGTTCCGATTTGAATTTTGCATTGTGAACTAAACAATTTCCTCTATCTAATACATTGTCAATACCAAAATTTGGTGTTCTGAAGTGTTTGCAGATCTTGCATCTAATCTTGATATTGCTCATATCAAATTCAATTGGGTTGGCACTTTCTAATAATGGATTTGATCGTCTACGCAGCTCAAGGGATATGTCTTTCCGGCGTAAACGATTTTTGCCAAAGAGTAGGGAGGCGTTATAGAAGCTTCGCACGCCAATGATTCCGATAATTGAACATATCAATAAAATACTAACGGCAAATATCCATAATCTCATAAATTGAATTCTGAACCAAATTGCAAATGAAAAAATAAAATAAACAATGATCAGAGAGTAAATTAAGGCTGGAGGAGTTTGGGGGTCGATTGTTTTGGGATAAAATATAGTAATAAAAAGTGTTATAATTCCATAAAATGAAAAAAGGCAGCCAAAAAATATTATCCCACTATCCTTTTTGAGGAGTTTGTTCAGTGCTTCGGTGGATAATTGGGAAAGTAATTCTTCCCGATTCATATTCGAAGGGATTTGGGCATCAAGGGTTAGAACAGGATCCTGCTTTCGATTCATCGCCTTCTCCTTGGGGGAAGAGTTTGGGTGTAGGTGTGTTGTTGTGAACTGGAATCGATGGCCTAACGAAAGGAGTTGAACCTAGCCGCTGCGCGGCGGTGCGGTGTTTGGGTGATGCGATGAGTGGATTCTAGGCGCTTGAGGGTGCGGATCGCATCTTTTTTCCCTGGCGGCGTGTGCCGCGTTTGGGGGGGAGGGGATGGAGGAACTCATCAAGCGGATGGCATGGGATCTGGGTTTTGCGGGGCGGGCGGCGCGGACGCGGAAGGTGTACCTGGCGGATGTGCGGGCCTTTCTCCGTTTCTGGAAGCGGCCCGTGGAGGACTTGGGGCAGGCGGAGGCGAGGCTCTGGGTGGAGCACCTGCTGGCGGCGGGCACCTCGCCCTCGCGGTTGCGCCAGCATCTGTCGGCCCTGGTCTTCCTCTTCCGTAAGACCCTGGGTAGGCCCGAGGCGGTGTCCTTTGTGGCTTGGCCCAAGGATGCTCCGCGACTGCCCGTGGTGCTCTCGGTGGAGGAGGTGGGGCGGCTGCTGGCCTCGGTGGAATCCCCCACCTACCGGATGCTCTTCCGGACTATGTTCGCGGCGGGCCTGCGGATCGCTGAGGCCTGCCGTCTGCAGGTGGGGGATCTGGATGCCGAGCGGGGGGTGATCCGGATCCTGGGCAAGGGGGATCGGGATCGGCTGGCGGTGCTGCACCCTCCGCTGCTGGAGGCCCTGCGGAGCTACTGGCGGGAGGTGCGGCCCGTGATGCCCTGGCTGTTCACGGGGCGGGTGGGCAGGCCCCTTGACACGGACCAAGCCCGGCGGGTGTTCCAGGAGGCGGTGCGGGCCTGTGGGTTGACCAAGCGGGCCACGGCCCACGCATTGCGGCACGCCTACGCAACCCTCCTGCTGGAGAGGCTGTTCCAGATGTGCGGGGTGGATCTGACCCGGATCGATGGCATCGACGTGACCACCGCCATGGTGGTGGTGAGCGAGATCGGCCCCGACCTGTCGCGCTTCCCCACGGTGGGGCACTTTGCCAGCTGGCTGGGGCTCTGTCCCGGAACCAGGATCACCGGGGGCAAGGTGCTGAGCGGCAGAACCCGACGCTGCGCCAATCGGGCTGCCCAGGCGCTACGACTCGCGGCGGCAGCCCTGAGGACCAGCCAGTCGGCTCTGGGGGCCTACTATCGGCAGCTCTGCTCCAGGATGGACAAACCCAAGGCGGTGACCGCAGCGGCACACAAGCTGGCGCGACTGATCTACCTCCTCCTGACACGGGGCCAGGAGTACGTGGATCCGGGGCAGGAATACTACGAAGCCCGGCACCGGGAACACACCCTCAACCAACTCCATCAGCGCGCCGCCAAGCTCGGCATGCGGGTAGTGGCCTGCGAGGAGGGGAGCTAGAGGGCCAATGGTGTCAGCGGGTCGCGGTTGAGTTTCTTAAGAGGGCGCGGGGAACACATTGTTTTGGGAAATGATCTCGGATTGTTTGGACCAGAATCTCCAGGAGAACAAACCAAGAATGAATTCACGGTGCCACCCAGAATCATTTTTAGATTCTACGATCCACTTGTAAGGCTTGCCAGCGCGACAGATTGTTCTCAGGCGACAAGAAGCGGACAAGCCAAAACCGATAAAGTTTATCGCCTCGTCTTCAGTGTCGAAGTGGCCGTGCCAATCGCCGAATCTCACTGTAAACTCAGAAGGATCTATGTAAAGTCCGATCGGAAAGCCACTCTCATCAAGTGGAGCGATCAGAAATGAATTACCTTCAATTGAGTAGTGGACCGATGGGAAGCGCGAAAGCTTCTCTTTGAGATTCTCGAATATTGGGGAATCAGGCATGGAGCGGCCTAACGAAAGGAGTTGAACCGGACCAACAGCCGGTGGGGTGAGCGAGGGGGACGAGAAAGCGGGATGCATGGGGGAGATTAGCAGATCGTGGCTGTTGGGTCCGGGTTGAACGATTGGTTAGGCAGCTTCTTGACTGGTAATTGAGTTGCGATACCTGACAAGGATTGCCCAGAAGTAGATTGGGTACCCATTGCAGAATACAAAAAGTGTCCAAAGGTTCCTGCGACGAACAACTGTCGGCACCTTGGACCGGCGGACATCGAAAAGAGTTAGAGCCCAGATGATGAAATGCATTGCCAGTGCGATTGCGTCTGTCGCCCGGAACCAATCAGCCTTGGATAGAAAGAAGTAGATCCATGGGGCGTGAGCGCATATCCCCCAAACGATGAGGGAGGCTGTCTTTTGCGGGCGGGTGTACACTGAGCGGCCTAACTAGTAATTAGCCAACGTGCTGGACCAGGGGTACAGGTTTGGCTAATGGGTTGATGGGATCATCATGCCAAAAGCAACTTGCCTGGGTCCATGAAAAAAGCGTGGAGAGGGTGCTGCGGGGCCGATTAGGCAAACCTAAAAATTCCCGGATGGGGGTGATCTATTGAGGGAGAGATCCAGGCCTCTTCTTGGGTCCCCATCCTTCCCGGTCGATCGGTCTTCCGTTGGGCAGGCTTCGGGGGGGAGGGAGATGAGAGGGCTCTTTTCGATGTCCTTCGCTTTCCCACTCCCACGCCCTGGTGTCCCATTCCCGGTGCATGGACCTTCCGCTTTCCCATTCCCCGGCCTTCGGGGTGGCGGGATGATGGAGGGATGTCGGTGCAGTCTGAGAAGGCCCCATCGGGGTTGTCAGTCCCGGCCGGGTCGGGGGCCCGGACGCTCGGGGTCTTTGTGGCCGGGCTCTGTGCCTTCCTGGGGCTCTACCTGACCCAGCCGCTGCTGCCGGAGCTGGGACGGGTCTTTCACGCGGGCAGGGCGGCGGTGAGTCTCACCCTGACAGGGAGCACCCTGGGGGTGGCTCTGGCGGCGCCCCTGGTGGGCAGCCTGGCGGACCGGTTGGGGCGCAAGCGGGTCATCGTCAGTTCGGCGGCGCTGCTGGCCCTGGCCACGCTCCTGGACGCCAGCTCCCGTTCCCTGGTGTCCCTGGTCCTCTGGCGCTTCGTGCAGGGCCTCGCCACCCCGGGGGTCTTCGCGGTCACCATCGCCTACATCCAGGAGGAGTGGGCGGGGCAGGGGGCCGGGACGGCCACGGCCATCTATGTCACCGGGACGGTGCTGGGGGGCTTCCTGGGGCGCATGCTGGGAGGGCTGGCCCTGGAGGCCTGGGGCTGGCATGCCCCCTTCCTGCTGGTGGGCGGGCTGGCCGGGCTCGGGGCCCTGCTCATCCACCTGCTCCTGCCCCGGGAGGCTCGCTTTGTGCGCCTGGGCAGTGCTCCGGTGGGACCGAAGGCCCACTTCCGGAACCGGCCCCTGGTGGCCACCTTCGCCGTGGGCTTCTGCGTCCTCTTCTGCCTGGTGGCCACCTTTACCTATGTCACCTTCCACCTCTCGGAGACCCCCTTCCGCCTTGGGCCGGTGGGCCTGGGGCTCCTCTTCTGCACCTACCTCTTCGGGGCGGTGGTGACGCCCCCCTGCGGGCGGATCATCGACCGGAAGGGGCACCGTTTCGCCCTTGGGGTGGCCATGGGGGTGGGGGCTGTCGGACTCCTGCTCACCCTGCTGCCGCTCCTCTGGGGGGTGGTGGCGGGCCTCGCCCTGGGCTGCTCGGGGGTCTTCGTGGCCCAGGCCACTGCCACCAGCTACATCGGCCGGGTGACGGAGACGGGGAAGGCCCAGGCCGTGGGCCTCTATGTCACCTGCTACTACCTGGGGGGCAGCGTGGGCTCGGCATTGCCGGGCCTCCTCTGGCCCCGGGGGAACTGGCCCCTGACCGTGGCCCTGGTGATCCTGGTGCAGGGGCTCACCCTGCTGCTGGGATACCGCTACTGGAGGGGCTGACGGGTGCTGTCGAAGCTTTCAGGGCATAAGTGCTGACAAAAAATGGCCTGATTATCGGTTCTTCTCAGCCCAAAGCACTTCTACCACGAAGCTGCGGACATCCAAGCCGCACACCGCTCCTGCCCATGCTTTTCATCCCACCGAGAACCCCGGCCGTACCGGTCTCTCCGGGAAGCGTCTCCGCAGTCTGGCCAGGGCGGGCTCCAGGGCGTTGAGCTTGCGGGTGAGGGGCTCCTCGAAGAGCCCCTGGGGGCGGCCCAGGCCCCAGGCCACCCGGAGCTCCAGGCGGTGGATGAGGATGCGCCGCTGGCAGCCCTGGCGGAAGGCGCACTCCAGGGTGCGGCTCAGCTCCAGGGGCGGAGTGCAAAGGGTTTCCGGGGGAGCCACCCAGTGGTGGGTCGCGCCATCCACATCCCACCAGGCCAGGGTGAGGCGCCGGGGGGAGCGGGTCTCTTCCCAGAGCCGCTCCAGGCACCAGGCCGCCAGGGGCACCTCCTCCGCGAGGCGGGGGGGCTCCAGGCGCCAGGGCAGGGTGGACTCGCCTGGGGGATCCGCCAGCAGGGGCAGGCGGGGGCGGTCCTCTCCCCGGGCCCGCTCCAGGAGGCGGCGTGCCTCGTCCTCGGGCAGGAGCCTGGCCAGAGTGGGCAGGGGCACGGGCTGGAGGTCCCCCACCCGGTGCAGGCCCAGTCGCCGCAGGCGGAGGGCCATCTTCAGGTTCAGGTCCGGCAGGCGTTTCAGGGGGTGAGGGGCCAGGAAGCTGGCCTCGTCCCCCCCGGGCACCCACTCCAGCTGCTGCTCCATGCGGGCTGCCAGCCGTGCGGCGGCAGCACTCTCCGAGAGACCGCCATGGCTGTCCCAACCCTCCCGGTTGGCCAGCTCCCGGCGCAGCTTCCAGGCGGCATCCCGCAGGGGTCCGTGGACCCGTTCCGTACCCTTCAGCTCCACCAGGGCCTCCCCCATGCGCCCCAGGAGTCCCTGGGGACTCCAGTGGGCGAGGAAGTCCTTCAGGCCCATCTGGGCCTCCCACCAGACCTGGGGGGCGGGATCCAGGACCCGCAGCCCCGGCAGACGGCGCAGGGCGTGGTCCATGGGATCCCCGGCGGCGACGCCCTCGGCCCGGGCCAGGCGGTTCACGAACCACAGGCACGGGGGCCGGCCGACCAGGGTGCGCCCCTCGGGGCTCAGGAAGGCCAGGGGACGCTCCCGGAGCCCACCCTCCCGCTGACAGGCCAGCTGGAAGGGAAGCTCGGGAACCCACATCGCCAACACATCGATCTCCTGCGGACCCATTCCGGAATAGCGAATATAGGAGAATAAAAAGCGAAAATCAAGAACAGGATGCCCTCCGTGATCGGCTCCCCAGGAACATCTCCTGGCAACTGCGCACCTCAGAAGACATGAGGGGATATCCTCAGGGGAGTTCCCATGTTTCTGCCGCTTGTTTTCTCGCTTACGCTGATGACCTCGCCGGATGCCCCGGTGCCACCGCCTCCCGAGCCTCCCGCCAAGGCCGAGGCTGCCAGCCCTGCCAAGGGCTGCACCGGTGAATGCTCTGCCCATGAGACCGGGCGCAAGGCGGGGCATACCATGCACAAGACCGGCCAAGCCATCGGCAAGGCCGGTCGGAAGGCCGGAAAGAGCATCAAGTCCGGTGCGAACAAGGCCGGAGAGGCCATCGAGACCGGTGCCCGGAAGACGGGTCAGGGCATCAAGGCCGGGGCCGAGAAGGTGGTGGAGGTGGTGAAGGAGGGGGGGGAGAAGGTGGGCAAGGCCGCCTCCGATCTGGGCAAAGGCATCCACGAGGGGCTTCAGGGAGACAAGTAGAGGTCTGAAGCCTACAGCCAGATGGTCAGTCGAACGAAAAAGCCTTCAGCCCTGGCTGCCTGAGTGAGCTTCGCGCGGTACTGCAGTGAAAAGTCAGCCCAGCTGGCAGGTGCGGTGTGGGGGCTTTCCCTGAACCACTGGCGCAGGCTCAGCCCAGCCCCCACGCCGATGGCCGTTGTCTGGGTTGTACGGCTGTCGTAGTCGCCGCCCAGCACCAGATGGGGAGTCACCACCAGACGTGGGAAGCTCTCACCGCCTCGCCAGCTCTCCCCCAGCCTGGCCTCCAGGCTCTGGATGTAGCGGCCCGAGCCCAGGTAGGAGGCTCCTTCTGTGTATACGGTCCCAGTGGTCCATCGGGTGGACCAAGGGCGGAGGTCCTGTCCTGTGTCCGCGGAATAGCCTGCTCTCAGGAGCCAGTCGGTGGTGGCCAGTTCCCCTCCGGGGAAGAGGCGCTGGAGGGTGAGCACGAGGTTCTGAGTGGCCAGCGGCTTGGCCCGGACACCCCATGTGGTCTGAAGGGTCCGTCCCCCCCGAGGCCCCTGACCAGCCGTCCAGAGCGTCTCGAAGCCCTGGACGAAGACTTGGACCATCCGACCGTTCTGGGTCAGGGCCTCCGGTTGGTAGTAGATCTCGAGGCCTTGCTGGGCAACCCGTTGGGTGGCGGACAGCCCGGGGAGGAAGCCCCCTTGATAGCTGCTCCCCAGGACTGCGCCCCAGGTCCGGCTGAGGTTTTCCGCCTCGCGTCGGATGCCGAAGGTCTGACGGGGATCCGGGGCCGGACTCTTATGGAGTGCATCCAGGGCCTGTCCAAAGTCGCGGACGGCCTCCTGATTGAGGCCGCTCCGGCGGGCGGCATAGGCGGCATCCAGCCAGCCTGTCGCTGATCCCTCCTGGGTCTGAGCTGCGAGGAAGGCTGCGTGGGCCTCCCGGTCCCGCCCGAGTCTCGTCAGGGTGTAGCCCAGATCCTGCGCCAGGGAGGGATCCGTGGGAGAGAGCGAACGGAGCGTCTGGAGGGCTCTCACCTCCAGTTCCGGCTTGTTGGCCCGGTGAGCGGCGTCCCTGAGCCCCGAAGCCGCCGAGCGCCGTTCGGCATCCGTGGCAGATGTCTCCAGGGCCTTGCTGAACGCCCTGGTGGCGGGTTCTGGAGTCCCGGTGCCCAGGAGGGCATAGCCGAGGCGGTTCTGGATGTCCGGGGAAGTGTCAGAAGCGTAGGGGGTCAGTAGGGAGGCGGCTTGGCTGTATTGGTGATCAGCGAGGAGGAGGTCAGCCAGGGTGAGCTGGGCCAGCCGTCGGTCCTCGGGACGGAGGGATGGGTCGGCCAAGGCGCCATGGGCGGCAGCGATGGCTTCCGAGTACCGTTGGAGCCGAGCTGCCAGCATGGCCTGCTGGAGCAGGAGGCTTCCCTCCGTGGGGTGCTCCCGGAGCAGGGTCCGGAGCCAGACTTCGCCCTCGGCGGTTCGCCCACTGTCCAGCAGGAGCTGGAGCTTGAGCTGGCGGGCCTGGGCATTCCCGGGGTCAAGGGCCAGGGCCGCTTCCACCCGGGCGAGAGCCCCGCGGAGGTCTCCCTGGCGCTGGGCGGTGTAGGCCGCGTCCATCTGCCGGTAGACCTCGCTCCCCACGGGACTCTGGGCGAAGAGCGGGTTCAGGGATATCGTTGCCAGGCACACCCAGCGCCCTTGCATCACGTCAGACCTCCGCTCTATCCGGCGCTTGCCGGGCGTTCTGTTCCAGGATGACACCCTGGAGGGCTTCCGGGTCGAGGTGTCCCAGGGAGACCAGATGGCTCCCCAGGCGGCCGTCCCGTTCCGGTTGGTAGCTGGCGATTGCCGTATCGAGCTGTTTCCGGGTGATATAGCCGCGCTGGATGAGGAGGTCGCCCAGGAGGCGGCGGCCCGCACTCCGCGGGTGCATCCTGCCGGTGGCCAGGTAGGCCATGGCCTGGGCCCGTTCGCTCTCGGTGATGATGAAGAAGCGCGGGGGGCGGGTGAAGAGGGTGTGCAGGGCCTCCGCGGTCGCCTCTGAGGGGGGAGTGGTGACCCCGATGAGCTCTTCCTCCAACTCACCGGATCCGAGCGGTACCAGGCTGTGTCGGAGGGCCATGGCCAGGGGGAGCCGGTCCCGGTGGCGGGTGAGGGTCTCCGGGGTCACAGTGCTCCGGGAGAGGCGGCTCTGCTCGGCGATGGCGTCGGCGAGGGTCTCCTCGTCGATCCAGGCGCGCTCCAGGAGGATGGAACCCAGGGGTAGGCCCTTGTCTGCCTGCTCTGTCAAGGCCACATCCAGCTGGTCCTTATCCAGGTGGTTCCAGGCGAGCAGAATCTCTCCGAGTTTCCGTCGGAGGGGCAGCAGCTCGGCATGGGTGGGGAAGCTGTGCACAGTCTTGTCCCAGCTCAGTCTGCGCCCGGTGATCAGGTGGCCGATGAAGAGACGCCAGGCACGGCATGCTGAGGCAAAGTTCAGGATGTTGCCGACGATGATCCTGGGGATCGACAGGATCCCCTGGATGACTCCAAAGAGCTTGGATACGAAGATGAAGCGCTGCAGGATCCGATTGGCCATGAAGAGGGCGTTGATATACATGACTGTGACGACCCAGCTCCCGGGGTGGAGGAGGGGGGGGAAGCGGGTGACAAGGCCCAGGCGCCCGGCGATATAGACGCCTCCCAGGGAGAGGAAGAGCACGTAGCCGAAGATCGTGACCAGGCTGGTGAAGAGCCCTTTGCGATCCCGGAACAGCAGGTAGCGGGCCGCCAGTCCCCCAGGCCAGCCCAGGATCTGCCAGCCCTGCAGCCCGATGCCCAGGATCCAGCGCGCCCGCTGGCGGTAGGCTGCCCTGAACTGGTGGGGGAAATACTCCCGGACACCCACCAAGCTGCTTCGCACCACCTCCCGGGTGCCGCCGAGGAGCCTGCGGACTCTCACCGGGTAGGCCACAGGCACCTTCACAAAGACCTGGCTCATACCCAACTCCTTGAGACGGAAGCTGAAGTCGTAGTCCTCGGTCAGGGTGTCGGTGTTGAAGGGCTGGTTGTCCGTCCCCTGGCAGAGGGCCTCGATGGCCCGGCGGCTGTAGCAGGCACCCACGCCGGCACAGGGCACCAGACCGGTGAGGCTCTCCCGGACCACCAGATCCTTCCCGTGCCACTCGGCAAAATCATCCTGATAGGTACCGGCAACCCACTCGGACCACTCGCGCTCGAGGCTCAGGACGGGGAGCTGGACCAGGTCCTTGCGGTCCACCAGGTAGTTGAAGAGCTTGAGCTCCAGGGGGTGGATCACGTCCTCGGAGTCGTGGAGGATGATACCCGCGAAGCGCTCCCCCCGCTGCTCCTCGAACTGGAAGATGGCCTGGATGACCCAATTCAGGCAGTCGGCCTTGGAGGTCGGCCCGTCATGGGGAACCTGCACCCGGTGGACCCGCCGGAAGCGCCTCGCCAGGCGGTCCACCTCGGCGCAGGTCTCCGGATCATTGGGATAGGTGCCAATGAATATATCGTATTTATCGTAGTCGAGGACCGTGGTTGCCGTCTCCACCATCTCCCCGATGACACTGAACTCCCGCCAAGCTGGCACCATGAGCGCCAAAGCGGTTTCCGGCTTCTCCTGCAGCTGTTCCAGGCGAAGGGGAGGGTGGGTGCGCCGGATGGTGAGACTCCGGTAGAGTTCGCGTACCCAGAAGTAGGCGTCCACGAAGAAGTCGTCACAGCTGCTGACCAGAATGGCCAGATTGGTGAAGGCGGCGAGCCAGGCCAGCAGGGTCAGCCACATGGGAGCTTCTCCTTGAGGATGCGGGCGATGGCGGCTCCGGAGTGTCCCTCCCCGTAGGGGAACCTGGGTCTGGACATGGCGGCGTAGGCGTCCTGGTCGTTCCAGAGGGTCTCGGCAAGGGCACGGAAGCGTTCTGCGTCCGTGCCGATCAGCGTGACACCCCCGGCTTCCACGGCCTCCGGACGTTCAGTGACCTCCCGGAAGACCAGGACAGGCCGACCCAGGGCGGGTGCCTCCTCTTGGAGTCCGCCGCTGTCTGTGAAGACGAGAAAGGCCTGTCTGAGGAGGTTCACCAGGACCGGGTAAGCCAGGGGGGCGCAGAGGTGGATATTGGGGGCTCCGTCCAGGGTTCGCTTGGCCTCGTCCCGGACCTGGGGGTTGGGGTGGACCGGGTAGACCAGGCGGGCCTCGGGATGGGCTGCTGCGAAGTCGCGGATGGACGCGAGGGCCTGGCGGAGCGGTGCCCCGAAGTTCTCCCGCCGGTGGAGGGTCACCAGGATGAGCCGTTCCCCGGGGGCCAGGGGGCGGAGACCTTCCGGCCAGGGGAGCTCCGGTCTTGAAGCTGTTTCCAGGAGTGAATCGATCACGGTATTACCGACGACATGGATGGCGTCCGGCGCGCATCCCTCCCTCAGGAGCGCCGTCCGGGCTGTCGCTGTGGGGGCGAAGTGCCAACAGGTCGTCACGGCGGTCAGGCGGCGCAGGGCCTCTTCGGGAAAGGGGGCCCGGAGATCCCCGCTGCGAAGGCCAGCTTCGACGTGTCCGAAGGGGATGTGGCGGTAGAAGGCAGCCAGCGAGGCGCAGAACACCGTGGCGGTGTCTCCTTGGGCAAGGACTGCGTCCGGGGCCGCCTCGGCGAGGATACGGTCCAGGGCCGGGATCAGCCGTCCCGTGAGGTCGGCCAGGGTCTGGTCGGTGCGCATGGCATCTAGGTCCCACGTGGACCGGAGTCCGAAGGTGTGCATCATCTGATCGAGCATGTCCCGGTGCTGGGCGGTCACCAAAACTGGAGCCTGGAATCCCCTGGCTTCCAACGCCCGGACCACTGGGGCCATCTTGATGACCTCGGGTCGGGTGCCCATGACGCAAAGAATCCTCTGGGCCATGTTGGTCCTTGACTTGGGAAAGGTTAAATGGAATTTATGAATGGCTTAAATAGTAATGCTGTAGAAATCGATCCCCACAAGACAACCTCCTGCCTGGAAGACAGGTGGGTCGCTGCAAATGGGTAATTGTCTTCTGCGACATCCAGCAGCCAATGGGATGCTATTCCCTTGTGCCATGTTTCCGAAGGGAAGTGCCATATGTACTTTTCGCGCGCAGGAAGAGGTGTGGTCCAGGTGTCTTTCTGTCTCTTGTGGCGTTTATTGCTTCATGCGCTGTTTACGGATGAAACAATTCTCCCTCAAGGAGCCTTCCTTTCGTGCCGATGGTCTTCTATAGCCGCCGGTACGTAAAATAGAGTGGATGAGTGGGGTGTATCAATAAAATTAATTATACATTTTAACGATAAAAAGTCACTACTGCATCTATCTGTTCGAATGTATTGAGTTATTTTTAATTAATTTTTTGACAAAGGATGGGCCCTTCCGGATTCCGTTTGGGATGATTACGGGATCAGAGGGTCAGCCCTTTACAGCGGTCAAAGCGTGCCCGCAGGCCACGGCCCGGCCCCTCTGGTCCAAGCTGAAGTCCATGCGTCCGAGGTTGACGCCGCCGTAGCCCACCTGGAAGATCCGGGTGCCTGCGACGTCCACGGGGCGCTCCATGAAGGTGTGGGTATGGCCGCTGATGATGGCATCCATGCCCGGGACCAGCTTGGCCAGGTTCAGGTCGTCGATGGCGGCCCCTTCGCGGTCGAAGCCCAGGTGGGAGAGGACCACGATGAGATCGGCCTTCTCGGTGTGGCGGAGATGCTCCACCGCGGCCTTGAGGGGGGGGACCGGGTCCCGCCACGCCACCCCCTGGTGGTGGCGGGGGGCCACCAGCCCCCGCAGGTCCACGCCCACTCCGGTGAGCCCCACCCGCAGGCCGGGGAACTCCCGGATGAGCCAGGGACGGATCCGGGAGGCCAGGGCCGGTGCGCCCTGCATGTCGTAGTTGCAGTTGAGGATGGGGAAACGTGCCTCTTCGAGGGCGGCGCAGAGCCCTTCGACCCCGCCATCGAAGTCGTGATTGCCCAGGGTCCCTGCGTCGTAGCCCGCCAGGGACATAAGACGGTAGTCCAGGGCGCCATGGAAGCGGTTGAAGTAGGGGGTGCCCTGGAAGACATCGCCCGCATCCAGGAGGAGCACCGGACCACCCTGGCTGCGGATCCGCTTCACCATGGCCGCCCGGCGGGCGATGCCTCCCCGCCCGGCGAGGGCGCCGCTCGCGGGGCCGAAGGGCTCGAGGTGGGAGTGGGTGTCATTGGTGTGGAGGAGGGTGATGCGGGCGGGAGCGGGCTCCGCCGCCCGGAGGGGCAGTCGGGAGGCGGCCAGGGCGGCCCCCAGGCCCGCGAGGAACATGCGGCGCTCTACCATGCGATCCTCCGCTCCAGGAGCGCCTCCCGCATGCCCGGGTCGAAGCTGAACCCGGTCGCTTCCGGTGCGGTGAGGGATTCGCCCCGGGAGCCCAGGGAGCGGCAGGCCTCCAGAAGCACATCCCGGATGAGAACTCCGGTGAGCCGGACCCGGGTGCGCGGTCGGCGGGTGGGCAGACCGTCTCCGCTGTCCACCAGGAAGTCCGAGGTGGCCACCTGGTACCTTGCATCCGGTTCCAGGGGGGTGCCGTCCTCCAGGGCGATGGCCAGGACGGGATGCTCAGGGCTGCCCCCGAGGTGGACCCGCAGGCCCGACCAGGGCTCCCCCCCGCGCTTCTGGAGGGCCTCCACGACCAGGCCGCGGATCTCGGTGCCGGAGTATTCGGCCACCACCAGCTCGTTGTCGAAGGGCATCAGCTCGTAGAGATCGGCCACCCGCACTGGCCCCGGGTGGATCGCGGCGCGGATCCCCCCGTTGTTCGTCATGGCCAGGGGGACGGGCTGGCCCAGGCTGCGGGCGGCCTGGAGGCGCATGAGCCCGGTCACCCAGAAGCCCGCCAGGTTGGTGATGCCCTGGCGGCTGCGGGGGATGGCCCTGGGAGCCTGCGCCAGGATCTGGCCGAACTCCTCCTGGATGATGCGGGCGTTGGGGGCCAGGGCCGCGGCCACCGCCGGGTCCTCCCCTGCGCTCGCGGTCACGGGCATGGCAAGGTCCTGCCCCTGGGCCCGGAAGGGCAGCAGGAGCAGGAGAAGGGGAAGCAGGGCCGAACGGAGCATAGGGGAACCCGGGAGGCTCCAGTCTAGCGCTTCATGATCGCTATCTTGTGCTGCTTCCCACCGAGGTGTAGGTCGAGGAGATGGTGAAGCTCTGGGAGCTGGTGCTGCCGGAGAGGCTGGCGGAGCTCAGTCCCTGATAGAGGCCGTGGAAGCTGCTGGTGGCGCCCGAGAGGCTACCGCCCGTGGCGAGCGTATAGTTGCCGGTGCCGAAATCCGGGCTGCCGCAGAGGGCTGTGCCACTGGAGGGCACCGTGAAAGCGAAGACCAGGTTCCCGCTGCTGTCCTTGATGGCCATGAGCCCCGCGCTGAGAGCACTCAGGTTCAGGGTGTACTGGGTGCAGGTATGGGGGGTGCTGTTGGCGCCGCCGAGGCCGATGAAGGTTCCGCCGGAGATGGTGAAGTTCGTGCCCTCGTCGTCGTCCAGTCCACCTTCGGGACTGCCTGCGCCGATGGCCACCAGGGTCCCGCCTGAGAGGGTCATGCTGCCATTGGAATCCACGGCGTCGTTGGAGGTGCTCTTGGCGTAGATGGTGCCCCCGGCGATGTTGAGCGCGGTCCCTGCGTTGAGGGCATCGTCATCGGTGGTGACCTCGAGGGTGCCACCGTTGATGGTGAGGGTGCTCTTGGCCTCGATCCCCTCGGGGCTGAGGGAGTCATCTCCGTCCGAGGTGTCGGTGTCCTCGTAAGCGGTGCCGGTGGTGGCGATGGTGAGGGTGCCGCCGTTGATGGTGACGAAGGGATCGGGATCGTCGGCGGTGTCCGTGGTGGTGGCGTCCTCGTCGGTTTCCCAGGCGGCGGTGATGGCCTTGTCGTAGCTGCTGATGGTGAGGGTGCCATCGTTGATGATCACGAAGCCCAGGGGCTCATCGCTCTCGCGCCCCTCGACCTTGATGCCCTTGCCGGCACCGCTGGCGGTGGTGATGCTGAGCGTACCGTCATCCATGATGAAGGCGTCGTTGGTGCGGATGCCGTCCTTCTTGTTGGCGGTGAGGGACAGGGTGCCCTCGGTGAGCCGCACATGGCCATCACTGCAGAGGGCGTGCTTCTTGGCGGCGGTGATGCTGAGGCTCCCGGTGCCGTTGAAGAGCAGGGGGCCCTCACTGAAGAAGGTGGCCTTGAGGTCCATTTCGGTGCTGCCATCCGAGAGGTAGCGGGTGCTCCAGGTGCTGCTGTCCGTCAGGGTGTTGGCGTTCTCCAGGACCACAAAGGTCCGTTCGTCGCTCTGGATGTTGAGGGCCGGGCCATCGGTGCTGGCGATGTGGGCACCGTCCAGGATCAGTTCGCAGGTCTCACCGCTGTAGAGGGTGATCGTGCCCTCATAGGCGGCGCTGGCGCCCCCTGTGAGCTTGAAGGCCACATAGGTGCCCTCGGGCATATCCGAGGTGATGGTGAGGCCATAGTCATCGGGTGCCACGGTGATGACGGTGCTGCCGCTCAGGGTCAGGGTGGAGGTCCCGTCCACCGTCGAGACGCTCAAAGCGCTTGATGAAGAGCTCACGGCGAGCGTGTCCAGATCCAGGGTCACGGTATAGGCGAAGCTGGTGTTGGAGATCACATCGGCGCTGTTGGCACCGGTGCTCAGGTTCCAGGAGGAGGAGCTGTCGGAGCTGCTGCCGCTGTCGGTGCCGGTGTCGGTGTCCGTCGAGGTGCTGGAGGTCTGGGTACTGCCCGTTCCGGAGCCGCCACAGGCCAGGAGCCCCGCCAGGCTGAGGGTCACCAGGGGCAGGATCAGTCTGTGTTGCATATCATCCTCCTCGGTTGTGTCTGAACTTCACCCGAGGCGGGGGGACTTGTAATCGGAAATCGACGGGCGTGTACCCGTGACGGGGAGCGGTGAGGATGGACCGCCCATTGGCAAACAGAGGGGGGCGCCTTGCGGCGCCCCCTGTCATGCATGCCTGGAAGGCCTACTGGATGTATTTGTACTTCGCGTCCCGGCCCTTGCCCTCGACGGAGAGATCCGCGAAGGGGTTGTACTTGGGATTGATGACAGGCTTGTAGAGCTGATGGACCTGAGCCAGGAAGTTGCCCCAGTTGCCCACCTCTTCGATGCAGTGGGCGGACCAGATCTTGCCGTCCTCCTCGGTCTCCTTCTTGCGGGTGCCGATGGCGGTGGACTTGCCCACCACGCCGTAGTCCGTCTTCTCCCACTGGTGGATGCGGTAGCCCAGGGGGTTGCCGTTGGCCAGGGCCTCGTCGCCGAAGCCCAGCCCGCCCACGATCACCACGTGCTGGTAGCAGATGTAGTCGCGGAGTTCAGGGGCCACATCCTCCAGCTTCTCGAAGCGGATGTAGAGGTTCTGGCGGGTGCCGTCGTTCCAGGTCTGGGGGGCGATGTGCACGGACCCGATGGGGTTGCCGGGCTGCACCGGCACTGCCCATTCCAGGGGTTCGTGCTGGCTGGGGTGCCAGAGGAGGAAGCACTTTTCCATGTTCGACCAGAACCAGTCGATCATGTGGGGCGTGATGCCCTCGTGCTTCCAGTCGATGTGGGTGGCGAAGCCATCGTAGGAGACGGTCGCTTCCATGGTGATCTCCTTTGTGTGAGTGCCAGGGCCTCAGGCCTTGGCGCCCTCCTTCATGCGGAGGATGTACATCCCGTCATGGCAGGTGTCCATGTAGATGTACCCGCGGTCGTCCACCACGCAGTCCTCGGCGGTGCCGAGCAGGGGACCGGGGATCTCCACGTCGAAGAGGGGGCCTTCGGGGTTGGGGGGGATGAAGTAGGCGAGCTCCTTGATGTAGAAGGGATCGCTCACATCGTAGACGCGCATGCCGGCGTGGAAGTAGCAGCAGTAGACGCGGTTCGGATCGTTCTCGAGCCAGGGCTTGCCCATGGGCTCGTGGAGGTTGTGGGGGCCGAAGGGGCCCTGGCAACCCAGGCCCGCGGTGTTGAAGTTGGGGTAGGGGAAGTCCGCGGGGACCTCGGGGTAGGGGAACTCGGCCACCAGCGTGGGATCGGCGGGATTGGAGACGTCGATCATGTGCAGGTTGTTCATGGGCTGGATGCCGGGGTGGGCGCTCTTCTCGATCTTCTCCTTGCTGAAATAGGCGAAGCGCTCACCCTCGTTGCTCAGGACGGCGTAGGGACGACCGGCCAGGGGCAGGAAGGTGTGGCAGCGGGCGCCCGCCAGCTTGCCGCCGAAGGGGGGCTTGACCATGATCTGGCCGATCTTCTTGGGGCGCTTGATGTTGGAGACATCCACCAGCACACCGCCGCCGGCCCAGTAGCCGCAGTAGGCGATGTTGTCCTGGACGTAGGGGGGGCCATGGAGCTGGGGCCAGTCCTTCTCGGCGGCGTGGCCCACGGGGAAGGTGCCGTCCTCCATGCCGTCGGCGAACTGCTCGGGCATCCACCACCGGGCGATCTCCACGGGCTTCGTGGGGTCCTCGATGTCCAGGATGCGGTAGATCTGGCCGATGTAGCCTGGGCAGTCGGAGGAGAGGTGGACGTAGCGGCCGCCGTTGTACATGAAGCGGTGCACGCCCATGCCGTTGTCGATGCCGGTCTCCCAGTGGGAGAGGAGCTTAGGGTTCTCGGGATCCTGCCTCAGATCGTAGATCTGCAGGCCGCCCATGCTCTTGTCCTCATGCTTGCAGCCGTGGAGGAAGGGGATGCCGCCGCCCAGGGCCGCCACCATCAGGCCGTCGGCGATCTGGATCTTGGGGGTGGACTGCTTCTTGTACTCGTTGGGGTCGCAGCACTCGAAGAACTTCACCATGCGGGGCTTGGCGGGGTCGGTGACCTCGAGGATGGTCCAGCCGGCACCCTTGAAGGAGCCGCAGTACATGTAGTAGCGGCCGTCCCCGGTCTTGTGGAGGGCCATCTGGAAAGCGAAGCGCTTACCCAGATCGTGGAAGCCCACGACCTCCATGTTCTTGATGTAGCCCTTGTTCTCAGGGCTCTTGGCGTAGAAGGGTGTGCTCAAAGGGACCTCCTGTCACTTACGATGATCACGCAGCGGCGTGCATGTGTCGGATCGGGTGTGTCATCGGTCACAACCTGGTGGAAGGCAAAAGCGGACAGGTTCACCGACTTGCCGTCGGACCTGTCCGGCTGAGTACCTGCTTCTGGTGTGTACCATCCCTCAGTCTAGTCCCCGGCCCGGGTCGGGCGCTGTGATCTGGATCGCATGAGTAGAGATGGGCTCCGGCCAGGAGCCGTTCCCTGGATGCCGGTGCGGCAGGGATAAGAGCAGAAGAGATCCCTGCAGACTCCCGGTAGGCTTTCTGGAGGGGCCGGGCGCCCCTTTGATGGTTGTGGCTCCCCATGAAGCGATTGCTCTTCTCCACCCTGATCCTGAGTCTGGCGGGCAGCGGCCTGATGGGAGGGCAGACGCCTGCGGCCTCCCATGGCGCCTCCCTGCTGGCCGAGCTGGTGGCGACCCGGGACTTCACCAACGGCTTTCCTCTCAAACCCACCTTGACTCCGGATGGAAGTGCTCTGCTCTTCCTCCGCAGCGGAGCCCGGGACCGGAACCTGGCCCTCTATGAGATGTCAGCCCGCACCGGGGAGCTCCGCTGCCTTTTCACCGCGGCCCAGCTTCAGGGTGGGGCTGCGGAGTCCATCAGCGTAGAGGAGCGGGCCCGGCGGGAGCGCATGCGGGAGACCGCCAGCGGGCTCACTTCCTACCAGCTCTCCGAGGATGGCGCCCGGATCCTGATCCCCCTGTCGGGGAAGGTCTATCTGGCGGACCGGCAGACCGGCCGCGTACAGGTGTTGCCGGGCCAGGGCTGGATCGACCCCCAGTTCTCCCCGGATGGGAAACACCTGGCCGGGGTGATCCAGGGGCAGCTCCAGGTGGTGGACCTGGACTCGCTGCAGTTGCGGCCTCTCAGCCCGGCGGGCACCGGGGATCTCAGCTACGGAACGGCGGAGTTCGCCGCCCAGGAGGAGCTGGGCCGCCATAGCGGCTTCTGGTGGTCACCGGATTCCAGGCGGCTGCTGCTCCAGGAGACGGATGAGTCCGGGGTGGAGCGTCTCCATATCGCCGATCCCGGCGATCCCGCCAAGGCCCCCGTGGCCTTCGCCTACCCCCGGGCGGGCCGGGCCAATGCCCGGGTGCGGCTCGGACTGGTTTCCCTGGAGGGGGGTGCCATCACCTGGCTTCACTGGGAGGGTGGGCGCTTTCCCTATCTGGCCCGGGTGCTGTGGGAGAAGGGGGCTCCCCTGAGCCTGGTGGTGGCCACCCGGGACCAGCGGGAAGTCCGGGTCCTCACGGTGGATGATCCGGGAGGCGATCCCCGGGTCCTTTTGGCGGAGAAGGATGGGGCCTGGGTCAATCTCGAGCGCCAGGGAGGCAGTCCCCAGTGGCTGCCAGAAGGGCAGGGGCTGCTCTGGATGACGGAGACCCGTGGGGACACCCAGTTGGAGCTGCGGGATCCCCACGGGCAGCTTGTCCGGGTCCTCACGCCCCTGGGTTTCCACTGCAAGGCGGTTCTGGATGTGGATGTCCCGGGGGGGAGCCTCACGGTCTCCGGTGGGCCGGACTCCATGGCGACGGCCCTCTACCGGGTGTCCCTGGCGGGGGGCGAGCCGGTGCGGGTCGGGGAGGGCACGGGACAGCACAGCGCCGTCTTCTCCAGGGACCACGGCAGCTGGGTTGAGACTGCGGTGACGCCTTCGGGGCGCAGCATGGTCCTGCACCGGCCCGGGGGGGCAGCCCTGGCGGTGCCCTCCGTGGCCCAGCTTCCCCCTGCGTCCCCCGCCGAGACCTTCGTGCGGGTGGGGAAGGAGCGGCGCTTCGACGCCGTGCTGGTGCGGCCCCGGGCCTTCAATCCCCGCAAGCGCTATCCCGTCATCCTGGAGGTCTATGCCGGGCCCGGGGTGAAGATGGTGACCCAGGGACGGCGGGACAGCCAGCTGGCCCAGTGGATGGCCGACCAGGGCTACATCGTGGTCTCCCTGGACGGGCGGGGCACGCCGGGAAACGGTCGGGGCTGGGAGCGGGCGATCTCCGGCAACCTCATCGAGGTGCCCCTGGCGGACCAGGTGGAGGGGCTCAAGCTCCTGGGGGCACGCTTTCCCGAGATGGATCTCAGCCGGGTGGGGGTGATCGGGGCCTCCTTCGGGGGCTACATGGCCGCCATGGCGACGCTGCGCCATCCCGAGGTCTTCCGCTGTGGCGTGGACATCTCGGGTGTGACGGACTGGGAGGACTATGACACCTGCTACACCGAGCGCTACCTGGGCACCCCAGCCTCCAATCCCGACGGCTACCGGAAGAGCAACGTGCTCAGTTATGTGGACCAGCTGCAGCGCCCCCTGCTCATCATCCACGGTGTGGCCGATGACAACGTCTACTTCTGCCATGCCCTCAAGCTCTCGGAGGCCCTGCTGAGGGCCGGAAAGCCCTTCGAGTTCCTGCCCCTGCCGGGCACCCACCTGCTGGGCTCCAGCGATCCGGGGCTCCGGAGTCGGATGCTGGAGCGGGAGATGGAGTTCTTCCGGCGCAACCTGAAGCCCTGACCCGTCGGGGTTCAGGGGGCTGGGGCCATCCCGGCTTCCCCCCCAAATGCCTCTTCCAGGATCGTCTCGGCGGTGGCTCCCTCCCGGGCGCGCTGGATGGCCAGGGTCAGGTCCAACCCGACGTTGTGGCCCCAGCCATGGCCCTCCAGCAGCAGGCTCCCGTCGGGATGGAGGCTGGCGGTGCAGGCGTTGGAGGGCCAGAGGGTCCAGCCGAAGCGTCGTCCCGCCTCCAACCGGAGGCTCTCGATGGCATAGGGTCCTGAGGGACCCAGGCGGAGACCCAACTGGCCTTGGCGCAGGCCCGGCTTCACGGCCCGCTTGAGGCTCCGGACCTGGGCCGGGCTCAGCCTGCGGGTCCAGCTGGCCCAGGGATCTGCGGGCACCTCGGGCAGGGTTCGGGGCCTCCGGGCCTCGGCGGCACCCCAGACCTCCCGCGGGCTGAGGGGGTGGCCGCCGGTGGAGCCGGTGAAGCGGGCCTGTTCTGATTTCAGAGGCCAGTCCGGAGCGTTGCGGGCGGCTTCGATCCCTGGGGTGCTCGGTTGGCCCCGGATCACAGCACAGTGGGTGAGGGGGCAGAGGCTGCCATCGGGGTGGTGGGGCCCCCGTAGCCAGACCCTGAGGACCGCCGCCAGGGCCCGCTTGGCCTCCAGGGGGGCCTCGGCCCCCAACTCCCCCTCGGTGGCGGCAGCCAGCCATGAGTCAGGGTCTGTGGTCCAGGAGAGGCGCCAGCCCTTCGGGACGGCCTCCAGTTGGCAGCGCCCCTCCAGGCCGGAGACAGGGAAGGGGGCGCCGAAAGTCACTGGGCCTGTGTAGAGGTGGCTCTCGCCAAGGTGCCAGGCCAGGGGGCTGCCATTGACGGTGAGGTTCCGAGGTAGGCGCTCCGGGGGCCAGACCACGGTGACGGGATGGGCGGAGTGCCAGGGGTCGGGGGATGCAGGCCGGGGGGGCGGCGGAGGGGGCAGGGGGGCGCGGGCCAGCCAGGCCCGCAGCCAGGCATAGGCCCAGGCCTGGCTGGCGGTGGTCCCCTTTTCAAGACAGCTGTCCAGTCTGGTCTGGAGCCCTGGGGAGGGAGCCTCCGGCAGGGGATTGGGGGGATGGGTGTGGCCTTCGGCCCATAGGCAGAGGGCCTCCTCCTGCCACCGGGGAAGGCCCCGATCCAGGCATCGGCGGTGGACGCACTCGTGGCGGAGCAGGGCCGGGAGGTCTCTCCTCTGGAGGCGCTCCCAGGGCCGCAGGTGCAGGGTGTCCCCCACCCAGCAGGCGCTCCGGAGACCAGGGGCCCCGGTGGCAGCCTCGAAAGTGCTGTCCTCCGAGTGGAGCTGCACCCGCCAGGGCATGTCGGGCAGAGGCCCGAAGGACTCCGTGCTCCGCAGGGCGGCCTCCAGGAGATGGGACAGGGCCTCCTGGTGCAGGGGGTCTCCGGTCAAGGTCGGGGCCGGGGGGCCGCTCGGGATCAGCACCGAGGCCAGAATCAGGGGGGGGAGAAGCATGCCTCCATGATGGCAGGGGCCTATACTGCTGGCCTAACCCCTGAAAGGAGCGCCTCATGGCAACAGCCCGCGTGAAGGAAATCCTGTCTTGGTACGCCTCGGACAATCCCGGGGTGAAGGCCAATCTGGCCCGGATCATGAACACCGGTCGTCTGGCGGGAACGGGGAAGTTCGTGATCCTGCCTGTGGATCAGGGCTTCGAGCACGGCCCGGCGCGGAGCTTCGCCCCCAATCCCCCGGCCTATGACCCCCGCTACCACGTCGAGCTGGCCATCGAGGCGGGCTGCAACGCCTACGCCGCTCCCCTGGGCTTCCTGGAGGCCATCGCCTCGGACTATGCCGGAGAGATCCCCCTCATCCTTAAGCTCAACAACAGCGACAGCCTCAGCAAGGTAGAGCCCTGCAGCGCCGTCACCGGCGCGGTGGAGGATGCCCTGCGCCTGGGCTGCGCCGCCATCGGCTACACCATCTACCCCGGTAGTGGTGACCGGAACGTGATGTACGAGGATCTGCGCTCCCTCATCGCCGAGGCCAAAGCGGTGGGGCTTCCGACGATCGTCTGGGCCTATCCCCGGGGCTCGGGCCTGGCCAAGGAGGGGGAGCAGGCGGCGGATGTGACGGCCTACGCCGCCCAGATCGCCTGCCAGCTGGGAGCCCACATCGTGAAGGTGAAGCCCCCCAAGGCCAATACCTATGTCTCCGAGGCCGTCAAGGTATACGAGAAATACGCGCTGCCCACCGGCAGCCTGCGGGAGAGGGTGGCCGAGGTGGTGCGTTCCGCCTTCGGGGGCCGGCGCATTGTCATCTTCTCCGGCGGCGAAGCCAAGGCTACGGAGGATGTGCTGGCAGAGGTCCGGGAGATCGCCGCCGGCGGTGGTTTCGGCTCCATCATGGGCCGCAACGCCTTCCAGCGCCCCCGGGCGGAGGCCATCGAACTGCTCCATGCCGTGATGGATACCTACCAGTAGAAACGTCCACCACCAGGCAACCCCGTGCGGTGGGGCTGCCTGGTGGTGGAATTCTAGACATCGTTGGGGTTGATCACGCCCAGCTTGCGGAGGAAGAGGGGGACGGAGGGGTTGCTGGTGCGGTCCTTCCAGACACAGATACCCTCGATGGCGGCGTCGGCGTCCTCCAGGGGGATGGCCTTGAGCTTGAAGTTGGGATAGAAGCCCAGGGCGTGCTTGGCCAGGATGGTGATGCCCAGGCCGGCGTCGATCATGAAGAGCAGGGTCTCCAGGTCGTCGGTGAACTGGACGATGTTGGGGGCGAAGCCCCGCTTGCGGCAGATCTTCTCCGTCCAATCCAGACCTGAGGCGGAGGAGTCCGCCGAGAGGTGGACCATGGGCTCCTTCTTGAGGTCCAGGATGGAGACCCTTTCCTTGCTGGCCAGGGGGTGGTCGGGACGGACGAAGACCGCTGCCTGGTCGGGCAGGAAGGTGTAGGAGCGCACGTTGCGCAGGCTGGCCATGGCAAAGGTGATGGTGAAGATCAGGTCCAGCTCGCCGGACTTGAGGGCGTCATTGAGCTGATTCATGCTGTGGCGGGTCACCGTCACCGCGATGCTCGGGTAGCTGGAGCGGAATTTCTTGATGAGGGACGGGAGGAACTTGAAGGAGGAGAGGATGCCGATGGAGAGCCTGCCCACCATGCCGCTCTCGGTCATGCGGGCCTTGTCCACAGCCTCATTGAACTCCGCCACCAGGCGTTTGGACTCCTGGTAGAGAACCTCGCCGGCGGCGGTGAGCTGGACGGTGTGGCGGTCCCGCACAAAGAGCTTGAGGTCGAGCTGCTTCTCGAGTCCGGCGATCTGGTAGCTGACGGCGGACTGGGTCACGAAGAGCTGGTTGGCGGCCTTGGTGAAGTTCAGATTCTCCGCCACCGCCATGAAGCATCGCAGCTGCTTGATATCCACGAGTTCCTCCAACGGATGCGGGTGTCGCCCTGAAGTCTGGAATGTCGTCTGTTTTTGATAACCGACTCCAGGGTGACCCATGGTAATCAGATTTTTTTTTCAAATCAAATGTGAACTGGGAACTCCGGGGGGATTGTGCCCCAGGGCACCCTGACGGACCCTTCCGGAGGGGGGCCAGGGGTGTACAGGTCCGCTAATCTTTGAAAAAACAGAGAGATCCCTGGGGGGGGCATCGGATCGTGCGGAAGTCACTTGACACCCCTAGATCTTGGGGTGAAGCTTGTATCTCAACACTACCTGTTGAGGTTCAATGCTCCCGCCCCCGACCCCGTGGCGGGCTTGGCCATCCCCGCAAAAACCCATCTTCCACTGTTTCCATCAGTGGCCCAGCCGAGGCATCCATGAAGATCTCACGCCACTTCACCAAGCAGGGCAGCGATCCCCTGGAGGGCATTCCCTTCGTGCCCCGCACCAGCCGCATCACCAAGCTGGATGGCAAGGTGGTGTTCGAGGCCAAGGATGTGATGGTGCCTGAGAGCTGGTCCCAGGTGGCGGTGGACATCCTGGCCCAGAAGTATTTCAGGCGGAAGGGGATCGACGCCCAGGACGGGGGCGAGACAGACTCCCGGCAGGTCTTCCACCGCCTGGCGGGGTGCTGGCGGCACTGGGGCGAGAGTTTCGGCTACTTCAATGGCAAGGAGGACGCCAAGGCCTTCTATGACGAGCTGACCTACATGCTCGCCAACCAGATGTGCGCCCCCAACTCCCCCCAGTGGTTCAACACCGGGCTGCACTTCGCCTACGGCATCGCCGGGCCGGCCCAGGGGCACAGCTACGTGGACCCCAAGACCGGGGAGCTGACCCGGTCCACCAGTGCCTATGAGCGGCCTCAGCCCCACGCCTGCTTCATCCAGAGTGTCCAGGATGACCTGGTGAACCCCGGGGGCATCATGGACCTCTGGGAGCGGGAGGCCCGCATCTTCAAGTACGGCTCCGGCACCGGCTCCAACTACTCCAAGATCCGCGGTGCCGAGGAGCCCCTCTCCGGGGGCGGTCGATCCTCCGGCCTCATGAGCTTCCTCCAGGTGGGCGACCGGGCGGCTGGTGCCATCAAGTCCGGAGGGACCACCCGCCGGGCCGCCAAGATGGTCTGCCTGGACCTGGACCACCCCGACATCGAGCCCTTCATCCTCTGGAAGGTGAACGAAGAGCGCAAGGTCACGATGCTGGCCGCCGGCAGCCAGATGATGGCCCGCCACTGGAACGCCTTCTGTGAGTCCGTCGAAGGGCACCCCGAGCGGGACGCCAACCCCAAGACCAATGAGCGCCTGCGCAAGGCCGTGGCCAAGGCCAAGAAGGACGGGGCCGCCCCCGCCTTTCTCTCCCAGTGCCTCGCACGCCTGGCCCAGGGTGACTTTGACCGCGACATCCACACCTATGACACCAATTGGGACGGTGAGGGCTACGCCACCGTCGCCGGTATGAACTCCAACAACTCCGTGCGGGTGCCCGACGCCTTCATGCGGGCGGTGGAGGCCGATGGCGAGTGGGAGCTGAAGCGCCGGGTGGACGGGAAGGTCAGCAGGACCCTCAAGGCCCGCGATCTCTGGAAGAAGGTCAACTACGCCGCCTGGGCCTGCGCGGACCCCGGGGTGCAGTTCAACACCACCATCAACGACTGGCACACCTGCCCCGAGGATGGTCCCATCAACGCGAGCAATCCCTGCTCGGAGTACATGTTCCTGGACGATACGGCCTGCAACCTGGCCTCTCTGAACCTGTGCGCCTTCCTCACCGATGACGGCGGCTTCGACCTGGAGGGTTACCGCCAC